>JAQWEL010000012.1 GCA_028704945.1 Patescibacteria group bacterium
TGGTTATTGATTGGGATTCTAAAAGCATTCTAGGACCTCCTAAAGATAGCCGAGTGGGTAGTGATTTTATTAAAGATATTTTTTCCGACAAATTCAAAGCTGGTAAAAAATTTGAAGCAGGGGAAACACATTGGGCGATAGTTTTTACAAAAAAGTAATATGGATATTAAAAATCTTACAAAACAACAAAAAATTTTATTCGGTTTTTTAGCCATAATCGTTATTTTTATACTTTTAGTTATTTTGGGAGTTATTCCGGGTTTGAAAAAGAATTCTCCGGGCGGTTCTTCTACTGCTACAGTTGAATTGGAATTTTGGGGCATTGATAAGGAGAGCGTCTTTAGTCCTCTAATTGAGGCTTATCAGGCATCTAATTCCGGGGTCACTATTAATTATGTTCAAGTAGATCCTGATGAATACGAAGAAAAATTAATCGATGCTTTAGCTAGCCGACGTGGTCCTGATGTTTTGATGATTAAACATAATTGGCTTCCGAAACATTTTGAAAAATTATATCCTATCCCAGCAGCCAGTTTATCCGTCAAAGAATTAAAAGAAGCTTTTGTGGATGTAGTGGCTGATGATATGGTTTACCAGCAAAAAATTTGGGGTCTTCCTCTTTGGATTGATACTTTGGCTTTGTATTACAACAAAGATATTTTTAACAGCGCTGGTGTTGCGGTGCCACCTACTACTTGGCAGGAATTCCAAAGTATTTCTCGCAGTTTAACGGAAAAAAATGTTAATGGAGAAATTCAAAGAGCGGGTGCTGCTATTGGTACAAGTTCTAATATTAATAATTCCGCGGATATTTTATCTTTGTTAATGCTTCAAACTGGGTCAACTATTACTAATGGTAATGGTTCCGCTGTTTTTAATGATACTTTGGGTAAACAAGCAGCTAATTTTTATACTAGCTTTGCGAATCCTGCTAGCTTATATTATTGTTGGAATGGTAGTCTTCCGGAAAGCATCACCGCCTTTGCTCAGGGTAAGGTAGCTATGTTGCTTGGTTATAATTCTGATAAAGCTTTGATTGAGGCAAAAAATCCTTATTTGAATTATGGAGTTGTTGCCATGCCACAGTCAGTGAAAAATCCTGAGGTTGTGAAAAATTATGCTGATTATTGGGCTTTGACCGTTTCTGCCAATTCCCAGAATACTATTCCAGCTTGGAATTTTATATTTTATTTAGTGAATAGCCAGCAAGCCAAACAATATTTAGCTTCTGCTGGTAAGGCCCCGGCTCTTAGGGTTTTAATTAGTGGAATGCAAAAGGATGAAGGGGTGGGAGTTTTTGCTAAACAGGCTTTATCCGCTAAAACTTGGCTACAGAATAATCCAGAGAACAATTCCGCTGTTTTGAAAACTATGATAGAATCAATAGTGAGAGGGTATTTAACTCTCGATAATGCCATTAATCAGGCTGCTAGCCAAATAAAATAAAATGAAAAACAAGACTATTATTTTTTTAATTTTAGGATTGACGCTTGTGCCTTCTTTTGTTGGTGTACAAGCTGCGGGTGGGTTGTTGTCTGGTATAACTAATTCTTGTTACGAAAAAGGCGGATGTACTTTTTGTGATGTAACGAAAGTTGGTACTAATATTTTTAATTTTTTGCGTAATGATATAGCTTTTCCTGTAACAGTTTTGTTTATTATTTACGGTGGTGTTCTAATGTTATCTGCTAGAGGTTCTAAATCTCAGATAGAAAATGGAAAAAAGATTCTGTTAGCAGCTTTGATCGGTTTTGCCATAGTCTTTTCGGTGAGTTTGATTTTAAATTCAGTTTTAACGGTTTTGGCAAAAAATAGTGGTGGTGGTTGGCGTTCTTATGTCAATCAGGTGTTTAATGGTAAGGCAGAATGTATTGAAGCGATTAATAATACAAAATAATATTGTCGCGGACAAAATAATACCAATATACAAATTAATACGAATAATACTAATATGTATTTGTATGATTAGTATGCATTAGTATATTAGCATTGCTTGTCGTAAACAACATGAATAAAAAAATCTTAAAAATTTCATTCGTAGCAATCTCTTTAGGGGCTTTGTTAATTTCTGTGCCAATCATGACTTCGGCTAGTGGAGCTACTGCTAGTTGGGGGCAGGAATTAGAAAACCCCATGAATGCTGAGAGTCTTACCGGTATTTTAGCGAGCGTTAGCAAATGGGTCCTTGCCTTAGCCAGCCCCTTGGCAATCTTAATGGGTATTTGGGCAGCTGTTTTATTTATTACTGCCGGTGGTGACCCAGGGAAGGTTAAGCAGGGAAGAGAGGCTTTACAATGGGCTGTAATCGGTTTGGCCGTGGTTCTATTGGCTAATAGTTTAGTGGGCATTGTGCAGACAAAGCTTGGCGAAGCAGATAGTAATATTAATAGTTTGATTAATGTGGTTGTTAATTATTTACAGCTGATTGGTGGGCCTTTAGCAATTATAATGTTTATTATGGGAGCTTTTTTATATGCGACCGGCAATCCTAAAAATATTACTAAAGCCAATCAAATATTTCTTTGGACTAGTGTCGGATTAGTGCTTTTACTCATTGCTACTAGTATTGAGGGTATTATTAGATATCTTCTAACACCTTAGGATTACTTTGGCATAGAAACATAAAAGAAAATGTATCCAAAGATAAAAAAGTCGTTTATTTTAAATAATACAATCTGATATGAAAAAAATAATTAAATTTATAGTTTTACCGATGATGTTCTTAATGTTTTTGACGCCCGTAGCTTATGGTGTTAGCTTTGATAAAGATATGCCAGGGTGGGAAGACGAACAACAAACTCAGACAGATAATAATCAACAGACAAGCGAGGGAATTTCCGTGAAGGCTAGTGATGTACCGAATATAATTAAGAAAATAACTAAATATTTTTATAATGTATTTTTGATTGTTTCTGTTGGGTTTATTTTGTTGTCGGCTTTTTATTTTTTGAAAGGAGGGGATAATCCAGCAGATATAAAAAAAGCAAAAAGCCAGCTCATTTATGCTGTGATTGGAATTACTATTGCTATATTATCCTTCGGTATTGATAAACTTATCGAGAGTATTATTAAAGCTGGAAGTCATTAAAGTATTTGAAATTATAATTATTTTGCGTTAAAATATAATAAAGTATATAAATCCCCCAAAGGGGGAGGTCGTAAAAAAATAAGGTCGTTTAATAATTTGTTTATGAAAAAAATATTTTATATCATTCCGTTAGTTGCTCTTTCATTATTGGCAATTGCCCCAAGTACAAGTATAGGCGCTGAAATAGTACAAACGCCAGACGCCCCGATCAAAACCGTTAGTGGTTTTATTGATCTTTTGTCCTATGGTTTAAGGATCCTTTATACCCTATTCTTTATCTTGGCTGTAATATTTATATTGATGGCTGGATTTGGTTATTTGACTGCCGGTGGTGATCCGGCAAAGGTGAAAAAGGCAAGTAGCAAATTGATTTATGGTATTATTGGAGTAGCAGTGGGATTATTGGCTACTGGTGTTAGGGCTCTTGTAGAGAACATTTTAGGAACTAAATAAAAATAATTTTTGTAAAAAACAGCCCACCTATAACGGGCTGTTTTTTATGTTCTTTACTAGTTAGGTGTTTTATATTATTATTTATAAATGATAAGCTCATGTGGCGGAACTGGCATACGCGCAGCGCTTAGGACGCTGTCCCGCAAGGGCTAGGGGTTCAAATCCTCTCATGGGCACTAATCTATCTTAAGTCTCTG
>JAQWEL010000004.1 GCA_028704945.1 Patescibacteria group bacterium
AGCGAAAAACATTTCCCAAATGTTTTTCGGACGTTCACTGCAATATTTTTGCTCACTCGCAAAAATATTTAGTTCACTCCTGACCTGTTCGAATCCCTACCGCTTTTCTACAAATAATAAAATACACTCCTATTCAGGGGCGTATTTTATTATTTGCGGAGAGTGAGGGATTCGAACCCTCGAGACCGGTTAAAGTCTGGCCGCTTTCCAAGCGACTGCACTCGACCACTATGCGAACTCTCCAATATTATTTTTTAAATCAACCACTTCCGCCCAAGGCGGATCAGCCTAGGGCTGAATGCGAACTCTCCAAAATGTTTAATTTTAGCAAAAAAATATAGGCAACAGCCTTATTTTTTTATATTACTTTTTTTTCAAAAAATTGTCAACAAAAAGACGTTAAATAGTGTCTTTCAGTAGTTTTGATAAATTTTATTTTTTAAATCGGTTTCATTCTGTATAAAATAGTGTTAAAATTAAATAAATAAATAAAGCAAGACTGATAATTAAATAGTTTTATGCGTAAAGAATATATCCCAATAAAATTTCCCTTAGATGAATCAACTCATGATTGCGTAGTTGAGTGGTGGTATTTTAATGGACATTTAAAAGATGAAGCTAACAACGAATATTCGTTTATGGATTGTCTGTTTAAAGTAGATGTAAAAAAAGTCAAAATACCATTTTTAAGCAAGATACCGCTTAAAACATCTTACTTCTCACATTCTCTTATTACGGATGCGAAGAAGAAAAAATTTTATCACCATATAGCGCCTTTCTCTATTGTTTCTAATGATAGTTTTTCTAAACCTTTGCTTTACATAAATTATCTTAATCCAGAAATTAGGAACGGATATGATAATTGCGCAATCGAAAGAATAAACGAATCAGATTACCACATAAAAAATGAAGATATTGATCTGATTTTAACCTCGACGAAAGAGCCTTTGTTTGAGGGTGACACAGGCTACCTTGATCTTGGTTCTAAGACGACTTATTACTATTCTTTAACTAACTTGAAAACAAGTGGCAGGATAAAAATTAATGATGAGTGGATAAATGTCACTGGAAAATCATGGATGGATCACCAGTGGGCGGATACAAGCTATTCAAAAGATAGATGGGATTGGTTTTCGATTCAGTTGGACAATGACACGGAAATGGTGTGCTTTATCTATGATGACGGCAATATTAAGACCTATTTAGCTGATATTTCTTACGCTGACGGCCGACAGGAGCATTGTGAAAATGTTAAAATTATCCCTTCAAAAAAATGTTGGATAAGTCCAAAAAGCAAGGCCGCCTACCCATTGGTTTGGAAAATTAAGCTACCGGAAAAAAATATTGAATTAAACCTTAAGGCCAAAGTTGAAAATCAAGAAATGTTGTTCGGATCGATTAACTATTTTGAAGGGCCACTTAAGGTTGAAGGATTGTTTAATGGAGAAAAAGCAACCGGTGTCGGTTTTATGGAGCTAGTCGGTTATCCTTCGGAGTACAGCAATGTAAAATATGTCGGTGATGAAATAATGAAGACAGCCAATCGTTTTATTTTGATGGCTAAAAAGAAAACATTCGGTAAATTTTAAAAGAAATATAATTTATTTTATGAAAAAGAAAAATATCATTTTGATAGCTACGGCAATACTTATCATCAGCGTTGCCTGTGTTTATGTATCTACAAAAAATAATAAAAAAAATGTAGACCAGCAACCAGCGCCAGTAAATAACGAACAAACGCAGATAATAGATTCAACAAAGACAGAACAGCCGATTGAGGCAAAATTTATCTGTAAGGATAATAAGATAATTCAAGCCAGGTTTGATAATAAGGAAGATATAGTCGATTTAGTTTTGAGCGATGGTCGAAATTTAAAATTACCTCGGGCGATTTCGGCTAGCGGTGCTAGGTATGCCAATCAAGAAGAGACTTTGGTTTTTTGGAATAAGGGTGATACGACTTTTTTGGAAGAAAGCGGAACATCTACTTTTGCTAATTGTTTTACTCAAAGCGATAATCAGGCTGGTTTAGCTAATCCGGCCAGCACTAATTGCCAAGATAAAGGCGGAAAAGTGGTTATCGAAAAAAAAGACGATGGCAGCGAGTATGGTTTGTGTTATTTTGATGATAATCGAGCTTGCGAGGAATGGGCGATGTTGAGAGGCGATTGTCCAATTGGAGGAAGAAAAACTACCGGTTATGACACTATCGCTCAAAAATTTTGCGCTTGGTCTGGCGGTAAAACTTTAGCAACCGAAAACGCTGTCTGCACCTTTGGCGACGGCTCGACTTGTCTGGCTGATGATTTTTATAAAGGAACTTGCGAACCGAAAAAATTAGTTGATTAATAAGCTATATAAAAACACCCTCAGCTTAATTGCTTTGAGTGTTTTTATTTTATTGAAGCTGGTTTAAGATTTCTTGTAATAATTTGTCGGCTTGTGATTGGTTGGGCGCTTCGATATAGAGGCGCATAATTGCTTCGGTATTTGATGGCCTGATGTGAACCCAAGAGTCTGAGAAAATTATTTTTAAGCCGTCTTGTTTGTCTAAGTTTTCGTCTTTATAGATATCGGCTAATTTTTCCAGTGTCGGCTTAATTTCATTTTTATCAGCTAAAGTAATTTTGTGTTTAATCATGGTGTAGTCGGGATATTTTTTCCTGAGCTGGCTAACGGTTGATTTTTCTTGGGCTAAGTAAGTTAGAAATAGGGCAGTGCCGACTAAGGCATCACGGCCGTAATGTAGTTCGGGATAGATAACTCCGCCATTGCCTTCACCACCAATGACAGCGGAAATACTTTTTATTTTATTAACTACGTTTACTTCGCCAACGGCGGCTGCTTGATATTCGCCTTGATATTTTTTAGTTAAATCATTTAGAGCCATACTAGATGATAAATTGGAAACGGTTGCTTTTTTATAAGGAGCTTTAATTTCATTTTGTAAAACATAATCAGCCACGGCGACTAAAGTATACTCTTCGCCAAACATCTTACCTTGTTCATCAACAAAAGCTAAGCGATCAACATCAGGATCGACTACAATGCCTAAATCGGCTTTTTGGGTTACTATCGTTTGGCTAATGGCTGTTAGATGTTCTGGTAATGGTTCCGGGTTATGAGCGAAATTTCCGTCAGGTGTGTCGTTGATGGTAATAATATTTTCTACGCCTAATTTTTTAAGTAAATAAGGTATAGCAATGGCGCCAACCGAATTAATCCCGTCTACGGCAATGGTAAAATTGGCTTGTTTGATTAGATTTGGATTTACTAAAGGTAAATTTAAAATTTGCTCAACATGATAATTAAGCGCCTCACTATAGTTCTCTACGTTGCCTAAATTATTGATTTCGGCAAAATTAAAATTTTCTGCCTGAGCCAATTCAAGAATTTTTTTGCCTAATTCGGCTGAAATAAATTCGCCAAGAGAATTAACAAATTTAAGCGCGTTCCATTCTTTGGGGTTATGAGAAGCGGTTAAGATTATTCCACCTTGGGCTTTTTTAGCTAAGACAATCATCTCAACTGTTGGCGTGGTGGCTAAATCAATATCAATAACATCAACGCCACAAAATTGTAAAGTTGAGATAACTTGATTTTTAAGAGCCAATCCTGAAATTCTGGCGTCACGGCCAACCACAATGCTGATTTTTTCTTGATTAGCTTTTTTTAGAACTTCAGCAAAAGCGGTTGTAAATTTAACAACGTCTATCGGAGTTAGATTGTTGCCGGGCTGCCCGCCGATAGTTCCGCGCAAGCCGGAGATTGAAGATATTAAAGTCATATTATTTTATTATAATCTTTATTTTGTAATTTCCAAACCATTTTGTTACATTGGTTATAATTTGTTTAATATTAGGTCTAATTTAATTTATTGTATATCTGTCAAGTCTTGTTTATTTTCTAAGCTTGTATTAAGCTAAACTTGATTTATTTTACCTATGAAACTACTTATTAAAAAAAGCGCTTTAGCGCAAAATATAGCCCAATTTTTAAGAAGCGCGGGTTATATAAATATCTATGACCGCAAGACTGGTAAAGAGAGCTATGTCAGGCATTTAGCACGAGGCGATTATCCTCGTTTGCATTTATATATTGTTGATGAAGCCGAAACTATTACGCTTGATTTGCATTTGGATCATAAAGAAACCAGCTACCAAGGTCAGCATATGCATAATGCTGAATATAGCGGGGATTTAGTTGAAACTGAAATGCGTCGTTTAGCTAATTTAGCCGGAGTTGATTATCGCAGCGATAATCAACAAAGAGCTAATACTGCTGAAGAAGCGCCAAAATTGCCTCAAGACCATGAGCCAAAAGTTACAAAGAGAACAAGCGATAGTGATAATAAGTTTGGCAAATTTGCCGGTAAAATGTCAGCGCTTGGACACGGTGAATTAAGTAATTTTTTAATTCCAGCTATGCCTAAGAAAAAGAGGCGCTGGTGGAATTTTTCTAAAGAATAAGCGTATATCATAATATGATTGGCCCGGCAGATGAAATTAAAGCTCGTTTAGATATAGTGGATGTGATCAAGGATTATGTCCAGCTTAAGCCTGCCGGACGGATTTTTAAAGGTCTTTGTCCTTTTCATAATGAGAAAACGCCGTCATTTACGGTTACGCCCGATCGTCAGATGTGGCATTGTTTTGGCTGCAACAAGGGCGGTGATGTAATTTCTTTTATAACCGAAAAAGAAGGATTGAATTTTATTGAAGCTATCAGATTTTTAGCGCCGCGGGCTGGCGTGGTTTTAAAAAAATATGAATCACGTGATAACAGCCTAAAAACAAGAGCGCTTGATGCTTTGGACGAGGCAGCTGATTATTACGCTAAAACTTTTCAAAAAATGTCTAACAATTCTTCGGCTAGACAATATATTGCTAATCGCGGCTTGTCAGAAGAAATTATTGAGGAGTGGTTGGTCGGTTTCAGTCCGAATTCTTGGGATGATTTAATGATCTATTTAAAAAATAACGGTTTTTCAGAAAGGGAAATAGAATCTGCTGGTTTGTCTGTTAAGTCTCAACGTGGTTCCGGTTTTTATAATCGTTTCCGTAATCGTATCATGTTTCCAATACGCGATGCCGCTGGCCAAACAGTCGGTTTTACGGCTAGAGTTTTACCAGGCTCACCGGAAGCGGAAACTATGGGTAAATACGTGAATAGTCCGCAATCAATCGTCTTTGATAAGAGTAAGATTTTGTTTGGATTAGATAAGGCCAAAAATTATATTCGCGAAATAGGTTTCGCCGTAGTGGTTGAAGGTCAAATGGACGCTTTAACCGCGCATCAATTCGGTTTTAAAAATACAGTAGCCAGTTCTGGCACAGCTTTAACAGAAGAGCAGATGTCTCAATTATCTCGATTTTGCCAGACAGTTGTCTTGGCTTTAGATGCTGATGAAGCTGGTCAAAAAGCAGTTGAACGAGTGGGTGATTTAGGACATTCGGCTGATGATCGATTTATTGAGGCGCGCGATCGTTGGGGGAGGTTGCGCCAATTTATTGACCCGGCCAAAGGATATAAATTAAATATTAAAGTAGCAGTGATTCCGTCTGGCAAAGATCCTGATGAAGCAATCCGTCAATCACCAGAAGCTTGGCGTTTAGCGATTAATAATGCAGTCAGTTTAGCTGAATTTTATTTTGAAAGATCAATCAACGGCCTTGATTTATCGACACCAGAGGCAAAAACTATTGCTGCTAATCGTTTTTTACCTTTTGTTAATAAATTGCCTAGCGAATTAGACAAGGATTATTGGTTTAAGAAAATGGCAGCCGTTTTACATGTAGATAATAAAGTCATTTATTCCTTAGCCAATTCTTTTAAAAAAGGCACTTTTATCGAGACTAAGGCAATCAATCAGCCTAAGCCACAGAACCAGGCTAAAAGAATGGATCGCACTGAGATTTTATCAGAAAATCTTTTAGCAGCTGTTCTTAAATATAGTTCATATTTGCCATATATAGCTGATTATGTTCTGCCTGAAAGCATTGCTTTAGGTAACCCGCAGATTCTTTACAAAGAGCTTATCGTGTACTATAATGAAACAAAAAGAAGTCAAGGTCAGCGCCTTGAAATTTTTGCTTTAGATTACAACAAATTTAAACGATGGCTGTTGGGCAAAGATTGTTTGGAAGAAGTTAAATATTTAGATAAGTTGGTTGTTTTGGCAGAAAAGGATTATTTTGCTTATGATAATGCCAAAATAGACGCTGAAATAAAAACAATAGCTAATGATTTGGCTAAAATATATTTGAATAAAAGAAGGGTGGAGCTCGGACGTTTGATTATTGATTATGAAGCAAAGGGAAGAAATGATGAGAATATTAAAAATGTCCACGAGTTAATGAAAGAATTAGCTTTTTTGAATGACGAACTAAAAAGACTTTCATAATAAAAAATATGGCTAAAAAAAATGAGCCAAAAAAAATTAAGCGAACAACTTCTTCGAAGAAGCCAGTTTTAAAACCTTCAAAAAAAGTTACTAAGACCACTCGAAAAACTGGTAAGGATAATAAAAAAATGAAAAAACAAGATAATAAGAAAAAGGAAATCAAGAAAGTTGTTAAAAAAAATGTTAAGCCAGAAAAAAAGACTGGCAAGGTTTTAGCTAATAAAAAAAACATTAAACCAGCTAAGCCGATTAAAAAAACTCCCGCTAAAAAAATCGCCCCTAAAAAAATCGTCAAAGTTAAACCAGTCAAGAAAGATAAGCAAAAGGAAATTAAGAAAAAAGTTCAACCAGCTAAGATAATTAAGAAAGAAGTTAAGTCTGAGAAAAAGATAGAAAAAAAGGTTGAGAAAAAAGTAGACAAAAAGCCAGCTCCTATTATAAGAAAGAGAGAACCGCATGATATTGTCCGACCAACTGAGGATATTTTGAAAAAAATGATCTTGAAGGCTAGGACTAGGAGTTTTATCACTGAAACAGAATTGTTACAAACTTTTCCAGAAGTGGAAGATTATATTTTCGACTACGAATTATTTTTAGAAGACTTACAAAGAAACAGCATTCAAATTGTTGAAGATGGAACCGGTCTTTTGGATTTCAGTTTGAATCCTAAGAAAAAATTAGAAGTAGAAGCTATTTTAGGAACAGACAAAGAGCGTTTGAAATTTGATATTTCCGAGCTTTCGGCTGATTCTATCCAAATGTATTTAAGGGAAATCGGTAAAGTGCCATTATTAAGCGGTGATGAAGAAGTCGAATTAGCGAAACGCAAGGAAAAAGGCGACAAGCGAGCCGAACGCCGTTTGATTGAAGCCAATTTGCGTTTAGTAGTTTCAATCGCTAAGAAATTTGCCGGTACTAAGGGTTTGTCTCTATTGGATTTGATTCAAGAAGGTAATATCGGTTTGTTCAGAGCGGTAGAAAAATTTGAATATCGTAAGGGCTATAAATTTTCAACCTATGCGACTTGGTGGATTAGACAGGCGATTACCAGGAGTTTAGCTGACCAATCTCGCACTATCCGTATACCTGTTCACATGGTTGAAACAATTAATAAATGCAAACAAGCTCAACGGCAATTGGTTGCCATCTTGGGCCGAGAACCATTACCAGAGGAAATTGCCGCTGAAATGGGGGAGGATATAGATAAAGTCCGTTATGTTATTAAGATTAGCCAAGATACGATTTCTCTAGAAACTTCAGTCGGTGATGATGATGAGGATTCGACTTTAGAAGATTTTATCGAGGATGTTAAAACAGTTGCTCCAGACAAAGAAGCGGCTTTGCAACTTTTGAAAGACTATGTCAAAGAGGTTATTGCCAGACTTAGTCCGCGTGAGCAGAAAATTTTGGAAATGCGTTTTGGTTTGGTGGACGGCGTAGCTCATACTTTAGAAGAAGTCGGTATGGAATTTGATGTTACTCGTGAACGCATTCGTCAGATTGAAGCCAAGGCAATTGAGAAGATTCAGAAACAAGAAGGTGTTAAAAAATTAATTGATTATTAGAAGTAAAATATAAAAATATGAGCTACAAAGAGATTCAACGTCCAGCCATGAAGTTGGTTGGTTTAGCTGTCGATACCACGGCTAAAAATATTTCAGCAGATTGCCAGAAGGTATGGGCAGATTTTATAAATCGTGTAAGTGAAATTAAAAATGTTACTGATGGTAAAGTTTTTTACGGCGCTTGCACATCCTCTGAACCTTGTGATGTTTGTAAAAAAATGGCGGCCGGAGAAGAAGTTGATTTAAAAGATTGTACTTGCGTTATGCATTATTTAGCTGGCGTTGAGGTGAGTGAGGCCAATGAATTGCCTGCTGGAATGGAGTCTATGGATGTTCCCGAAGCTAAATATTTGTCTTTTGTTCATAAAGGTAAAATTGATAGTTTAATGAATACTTATAGTGAAATCACTAAGATTGTAAAGGATGAAAAAAGAACGCTTGGCTCCGTTTGGTTGGAAGCCTATGGAGGGCTTTATAAGCACGACAGTGATGATTCCGAGTTCGATATTTTGGTGCCTATTAAATAAAATTAGATTTTTTAACACAAAATGAGCCTTTGGGCTCATTTTGTGTTAAAAGTGGTTTTTATTTGGGGCTCATATTGCATTATACAGGGTTAGGTATTGACACTTTTTGAAAAAATTATATAATACTAATTGCGATTAATAAGTCGCTTTTTATATTAAAAGAATCATTCCCGGGTAGCGCAGCGGTAGCGCAGTTGACTGTTAATCAATTGGTCGTGGGTTCGAATCCCACCCCGGGAGCAACGATAATAAAATAGGGTTTCTTGTACAAGAAACCCTATTTTATTATCGTTATTTTTTTGGGACGGTGGGATTCGAACAGGTTGGCAGAGAACTAGCCTGAGGGACGAAGGCGCAGTGAGCGCTCGATAACCTTTTGGGAAAAGGTTATCGCCAACCCTGGACAAGTGAGCCCGACCCAGCGGGCGAGCGCGGAAATCCCACCCCGGGAGCCAACACATTTTTGGTGTGTCAGACCGACGTATTTGTCGTAAAATTAGTCAAAAATTAAAAAACTCAGTTTAAGCTGAGTTTTTTTGCTGGAGTCAAATATGTGAAAAATGTCAGTAAATAAAGGAAATTATTAATTCGAATCCGATTGCCAGTTGTTTTATTATTAGATTTAGATAGAATATTGATATAAATATATGAAAATAAATAAAGAAGGTGAATTAGAATGGACGCCAACTGATATTGCTGAAGCAATATCGTTGTTATTCAATTCTAAGCGTCCCAGGAAAATACCTAAAAACAAAAAAGAAAAAATAGGTATAATTATTGCCATAAAAACAATTGACGATTTTGATAGAATTAAATTGGAAAATGATGTTGTTTTGGAAATAAATCAATATTTGAAATCATCAAAATCAGAGGAAGAATTTGAAGTTTTGTATTATCCAAAAGAACTTTCAGAAAGAATAACTGATGAAAAAACCGCCAAAGCTTATTTGGCAAAATCAAGAGGACATCTAATAGTTTATGGTCTAATGGAACAGGGTAAAATTGATGGAGATAACAAGTATTTATTTAAGCTTCATGGAGTCGTTAGGCATTCTCCGATCTCGACTATTTTAAGTAAAATTTTTTCTTTAGAATTTAGAGAATTGTTACCGAGTAAGATTATTTTTTCTGAGAATGACGAGGTACTCGGCTTTGAATTAACCGAAAAGTGTCTAAAGCATGTTATTAAGTACATAGTGGCTATAGCTTCTTTTGTTTCAGGTGATTTAAAATTATCTAAAGCTTTATATTTTGAGATAAAAAATGACATTGAAGGAATAAATAACTATGAAAACATAGATGTTTTAAAAATTATTATTAGTAGGATACCAAAGAGAATTACGGAAGTGATGTCAGTTTATCTTGGTGTTTATTATAATTTATATACTTCAAAAAGAGATAATAAATATATTGCAAGCTGCAAGGAATATCTAGATATAATAAAAGAAACAGATCCTGAGAACTTACAGGCGTGTTTTCTAAGATCAATGTATTATTTCTTCGAAGGAAATATACAACAAGCAATTAATGAAATTAAAAGATTGGACGGTAGTGATACAGTTACGAAGCTTAATTTAGGTTTTTTATTAGCATATAGCGGAGATATAAATGGTGCTTTGTATAATTATAAAAAGACTTTTTATAAATCGACATTTTCTAATATATATAATGACACTGAGATTTTTATATCTGATGTTTTGGAAAAAGAACCCAAAAAGACTCAACTCTATTTTTTTAGAGGGTTTATAAATTTTAAACTAAAGAATGATGTTAAGTTGGCCAAAGAAGATTTTCTATTTTTTTTACAAAAAAAGAAAAAAGGTGAATTTGTAAAATTAGAAAAATTAGCACAGAAGTATTTATCAATTATTGATAGAAAAAATAATTAGTAGATTTTTTAAGGAATTCAAGATTATAATAATTTTATGAGTTTAAGTTATCACGACAAAGAAGGCGTTATTTTTTCTCGATTGGAAGTTGCTCACAATCCCGCGATTGCCAAAATTAGAGGAGAATTTTTTGAGATTGAAAATAAGTTTTTAAGAAATTATATTCAAAATGAAAAAGTACTCGTTGCTGGTTCAGGCTTGGGCCATGATGCCTTAGAATTAGCGAAGAATAATTTAGAAGTTGTTGGTGTTGAATTACTAGAAGCACTTGTAATTTATTCTAACAAAAAAGCAATAGAAGCAGACTTTAAAAATTTAAAGTTTATTTGTGGTGATATTAATAAATTACCATTTAAAGATAATTTTTTTGATTCGTGTGTTTTGAATATGGGCACTATCGGTAATTTTGATAATAAAAAAGAAATAATTAATGAGTTGCTGCGGGTATCCAATAAATTATATTTTGATTTTTATCCACCCACCAAGAAGGGATTAGAAAGACGGAAAGAAATGTATACGCAAGAAGGCTGGGAAAATGTTCTTATTATGGATAATGCGCTGGTTAGTGATGATGGCCTATATTCTAAATCTATTAACAAGAGCGATATTCAAAAAATAGCCAATGATTTGAAGGCTGATATATCTTTTTACACTTTAAACGATTTTGCTGTTATGGCCGTCTTAAGAAGTGGAGACGCTCCAGTTTTTAAAATGGAAACTATTAAAGGACCAAATAATAGCGAGGTGTCATTTTGTCCAGAAAGAGGTGGGATTATATCGTCTCTTAAATTAAAAGGGAAAGAGGTTTTGTATATGGATAATGATAGCTTTAAAGATACACAAAAAAATGTTAGAGGCGGTATACCAATTCTTTTTCCTAATGCCGGCCCCGTTGAAGATAGCCGCTACAAATTAAAACAACATGGTTTTGCTAGAACATCTGATAAATGGAAAGCTGATAATAATATAGAAAAATTAGTTGCCGATAAAAAAACTATGGAAGCTTATCCATATAATTTTTCTTTAGAAATTAAAAATGACATTGAAGAAGATGGTTCAGTCTTGTTATCTCAAGAAGTTACCAATTTGGAATCAAATAAAGACTTGCCATTAGCAATGGGTTTACATCCGTACTTTCGAGTGCCAACTGACAAGAAAAAAGATATTAAGTTCAATTTCATCGGCGGAGATATCATTGAAAATGATGTAAAAAACTGGTCAAACGACGGTACTACAAGTATTGAAAATCCAAAGATAAAAAATCCTGATGAGGTTTTGCGAATAGAAATTCCTGATCTCGGGACTTTAATTATGGATGTATCTCAGGAATATAACCGGATTTGGGTTTGGTCGCAACCCGGAAAGGATTTTATTTGTATCGAACCAGCTATGCGTGAAGAGGGTGGTTTAGTTAATGAACCAGAAATGATAAAGTCTGGTCAAAAATTTTCAGGTAAAGTTAAATTTAGTCTTGAATAAAGTGATGTGTAATTAGGCCTTGATTTGTAATGTTTAATAAGGATTGAATTTGAAAGGAAATTTTTTAATCAATTTTAAATTAATAGTAAACTTGCGTAAGGCGAAGTGACTATTTATAATAATACGGGATAATAAATACAAATAATATGGCTGATCATTTAGTCGATGTTGTTAATTTAAATGACGACATCATTGGGCAAGATTTAAAAAGTAATAAAATCGCGAAAGATTTTATTTCTCGCGTGGTAGCTATTTTGTTGTTAGACGAAAATAATAATATAATTCTTTGTCGCCGTTCAGATAAAAAAATTAATGCGGCAGGCAAATACGATTTAGCTGCTTTTGGCAACGTTGAGGCTGGAGAATCTTATGATAATGCTGCCGCCAGAGAATTAAAAGAAGAATTGGGCATTGAATGTAATCTAAAATTGTTAGATAAGTTTTATCAAGAAGTGCATAATGATGATAAAACGTATAAAATATTTTGCGGTGTTTTCGTGGGAATAACAGATCAGGAGTTAAAATTAAATCATGAATTAGTCGAAGTTAAAAAAATGACAATAATTGAAGTAGAAAAAGATTTAATAAATAATAGTAGTAACTATTGCCCTGGATTTATAAATGATTTTAATAGAGTTAGGAATAAACTAGCTGTTGGTAATTAGTTAAAAAGTTCGGAAAGTGTCCATATATACGAAGCAACACATTTTTGGTGTGTTAGACTTGCGGAAGTCGTCCAATGTCAGCCAAAATCAAAAAAATTCAGCCTAAACTGAGTTTTTTTGTTGTAGCCAAATATTTAAAATAGGCATAAACAAAGGATATTCTTAATTCGAATCCGAGATTTGTCTGGAATTTGTTAAATAGTTGACTATCATTTTAATTAAGAGTATCATATCAATATAAATTGATTATATAAAATATGAAAGCAAAATGTTGTACAAATAAAAAGCTAACCGAAGAGTTTACTAATCTCGCTAAGTTTTTAAGAATCATCGGAGACGATAACCGCTTAAGAATTTTGTGTCTATTGAAAGATGGAGAGCTTTGTGTTTGTGAAATATATTCTAATTTGGATTTATCCCAAAATCTCGTTTCCAGCCACTTAAAAGTTATGCTTGATTTTGGTCTACTTAAAATTAGACAGGAGTGGAAGAAAAATTATTATTCTATAAATCCTATAATATTTAAAAAATATAACTTATCATTAACTAATTTCTTAAAAAACTATGAATAATCAAATCAGCTCAATTCAAGTTTTAGGATCTGGTTGTCCAACTTGCAAGAAACTTCACGAATTAACTAAAGAAGCGGTTAGAGAGCTGAATATCACTACAGAAGTAGAATATATCTCCGATATTCAAAAATTGCTGGATACTGGAATGATGTCTTCACCAGTCTTAGTTGTTAATGGCAAGGCAGTTTTAGCTGGCGGTTTACTAAGTATTGAAAAAATTAAAGAGTTGCTAAGCACTAACAATGAACAACCTGAAATTAAAGAAAAGGGTGGTTGTTGTTCTTGCGGTGGTAAATGCTAAATTATGTTTTATCCAATTCAATTATTAGCTGATTGGTTAACTTATTCTGTCTTTGGAATTGTACCAAAAACTTTGCTCGCCAGCGCGGTTAATTTTTTTATTTTTGATACTTTTAAAATCATTATTCTCTTATTAGTGATTATTTTTGTGGTGTCATTTATTAGAACTTATTTACCGCCTGAAAAAGTTCGTTTATTTTTGGCCAAGAAGAATAAGCTAACTGGTCATATTTTTGCTTCACTGTTAGGAATAATTACGCCCTTTTGTTCTTGTTCTGCTGTGCCTTTATTTTTGGGTTTTGTTGAAGTTGGCGTACCTCTGGGCGTCACCTTTTCTTTTTTGGTCGCTTCGCCAATGATTAATGAAGTCGCCTTAGTTTTACTAATTGGTCTTTTTGGTTGGAAAATAGCTTTAATCTATATAATTTCTGGCCTTCTAATCGCCATTATCTCGGGTTTAATTATTGATCGTCTCAAAGTTGAACATTTAGTGGCTGATTTTGTTTGGAAACATAGTAGGTTAAATAATACCGCTTTAATCATTAAGATGACTTTTAAAGAAAGATTAAATTATTCAAAAGATTATGCTTTAGATATTGTTAAGAAAGTTTGGTTTTATATTATTATCGGAGTTGGTATCGGAGCTTGGATTCATGGGTACGTACCAGCTGACTTTTTAGCCCAGTACGCTGGAGCTGATAAATGGTATGCTGTTCCGTTGGCTACTTTAATTGGTATTCCGCTTTATTCCAACGCTGCTGGGGTAATCCCGTTAGTTAGTGCTTTAGCTGAAAAGGGTGTAGCTATAGGCACTACTTTAGCTTTTATGATGGCAGTTACCGCTTTATCGCTTCCAGAATTCATAATTTTAAAGAAAGTTATAAAAACTAAACTTATAGTTATCTTTGCTTCGGTAGTTGGTCTAGGAATTATCTTTACTGGTTATTTATTTAATGCAATTTTAAAATAATATTATGAACAAGAAAGTCTTGACTTTTATTTTGTTAATTTTAAGCATATTCATTTTTACTGGCTGTAGTTCAAGCAATAATAAATCTAAGTCATCTGGCACAAACGAAGTTAAAGCCAGTGAAACTAAATTAAAAGCTGATAAGGTTCAAGTATTCACTTTCCACGCTACTAAGCGTTGCGCTACTTGTATTGCTATCGGTAAATTGTCTGGCGAAACGGTTGAAGAATATTACCAGCCAGAACTACGTGATGGTAAGATAGAAGTCCGGGAAATAAATATTGATTTACCGGAAAACAAAGAACTCGCTGAAAAATTTCAGGCTAGTGGTTCATCTTTAAAAATTAATGCTATTTATGATGGACAAGATTATATAACCGAAGATACTGCCGTTTGGCGTTTAACTTCAAATCCAGATCAGTATAAAAGTTACTTAAAAAATAAGATT
This sequence comes from Patescibacteria group bacterium, assembly GCA_028704945.1. Taxonomy (GTDB): domain Bacteria; phylum Patescibacteriota; class Patescibacteriia; order Patescibacteriales; family Patescibacteriaceae; genus 1-14-0-10-37-14. The sequence continues at coordinate 14,819 of JAQWEL010000004.1, forward strand.
GACAACCTTTTGGGTAAATAATATGGATGTAATAAATAATCTTATTGATAATTATAATTTACCAATATTAACGGCTTTTCTCTTAGGAATTTTGACTTCAATTAGCCCTTGTCCGCTAGCAACTAATATTACTGCCGTCGCTTTTATATCTAAAGATATCAAAGTCCCTAGCCGCACGATTCTCTCCGGACTCTTTTATACACTTGGTCGAGGCATTAGTTATACTTTATTGGCTACATTAATTTATTTTGGTTTGTCATCTTTTAAAATTTCTAGTATTTTTCAGGGTTGGGGTGATAAAGTTCTTGGTCCAGTGTTGATAATTACTGGCCTCATAATGTTTGATATCATTAAAATTAATTTAAAAACTAGTGGTAAAGCTGAAAAATTGAAGATGTGGTTATTGAATAAAGGTTATTTGGGATCACTAACTCTCGGAATGCTATTTGCTTTCGCTTTTTGTCCTTATAGTGGTGTTTTATTTTTTGGCGTTCTTGTTCCGCTAATATTTAAATCAGCTAGTGGATTGCTACTGCCGTCTGTTTTTGCCTTAGGTACTGGATTGCCAGTAATTATATTTTCATTTCTAATTGCTTTTAGCATGAAAACGGTTAGCCCGGCTTTTAAGTCGGTGCAGAAAGTTGAGAAGTGGTTAAGATATGGAGTCGCTATGGTATTTATTTTGGCTGGATTATATTACACTCAATACTTAATAAAGTATTTAATAAGATATTTGATAGATTTGTAATGATTTTAATAGAGTTAGGAATAAGCTAGTTATTGGTAATTAGTTAAAAAAAGTTTCTGAATATATTTTTAAACTGACGAATTACGTGGCGCAGAGTGATTAATATTAAAAAACCCAAGCTTTATCGCTTGGGTTTATGTTTTTAATTGATGATTTCATAGTGTAACATATCAATAACAAAATCTTGGAAGGATTGTCCTGGATTCTCCTTTGTCCAATTTGCTATGGCAGCAGTTAAGCATGCTTGACTGATGTTTTTGAGTGAGCAGTCATCGGTTTTGAATTCTCCTTTTGTAAAGCTTGATGAGTTTCTTTTCCTACCCCATATGGATGAAATAAACTGATTTCATGGTAGTCTCCTTAGGAAGTTTTGAATATTATGTTTTTTATTATCGTTGCCACTTCAATGGATGTTATGTCACTAGTGTCAATGTGAAAACAATTTGTTTTAAACTGTTTAAATATTTCAGCCACGCGATTAAGAAAATCACTTTTTGCTTCAACATCATCCACTTCGTTTAATTTTTTGGTACGCTCTTTGATTCTTTGGTCGCGAATATCAGGGCGAGCATTTAGAATAAAACTAATATCAGGTTTAATTATGCCGAAATCGTCGTGGATGTCTTTAATCATCGGATCTTTTACTATATGATAGGCGTAAGTTGACTGGTAGTAACGATCGCAAACCACGGAAGTCGTTTTCAATAATTGTTTAATCTGTCTTGAATCAACTTGTGTTGCTAATCGATAAAAGCAGTATCGTTCAAGCGGATTAGCATGGTCATTGATAACTCGCTTAAATGGACTGAAACAGTTGTTTGGAGTTTTATAATATTGGAAATTGCAGTCAGAGGCAATAATTTTTGCCACCGTTGTTTTGAAAGTGCCGTCAACTCCTTCAATGGCAATGAAGAGGCGTTTTTCTCTCATTTTAATCTCCTGGATATTTTTTTTAAATAGCAATTATTTTTGGTTATTTGTGATAATGTTTAACATTTTTAATACTTTTTGTCAATATTATTTTTATTAGCCTGTCATTTAAAGGCCTTGGTTTGACTATTGATTTATTTAAACTTAAAATAAAAAGATATAATTTATATCTACTCAAATGGCTATTGAATTTGAAGCAACTTTTCCTGATATTAAAAAGGAAGAAATAAGAGACAGGCTCAAAAGCGTTGGCGCGCAATTAATTCATAATGAGATACTTCAAAAGCGAAGTAATTTTTATTTACCAGACAAAAATGAACATTCGTGGGTCCGTGTTAGGGATGAGGGTATTGGTGTTGTTACTATGAGTTATAAGGATGTGCCAGATAAGACAGATAATATTAACAATCAAAAGGAGATTTGTATCAAAATTGATAATTTTGAAAATGCTAAAGATTTTTTAATTAATCTTGGCTGTGTTGAAAAAAGTTATCAAGAAACTAAGCGAGAAACCTGGCAATTGCAAGGCGCTGAAATCACTATTGATGAGTGGCCATTTTTAAATCCGTTTGTGGAAATAGAAGCCGCCTCAGAAGATATTGTTAAAAATGTATCTGAGATTCTGAACTTTGACTATCAGGCAGCTTTATTCTGTAACGTTTTTTATCTTTATAGCCAACAATATAATATAGACATCAATGAATTAAAAAATAGAATAACTAAAGATTTGAATAAATTAACATTTTCTATGGCTAATCCTTTTATTAATTTTTTAAGTCAAAAAGTTATAAATAAGTTTTGATTTGTTAATAAGGATTTACAAAAATATTAATATAAAATACCAAATAAAAAACACAGTCATTTTAGACCGTGTTTTTTATTAGTTAGCAACACGATTTACCATTCGTATTCTCGCAACAACCTTCCATTAAGGTATGAGCAGCATCGATTTTTTTGTCTAAAATTTCGACATTTTTTTTATCTCCGGTAAAGGTAATAACTAATTTATCGCCTAAGTTTTCTTTGGAAATCTTAAATTTTTCCTTGATTCCTTGGCAATGACATAAAAAGCCTGAGTGGAACATAATGTTTTAACATATCGCAACAGTATTTGTTATTAAATAAATGATGCGAATTATTTAATTAATAAGAGTAAGGCGCGCTACCTTACTCTTATTATATATCCAAATATTTAAATATGTCAATATGTTATTTTTCCCCGTGTTTGCAGAAAGAATCAACGAAGCCATGACAGCAATCACTGATTTTTTTTTCGTCGATTCGATAATAAGTTTCCTTTCCGTCTTTTCTAGATGACAAAACTCCCGATTCCACTAATATTTTTAAGTGATGGGCTACGGCTGGCTGTGAAAGCCTAAGTTTATCTATGATTTTAGAAGCGTTCATTTCCTCGCCATTCTTAAGCATATATAATATTTTATGGCGATTACTATCACAAACAGCTTTAAAGAATGATGTTATTTTTTCGTGTGGACAAGAGTGTTTCATATATTATTACTTCTATCATTTTTTTGACAGATAGTCAATGTTTCAGAGTATTAATTTTCACAGTTTAATTTATTTTTTATCAGCAGTAAGTGTTGATAATTTTTTATTTATTAAAATAATTAATGGATTAGAATTAAAAAGTATACTTAATATAAAATAATTGATAAAATATATGATGAGCTACTGGTTGCAGTGCGAAAGTTATAAAAAACGTAAATGCAATATATGAAAAAAGAACTGGGTTCAAAAATTATTTATTATCTGTCGTTAATAGGTTTTTTTGCTATTTTTTCAACGACAATTTCAAAAAGCCCAGTGTTGCCGTTATATGTCAGGGCTCTGGGTGGAAGCGACATAATTATCGGGCTGATTTCTGCGTTTTCTCCCTTGGCCGGAATATTATTTAGTTTTCCAATAGGATTATTATCAGATAAAATTGGGCGAAAAAGAATATTGTTAGTTGCTGGAATAATTTTTTTGATTGCCCCTTTGCTATATATTTTAGTTAGCTCTCCGCTATGGCTTATTCCAATCAGATTTTTCCACGGTATCGCTACGGCAATTTTAGGACCAGTTGCTTCGGCCATGATAGTTAAAGCTTATACGTCATCCAAAGGAGAAAAGCTTGGCGTTTATTCATCAGCTACGCTCATAGGCAGAGCCTTAGCCCCGATGTTGGGTGGATTTATAATTTCTTATTTTGCCAGTTCAGGATTGTCTTTAATGCAGTATAAGTATGTCTATATAACCGCGTTCATTTTGGCGATTCCTGTGTTTATTTTAACGCTGCTATTGAAAGATGAAGAAAAAAATATCATTAAGGTCGGCGCTAAAGATTTGTTCATAGATTTGAAATATTTTTTGATTAACAAAAGATTGTCCTCGACAGCCGGCGTCGAGATGGCTACCTATTTCGCTTACGGCGCGTTTGAAACTTATTTGCCCTTATATTTGAGCCAATTAAATATTTCAGCTCAACAGATCGGTCTGATTTTTTCTATGCAGATCCTGTCAATCGCTTTATCAAAACCATTATTTGGAAAATTAGCCGATAAAGTTGATAAAAGAAATCTTATTTTAGTTGGAATTTTTGGTCTCGGATTATCTATTGGTGTCATGGGTTATTTTCATACAGTTATTTCGGCGGTTATTCTGGGGTTAATCTTCGGTCTTGGACTTTCTTTTTCAACTGTTACTACCAGTTCCTATGTCGCGGAGGTGACAGAGCAGAACAAACTCGGATCCTCTTTGGGGGCGTTATCATCAATTATGGATATCGGACAAACCATTGGTCCATTTATCACGGGGATAGCCATAACTTATTTTTCTTTTAAGATTGGTTTTTTGCTGTCATTAATACTGGCAATTATTACAGGAATTATATTTTATATCTGTAATCGTCAAAAAATAGAGAATTATACGTAGTCTGAGCGGGGCAGAAAATTTAATTGCAATAAAAAACACCCAAATCATTTTTTTTGATCAGAGTGTTTTGTTTTAGTTAATTCAATTTCTTTTTGTACAGGAAAGTTTGTTTTTTTAATATTTTTTCAATAAAAATTTTTATGGTGCCGGTTTAATGAGAATAAGATCTGAAACACCGTGATCAATGTCTGGACGGCCATAACGATAGACGTGACTTTTATCATCATCATCGAACCAAACCGCTGCCCAACCGCTACGATATTGATCAATGTTTTTAATCGTGCCGATGGTTTTGCTTTGTCCCCGGAAGTCACTGTCTTTGGCAATTTTGACTCGAGCGCCTTCTTTAGCGGTTTCTGGTGTCACTTTTTGCTTCGGTTGCTTAGTTGTTTGCTTAGCCTCGGTTTCAGACGCTTCTTTTATGAGAATTATATGGCGTTCGTTTTCGCTATAAGTATAGTCGTCTTCATAACCGTCCTTAAAGGAAATAGTAGCCCACGAATCTTCCACCTCCGTTATTTTTCCTTCACCGCGTTTAGCGTCATAGTGATATTTGTTGCTACCGCCATAAATTTTTACTATCGCGCCCAGTTTTGCCGTAGCTTTAGTAAGGAAAATAATCTCCGGTCTGGGCGGTTCCTTAACTACTTTTAGCAGGTGGCTGATATCACCTTGATAGCCATAACGAAATTCTTCTAATACTTCACTATCCAGAAAAACTGAACATATACCGCCACTGCAACAGCCATTAGACAGCTCAACAACTGTGCCAAGTTGGCCTCTATATTTCGAGTAATTTTTATTAATCATTACTCGAAGGCCAGCTACAACTTCATTGCTGGGCAAATTTTCAGTTTCGACTGTTTTGCTATCTTTCTTACTAAACAATTTCATTTTTAACTCTCTTGGTTAATTGATAATTTTTTGAATTGCTTGAACTAATTGGTCTATGTCTTCTTTGGTGTTGTAAATGTGGAAACTGGCTCGTGTTGCGCCCTTTAAATTTAACTGATGGCTGAAGAGCGGTTCGGTGCAAAATATCCCGCTACGAACGCAGATATTTTGTTCTCCCAGTTTTTCGCCTAAAATCATGTCATCAATTTTTTTGCGATTTGGGCAAGCCGGATGGTTAAAGGTGAAACTAACCAGGGATGACGAACAGCTGTCGCCCGGTCCGGGACCAAGCAAGAGGATATTCGGGATTTGCGCTAATTCTTGCCAAGCATAGGTTCCTAAGGACTTAATATAACGTTCAACGCCAATTAATCCGTCAGGATAATTATTGAGCCAGCGAGCCGCTTCGGCTAAGCCGATAAATCCACTGACATTTTGCGTGCCAGCTTCAAGTTTGGTGGGAAGTGGTTTAAACCAGGGTTCGGTCGGAGTTACTTTAGAAATCATATCGCCTCCCGTAAACATAGTTCCAATTTCATTGAAACGATCGGGGTGAACGAATAAGATTCCGGTGCCCATCGGTCCTAACATTTTGTGACCGGAGCAAGCGTAGAAATCGGGATTAAGATCATTAACATCAATCGGGATATGTCCGGTTGATTGTGCTCCGTCAACCAGAATCTTCGCGCCATATTTTTTAGCCAAGGCGATAATTTTTTTGACAGGGTTTAAAGTGGCGGTGACACTGGAAACGTGACCAACACAAACCAATTTGACATCGCCGACTGATAATTTGTTTTCCATTTCAGTAAGATCAAGTAGGGCATTGTTGTCAAGATGGACAAAATCCAATATAGTTCCGATATCCTCAGAAAGAATTTGCCACGGAACTATGTTGGCGTGGTGTTCCATGATAGTAGTAAGAATTTTATCGCCAGCTTTTAGATTTTTTCTGGCCCAAGCAAAAGCTACCGTGTTCGTACTCATAGTAGTTCCGCTGGTGAAAACAACTGATGCCGTGTTTTCGGCTCCGATAAAACGAGCTATTTCTTCTCTGGCTTGGTTAAGCGCTTCGGTAGCGGCGTTAGCCATGGGGTATAAGCTGCGTCCGGTAGGGGCGTTACAGTTAAGATAGTGCTCAAGTTCAGCGTTAAGAACTGATTGCGGTTTTTGGGAAGTGGCAGCTGAATCAAGATAGATAGTATCCGGATTATTAGCTAATAATGGGAAAGATTTTTTAGTACTCACAGTCGTGTTCCTTGAAATGTGTAAAATATGTAATTTTTAAAGTTCCGGTTAATTTTTAACACAAAGTTATATTTTTGTCAAGATTAATATTTTTAAAATTTTTTGACGTCTTATTGCTTTGGGAGTAACATTTATAACATGAAAAATATGAATAAATTAATCTTTAGTAAAAAATAATAATCTAAAATATTATGAACAAAATATTAGTAACAGGGGCTTTGGGCCAAATCGGTTCAGAATTAATTCCAAAATTGAGAGAAAAGTTTGGTAAGGATAATGTTATCGCCGTGGGACATCATAAAGAACCAACGGAAGAATTTAAAAAATCAGGCCCGTTTGAAATGGCTGATTGTCGAAATAAAGAGGAAATAAGAGCTTTAATAGAAAAATATAACATTGATACCATCTACCATTTAGTTGGTGTTTTGTCGGCCGTGGGTGAAAAAAATCCAAATTTAGCTTGGGATGTAAACATAAATGGTTTGAAGAATATTTTAGATTTGGCAGTGGAATATAAAATTGAAAAAATGTTTTGGCCTAGCTCCATAGCGGCTTTTGGGCCGACAACTCCTTTAGAAAATACTCCGCAAAAAACTGTCCTTGAGCCAACGACAATTTACGGAGTCACCAAGGTGGCCGGGGAGCTATTATGTCAATATTATTTCGTTAAATACGGATTAGATATCAGGAGCTTAAGATATCCTGGTATAATTTCTTGGAAAACTCTGCCTGGGGGAGGCACAACGGATTATGCCGTGGCTATTTATTATGATGCTGTGCAAAAGGGAAGTTATGATTGTTTTGTTAAAGAAGAAACGACTTTACCAATGATGTATATGGATGATGCCGTAAGGGCTACTTGGGAATTGATGGAAGCCAAAAAGGAAAAAATAACCATTAGAACCGCTTATAATCTGGCAGCCATCAGTTTTTCTGCTAAAGAATTAGCGGAAAATGTGGCAACGTATCTGCCTGATTTTAAGTGCACTTTTACCCCAGATGAAAGACAAAAAATAGCTGATTCTTGGCCGCGTTCAATTGATGACAGCCAAGCGCGGATTGATTGGGGTTGGCAACATGAATTTGATTTAGATAAAATCTCTATTGAAATGATTAAAAATTTAAAAAAATAATTATTATCAACTTTCTTAGTTTTGGAATATTATTACTAATATTCTATATCCCAAAATTATAATTTTAAATAAAAATTGACAGCAATATCGGTTTTTTAATATTTTATTTTTATTAATATTTGATAGACAATATTTCAATATTTTGGTATACTCCCTTTAATAGAAGGTATATTAGTAATTAATATGATTTATGAACAATACTGTTAATATTTGTTCTGTTTGCCATCAAGCCGTTTTACCCGAATATTATTTTTGTCCTAATTGCGGTAATAATCTTAAAGAAGTTTTAAAGCCAGTACCAATCATTAATCAGATCGGTCTTTATCTTTTAGCTATACTTTTGCCGCCCTTGGGTTTGTGGCCAGGAATTAAATATCTAATGAAAAAAGGAAAGCAATCTAAGTGGGTTGGCGCGATTACCGTAGTCTTGACTCTTACCTCAACTGTTATAGTGATTGAGTTTACTTTTAAATTTTTGAATGATTATCTTAGTCAAATCAGTCAATATTTATAAAAACACTTACTTTAAATTAATCAAAAGACTAATAACTAATTTTTAATTATATGGTTTTTAAAAAAATGGGAAAAAGCACTTTGTGGCTATCGATAATTACCGCTTTATTTGTTATTTCGTGGATAATTTCTTTTTTTTATATTAAACAAAAGGTCAATAAGGATTTTCGGAATGAAATTTCTTGGGTTTCCGAAATAGCTTTAGCGGCTATTAATCCCGAAAGAGTCGCTAATCTGGCTAGTATTTTGCCAGGTGACATTTCGCAATCGTCCGACTTTAAAAGACTAAAAGAACAAACTGTAAAATTAGGCAGCGTTTTATTACCTCGAGGTATTGATGCTGTTTATGTTTTAGTTGAGGTGGGCGGCCAAACTTTTTTTGCAGTCGAATCCACTCCTTTAGGTGATCCGCTTTATGTTGAGCCAGGAGCGTTATATGAAAAACCGCCAAAAGAAGTAATGTCTGTTTTTAATAACCAAACTCAAATAATGGCTGATAAATATTCAGATGAATACGGAACATATATTTCTGAGTTTAGTCCGATTAGAAATTTTAGTGATGGGAAATTTATCGGGGTTCTTGGAGTCGATGTCGATTACAATTATCTTTCTCAGAAATTATCAACGGCAAATAAGATAACGTTTGCAATCTTGTTTTTTCTCTATGTATTAACTATTTTGATCTTTTTATATTTTAAAAACCGAGCGGAAATACAATTAAACATAAAACGTAACGAAGAAAAAATAACCACGATTCTTAACATGATTAGTGATGGTATAGTAGTGACAGACGAAGACGGTGTGATTGTCTTTTGGAACAACGCTTGCCAAGCCATGTTTGGTCATGAAGCTAAGGAGGCAATCGGTAAAAAATTTGACAAGCTTGTTTCCTATAACAGTATCGTTAACACTTCTAACAGTCAGTTGATGAAAAACTTTTCTTTATCTAAGATGAGCAATTTCTTAAATCAGATGTTTGAGATTGAAATGAATAATTTTAAAAAGAAGGATGTAATTTTAGAGTTGGTGATATCAACAGCTAATCTGCATGATAAAACTTTAATCATTAGTTCATTTAAAGATATAACGGAACGCAAAAAGAGAGAAGAAGAGCTAAAGAGCAGTAAAGAAGAATTGGAGAATATTAACAAGTTTATGGTTGGGCGAGAATTAAGAATGGTAGAATTGAAAAATGAGATAAAATTAATAGAGGCAGAAGCCGCCAAATTGAGAGAAAATTGTGGTAAGGAAAAATAATTTAACTAAATTTTATAAATAAATAAAATTTATGAAAATAAGTAGTTTTTTTAAATTGAGTTCCGCCATTATTATTTGCGAATTAGCGGGTATTGTCGGTTCTTTGTTTACCACTCCATCTATTGCTACTTGGTATAAGTCGCTTGCTAAGCCGGCACTTAATCCGCCAAGTTGGATATTTGCCCCTGTTTGGACGACATTGTTTATCTTGATGGGCGTCGCTATTTTTTTGATATGGGAAAAGGGTTTTAAAGTCAAAAAAGTAAAAATAGCGCTCATTATATTTGCCGCTCAGTTAGTCTTAAATGTTTTTTGGTCAATTATATTTTTCGGATTGCATAATCCGGGAGCAGCTTTTGTAGAAATTATTTTTTTATGGTTAGCCATCCTATTAACCATAATTTATTTTTTTAAGATCTCTAAGCCAGCCGCCTATCTTTTAATCCCTTATATTCTCTGGGTTACTTTTGCCAGTTACCTTAATTACTCTATCTGGCAACTCTCGATTTGATTTTTTTTAAAGATGAAATTAATAGCAAAATGATATTTGATGTAATCATTATCGGTGCCGGAGCAGCCGGGTTAATGGCAGCTACCCGAGCTTCTGAATTAGGGGCCAAGGTTTTAATTTTAGAAAAAAGAGCTGCGCCAGGAACAAAACTTTTAATTACTGGTAATGGCCGATGCAATTTGACTAATAACAGCTTGGACAACAGAAGCTTTGCTTTAAAATTTGGCAAAAAAGGAAGTTTTTTATTGTCAGGACTATCTAAATTTTCTCCGGCAGAAACAATTGATTTTTTTTTCAGACAAGGATTAAAAACTAAAGTCGAGGATGGTGGAAGAGTCTTTCCACTGAGTAATTCATCCAGAGAAGTTCTTGATATCTTGATTTCAGCTATTAAGAAAAATGGGGGAGTTTTTAATTTTTCGTCAGCGGTTAAAAAAATAGTTTATCAAGATAATAAGGTTAAAGAGCTTGTCACTATAGACGGTAAAAGTTTTTCTGCCAAAAATTATATTATTACTACTGGCGGAAAATCTTATTCTGCTACCGGATCAACCGGCGACGCTTACGATTGGCTTAAGACAGCCGGTCATAATATAGTCGAGCCGATGCCCAGTTTGACCCCTTTTATTTTTCAAGACAAGCTTATTAAATCGCTTGAGGGTCTAAGCCTTAAGTCTGTTAAGCTGTCAATGTTGGCAGGAAATAAAAAAATTGCTTCTGAAGAAGGCGCTATAATATTTACTGATAATGGCTTGAGTGGCCCGGCTGCTTTGAATTTAAGTCGCCATTATCCTCGTGATAATGAAAATATTAGTGTGGTGATTGATTTTTTACCACAAATTAACGAACGAGAACTGGAGAATATTTTTAATGGCAAGAATAATTTTTTAATTAAAAATGTTTTAGCAGAATTTGTGCCGATGAGATTTACTTTGGCTATCTTGGATTTGTGTCATCTTGAAAAAAATCTGACTGTTAATCAAGTAGCAAGACAAGATAGAAATAATTTAATCAAATATTTAAAAGCTTTTTCTTTAGATAAGCCTGAATTGGCTGATTTTACTAAAGCGATGCTTACTAAAGGCGGAGTCGAGTTGAAAGAAATTGATAATCGAACAATGAAGTCAAAAATAATCAGCAATTTATTAGTAGCTGGAGAAGTGCTTGATCTTGATGGTCCGACTGGTGGCTATAATTTACAACTGGCCTGGACAACTGGCTATTTAGCCGGGGAAAATTCTGTTATTTAATTTTATTTATTCATAAAAAGTGCTATTATAATTTTATTAGTTCTAATTTAGATTAATATGTTGAGAGATCTTTTAAGCAAGATTAATCTGTCTAGATCATTCTTGCCGACGATTTTATTTTTATCTATTTTTGGTTTATTCTCCTATGTTTCTGTTAAAGAATATGATGTCTTAGCTGAATCTTCTCGTTATAAAGCTCAAAGAGAGATAGAAATTGTCGTAGATGATTTTAAAACCAATAAGAGTAGTATTGATTTAGCTTTTTATGCGGTTAGATCTTTTTTTGAATCCTCTGATGATGTAACCAAAAAGGAATTTTATCATTTTATCGAATCCTCCAGATTTTTAGAAATGGTTCCAGCTATGTCGAGTTTTTCTTTTTCCAGCAATATTCCTTTTAAAGATTCAAAAAATTTTATAGAGAATTATAAAAATGATAAGACTTTTAATGTTAGTGGTTATCCCGATTTTAAAATTTTTCCTGAAACAGACAAAATGGCTCAATTTATTTTAACTTATGTTTATCCTGAAAATATTTTTGGCAAAGCACTTGGTTATAATATGCATTCTGATGAATCTAGGCGGATTGCCATAGAAAATGCCCGAGATAAAAATGAAGGATCAATATCTAAAATAGTTAATGTCTTACCAACAGGTGAACAATCTTTTTTATATTTTTTGCCTGTTTATAATAAGGATTTGCCTATAGGGACATTAGAAGAGCGTCGAACAGCATTTTTAGGTACCGTTAACGGAACCTTTAGGGCTAATGATTTTTTTTCTTATTTTTTTGATAGAAGATTGTCAGGTAAAAAGATTTCGGTCAGGGTTTATGATTTATTAAACGGAAGAAATCAAACAGAAGAAGGTTTGATGTATTTTTATAATCCAAGCAATATCAACTATGGCAAAGCTAACGATGTGGTTAACTTTTTTCCAAGAGTTACTCAGAATTTCGATTATAAGATAGGAGGACGAACTTGGCGTTTTATATTTGAAACACAACCGGCTTATAATATGAGTCAAGCTGAAATTATGTTGCCATTTTTAACAGTGCTATTTGGTATTTTTTTAGGCTTAACTTTATCAACTATCCTCTATATATTACGTTACCGTAATGATGTCGCTAATATTAACCATTACAATAAAAATTTAAGAGAGCAGACGGAATTTATCGCCACTATATCGCATCAGCTTAAAACGCCTTTAAGTGTTCTAAAAATCGGCATAGAAACGGTTGCTCAGGAAATTAAAGATAGAGATTTAGCTGAAGGAATGAAAAGCAAACTTAATAGCATTAACTCAATTGTTAATAATTTATTGTTTTATCTAAAGTATCAAAAAACAGGTAAAATTATTAAGGACGATTATATTTCTTTATCTGACGTAGTAGCAGAAATAATTGGCGAGTTGGATCAAGTAATTGCCAGCAAAAGAATAAAGATTGAATATCATCGAGCGCCCATGGATGATCAAACAATGATGGATAAAGAGCTGCTATCCAGAGCTATATTTTTTGTCATTGAAAATGCCATTATTTATAGTCCTGAGGGAGAAAAAATAACCATTAGCGTGCTTGATAGCAATAACACTGGAGTGAAAATTGTTATCAGTGATCATGGTTACGGCATACCTCTAAAAGAACAAGCTTTGCTATTTAGTAAATTTTTTAGAGCATCAAATGCTTCTTTGGGTAAAAATGAAGGATCGGGTATTGGTCTTTATTTATCAGATATGATTGTTAAAAATCATGGTGGGTTAATTTCGGTAGAGAGCTATGAGAATAAAGGTTCTACTTTTACAATTTTTTTGCCAAAAAAATAAGCATATGAAAAAAGATATTTGGGATAAATATAATTCCGAAATTAACCGAACCAAGATCAACTCAGCTAAAGACACAGCTGTTTTTCAGGAAAAAATAAATTTTTTACGTCATGAACGTTTAATCCATTTAATCGTTACTATGTTTTTTTCCAGCGCAACACTTTTTTGGTTCTGGTGTGTGGCGAATATCAATAATGAATTAATCGTTTTACTATTTATTATTTTTTTAATTATAACCAGTTTTTATTTGGCTCATTATTATAAGTTGGAAAATATGTGCCAACACTGGCAAAAGCTTTATATTGATTTATTAAACAAGAGCAATAAAAAAACTGATCAGCGTTGATCAGTTTTTTTAAATATATTTTATAAGCCGATTTTTAGTTTAACTCGTTTAATTTTTTCTTCGGCAAGCGGTTTGATTTTTTCAGCGCCAGATCTCATAATTTCTTTAATATCGGTTTCGCTAAAGGCGTTAGCTTTTTTTTGAAAATCAGATAAAAAGTCAGCTGTTATTTGGGCTAAATCTTTTTTAAAATCCCCATAGCCTCGGCCAGCGTATTGTTTTTCTACATCTTTAACAGTTTTAGCTGTTAAAAGAGAGTAGATTGTTAGTAGGTTACTGATGCCTGGTTTTTTGTCAACGTCTAATTTTACAATCGCTTCAGAATCAGTCGCGGCTTTCATTATTTTTTTAGCGCCGATTTCTGGACTGTCATTTAATGCTATCCAATTGTTAGCTGAGGCGGCCGACTTACTCATTTTTTTAGTTGGATCGTCAAGTCCCATTATTCTGGCGCCTTGCTTACGGATTAAGGCGGTTGGAATTTTGAAAGTTTCACCGTATTGATAATTAAAACGCTTAGCAAGGTCACGCGCTAATTCGATATGTTGCAATTGGTCGTGTCCGACCGGTACAACGTCAGTGTCATAAAGCAAAATATCGGCGGCCATTAAGACCGGGTAATCGAATAAGCCGACACTGATATTTTCTTTATTCTTTCCATCGGCTTTGTCTTTGTATTGAGTCATGTTTTCTAAATCGCTCATTCTAGCTGAGACGCAATTTAGAATCCAGGTTAATTCAACGTGTTCTTTAATAGCTGATTGAGTAAAAATAATTGATTTTTTAGGATTAATGCCGGCCGCTAAATAATTTTTAGCCATTTCAATAACACTATTTTTTAGGCTGTTTTTTTTGTTTAGTGATGTTATGGCGTGATAATCAACAATACAAAAAATAGATTCATATTCATCTTGAAGGGGAACCCATTGGCTTAGCGCTCCAAGATAATTGCCAATGTGCAGATTGCCGGTCGGCTGAACGCCGGAGAATATTCTTTTTTTGTTCATATTATTTTAGTGTTAGATTTGGATTAGCGGTTAATTTTTGCCAACTAAAAGTTTGATTATTTAAAAATTTAAAATAGCCAGCTACCGCAATCATGGCGGCGTTGTCGGTTGTATATTCAAATGGCGGGACAATAAAAGTAGTTTTTGGCAGTTTCTCTTCGATTGTTTTTTTTAATTTTTGTCTAAGAACCAGATTGGCTGAAACGCCGCCAACTAATAAAATAGTTTTTGCGTTTGTTCTTTGCGCCGCCTTAACGACTTTGCGGGTTAGGGTGTCTGCTACCGCTTGTTCAAACTCATAAGCGTACTCAGGAATAAATTTTGACCAAGCTTTGTCTTTTTTAATAGCGTAAAATAAAGCTGTCTTTAAGCCAGAGAAAGAAAAATCGCTGGAAGGATCATTAAGCATCGGTCTTGGCAAGTTTATTTTTTTGGTTGCCAATTTATTTTTGTCAGCTTTAAGCGCCGCCTTGGCAATAGCTGGCCCACCAGGATAACCCAAGCCAAGTATTTTAGCCGCTTTATCAAAAGCTTCTCCAGCAGCATCATCTCTGGTGTCGCCGATAATTTTGTATTTTAAAGAAGATTTTATTTCAACAATCATATTGTGTCCACCAGAGACAGTTAAAGCAATTGCCGGTAACTCCGGTGTTTTAGTGGCTAACCAAGCCGCATGAATGTGGCCTTCGATGTGGTTAACCGCAATGATAGGCAAATTCCAAGCAAAGGCCAAAGTTTTAGCAGTTTCGACACCCATCATTAAAGAAGTGATTAATCCTGGGCCAGCAGTGACGGCGATAGCTTTAATTTTTTTTGGCGCTTCATGTTTATTTATTTTAGCTAATACTAAAGCTTCATTAATAACAGGAATAATGTTTAAGATGTGTTCTCTGGCCGCAATTTCAGGCACCACGCCACCATATTTTTGGTGGATAGCTATTTGGGAAGAAACCACATTGGCTAATATTTTTATTTTTTTGCCTTTACCCTCTAAAATGGCTACGGCTGTTTCGTCACAACTTGATTCTATGGCTAATATTTTCATAAAGTTTTCTTTAGCTTAGCAAAAAGTTAGGAATTATTCAATTACTAGTATTATTTCGCTCCTTCCGCCTACGCCAGTTGGCGGATGGCGGATTGTTCGATTCCCATAGGGTTTGATACATAGCAAAAACAAGCTACTTATACTATAATCTCTCTTGCTCGCTGAGTCGGGCTCTTCGTAACTTATAAATTAACTACTATTTTCTTGTTAATCTCACTCACTGGCCGACAGAATACGGCCAGTTCGTTCGTCCAGAGTCAGCGTTAACCTGATAACATCAGGTTAACGGACGCTCATTTAACGCTCGCTCGTTCCCTCACGAGCATTATTTCGCTCCTGACTTGTTCGATTCCCCTATGGTTTGATACATAACAAAAATAAGCTACTTTGTAGCTTATTTTTGTTATGTAGTCCCTAGGGGAATCGAACCCCTGTTGTCGGGATGAAAACCCGGTGTCCTAACCACTAGACGAAGGGACCAAGTGGTTGTTATTTAATTAACAAAAGCATTATAAAATAAGACAATAATTTTGTCAATAAAACATTTAGTAATATTTTTTACTTATTGTTGGCTATTTTTTGTATTGTTGTTGTCTTATAAATTTGTTATAATTAAACAAAATAACAAAAATATGTTTAAAAGTGAATACGAAGAAGTATTAAGAAATCGTCGAAACCGTCGCTTGAAAAGGCTTAAAACTATCTTAACCGTCATCTTGGTCGCTATTCTCGTTGTTGCTATTTTTTATAGCAACAAACCAATACCGGTTGGTCTTGATAGTCAAAGCCAAGAATTTATAACTAATGATGACGATCTTAACCTGATTGCTGATTTGTCTTATATTGATTCAGCTGGCCAAAAGATGCAAGAGCATAAGATTTTTGACACCATTTTAGATTATATTGACAAGGCTGAACAATATATTTTGCTTGATTATCATCTTTTTAATGATGGGCATAATTTAGGCATGACTAATTCTCGTTTATTGGCCGAAGAATTAACTAATAAATTAGTTGAGAAAAAACAGTCAATGCCCGACATTAAAATAGATTTCATTTATGATCCAATTAATACCGGCTATACTAATACGTTTACAACAGAATTAGGTAAATTAAAAAGGGCTGGCATTAATCTTATCCCTGTTAATTTGAATAAACTAAGAGATTCTAATCCATTTTATTCAGCTGCATGGCGTTTAGCTTTATCTTGGTTTGGCGGTGGTGATAAAGGATTTTTTAATAATCCTTTGGGCGACACTTTGCCTAAAGTAACTTTTCGTGGTTTAGCTGCTTTTCCGAATTTTAAAAGCGATTATCGAAGTGTTTTTTTAGCTGACAATAATAGCAGATTAATATCAATTATTGGTTCTTTCAATCCGCATGGCTTAAGCGCTGATAATTCTAACATCGCTTGGCTTATCAAGGGTTCTTTTGGTACCGCAGTTTATGACTCTGAGGCAGTTGTTGCTACAATGAGCGGCAACGGCTTGTCTTATTTACCTGATAATTTACGTAAAGAAAACACAACAGAAAAAAATGAGTATTATCGGGTTAAATTATTAACTGAAGGCGAAGTGCAAAGTGTTTTAGATAAGGCAATCAAAGAAACTACCGGTGTTGATGTTATTTATATAACTTCATTTTATTTATCTGATAGACATGTTGTCAGTTATTTAAAAAGCGCTGCCAAAAAAGGAGTGTCTATAAAGATATTGCTTGATCCTAATAAAGATTATTTTGGTTATCATAAATCGGGTTTGCCTAACACCGCGGTTGCTAAGGAGTTAGTCAAGAAGTTCGGTGACCAAATCAGTGTTCGCTGGTGCAATACTACTGGAGAACAATATCATGCTAATTTATTTATAATTGTTTATAAAAATCAGGAAACCGCTAAGATTATTTCTGGTTCAGCCAACTTAACTGCTAAAAATTTGCATAATTATAACTTAACTTCAAATATAGTCATTGATTCGGTTTCTCAAAGTAGGCTAGTCCAAGAAGCGATTAGTTATTTTGACAAGTTGTGGAGCAATCAAGATGGCAGACAGTATACGCTTGATTATAGTGCCTTTAAACAACCGTGGTTTTTACAAACCTGGGGTTATCGTTTAGCTGAATGGACTGGTTTTTGTTCATATTAATTTATTTTTAATATTATGACTATGAAAAAAATTGCCGTGTTAATTTTGTGTTTTGGTTTTTTATTTGTTTTAACGCATAGAGTTCAAGCGATTATTGAAAAGACCAAAGTTAGCTCAGTTAAGTCAATTGAGCTCAAAGTTGATGACGGGAAAATTATTTGGAAGGCTGATGGTTATTCACCGTTGGGTTATAAAGTTGTCTGGTCCAAGAATCAAAATCCAACTTATCCTTGTCGTGAAGGTGATAAATATAATTATTTGCCCAGTCCTTCAGCTGCGGAAAGTTTGATTAGCACTTTTTATGGTAATGGAATTTATTATGTTAGGGTTTGCGAATATTTAGAAGGGAAATGCGGAACATACTCTAATCAGATTATGATAGAATTATCTGAACTAAAAAATCAGGAAGCTAGTGTTTGCGCCAAAGAAGGCTCTTGGTCAACCGGATCAATCAGTCCTGAATATCAAGTTACTTGTTGTAGCGGCCTGACCGGAAAAACGCCAGTCGCTGGCATCGTCGGCTCGAAATTGTTGTGCTTTGATGCTGTTAAGGGCGAACCGATTTGTCGTGTGGGTGATGGAACTGAAGGTTGGTATTATCCTAATGGACAGTTATTAGCCAAGGCCAGCTGTCCCCAGGAGCAAACTTTTTGTACAATGGAATATAGTCCGGTTTGCGGAGTAAATGGCAAGACTTATTCTAATTTATGTATGGCCAAAGCTGCTAATGTTAATGTTCTTAAAAATGGTGTTTGCCAGCCAGAAGATACGAAGGTTGTTGTAGATAATAAATATAAAAATTGTGAGCTTTGGTTTGACGGTTGCAATAATTGCACAGTTAAAGATAATAAATTAGCTGGTTGCACTAAGATGTTTTGTAATGATAAAAAGAAATTAACCCCACGTTGTCTTAAGTTTGTTGGCAATAAGACAGAAACAAAAATTGATTTAAACGCTTGCGCTAAATATTATGATGGTTGCAATGAGTGTCAAGTCGAACAAGGTGTTTTAAAAAATTGCACCGAAAGAAATTGTATTCGTTTCGATACTCCTAAATGTTTAGAAAATAAAAAAACGGCTGATACAAAACAAAACAGCAATGACGTTTTGAAAGCTAGGCTTGATGCGCAAGAAAAAGAAATTAAAAACCTGAAGCAAATTATTGAAAAGATGCAAAAGATTAATGAAGAAAATAATGTTTTATTAAAATCATTACTGGAAAAAATTAAATAATCTTAGTTTATTCAATAAATTAAAACCGCCTTATTAGGCGGTTTTAATTATGAGTAAAATTTAGCTAAGTTTTTATTTTAGACCCAATTGTTTGCGGCGTTCTTCAAGCTTGGATAAAGTCATTTTTCGAATACGGATATTCTTAGGAGTTACCTCGACTAACTCATCGTCGCTGATATATTCTAAACTGGCTTCTAAGTCCATTGTCTTAGCGACGTCAATTGCAATAGAAACACCATCGCCTTTGGAACGCATGTTGGATAATTCTTTGGCTTTACAAATATTAACAGTCAGATCTTCTTTACGAGAATTTTGTCCAACTACTTGGCCTTGATAGACTTCAACACCTGCCCCGAAAAACAAAGTGCCACGATCCTGTAAATTGCGGATAGCATAGGCATTAGTTTGACCAGCTTCATGGGCTATTAAAGAACCGCGTTCGCGTTCTGGCCAAGCGGCTGAATCTCGACGATAATCCAAGAAGCTGGAATTAATTAAGCCCAAACCTTTGGTGTCGGTCATAAATTCAGTCTGGTAACCGAATAAGCCTCTGGTCGGCATTTCAAATTCAAGATGGACTATGCTGTCAATGATATGCATGTTTTTTAAAAGGCCATGTCTGGAACCTAATTTTTGAATAACAGCGCCGGAGTATTCTTCTGGCACCTCAATAGAAACTTCTTCAAATGGGACGCATTCTTTGCCATCAATAATTTTAGCAATAACTTGAGGACGAGCAACTTGGAATTCAAAACCTTCGCGTCGCAAGCGTTCAATCAAAATGGCCAAGTGTAATTCACCGCGTCCAGAAACAACCCAACCCCCATCAGCTGAATCCTCAAACTTAAGCGCCATATCGTTTTCTAATTCTTTGACTAAGCGTTCGCGAATCTGGCGACTGGTTGAGTATTGGCCTTCGCGTCCAGCCAAAGGAGAGTCATTGACCATGAATTTCATCTTAACAGTTGGTTCCTCGATATTTAAAACAGGTAAGGCGACCGGACTATTTTGATCAGCTACGGTTTCGCCGATATTGACATCAGGAATTCCAGCGATGGCGGCAATATCACCAGCTTCAACTAAAGTCGCATCAATTTTTTCTAAGCCTCTGTAGACCATAATTGAAGTGGGGCGATAAAAATTAATTTGACCTTGGCGATTAATATGAGCAATGCGTTCACCAGCATTAAGAGAGCCGTTCACAATTCTGCCAGTAGCAACGCGACCTTTGAAGTTATCATAATAGATGTTGGTGATCAGCATCTGTAAAGGAGCGTTTTGATTAATGATTGGGGCGGGAATATGAGCTAAAATAGCGTCAAAAATAGGAGAGATATCAATCATTGATTTCAAGTCAGCCTCTGTTCCAGCCAAACCTTGTTTAGCACTGGCGTAGATGATTGGGAAGTCTAATAACTCGGCCGGAGCGCCCAATTCAACGAATAAGTCAAAAGTCTTGTTAATTGCCTCATCTGGGTTAGCACCATCTTTATCAATCTTATTAATAACCACTACTATTTTTAAACCAAGGTTTAAAGCTTTTTTAAGTACAAAACGAGTTTGAGGCATCGGCCCTTCTTTGGCATCAACCAAAAGCAAGCAGCCATCAGCCATTTTTAAAACACGTTCAACTTCTCCGCCAAAGTCAGCGTGACCTGGGGTGTCAATGATATTAATCTTAGTGTCCTTCCAAACAACAGCGGCATTTTTAGAAAAAATAGTAATGCCACGCTCTTTTTCAAGATCGTTAGAGTCCATAATCAAGGCGTCCGGAGCGTCTTTCATGTGGGTATTAGATTGTTTTAATAGGGCATCAACTAAAGTAGTTTTGCCATGATCGACGTGAGCGATGATGGCTACATTGCGAATATTCATATTTATAGTTTACTTATAATTTAGAACAAAAAGAAAACGCTGCTATTAGAAGCGCTTATTTATACTTTAAATATAGCATTTTTTAATTAAAAAGTCAATGACGTTTTAATTTATTGACTTTTTACAAAGAAAGTGATTAAATATTGGCAAATATTAGTTCATTTTAAATAATTTATTCGGAGGATACTGTGGAACGCAATATTTATGATTTAGAAAAAAGTGCTAAAGCAACTGCTGCTCTCATTGGAAACGCCTTAGATACGGCTGAAGATTCTTTGCCGTTAGTAAGTATCTTGGGAGGTGAAAAAAACGAGAAGGCACAAAAAATCGAAGGATTCAATAAAGAACTTGAAGCTATTTTGAAAGAAATTAATCAAGTTCCCGAAAAGCCGGAAATGGAGCGTTTTGGTATTTGGCAAAGAATTACCGAAAATCTTCTTTTTTTGAATATGAGAGTGATGACCTTTTTATACAACGACAAACATCCTGAAAATCAGGATTAAATCTACCGGGTTTGTCGCTTTTTAACACCCCTAGTAACAGCAGTTATCAGGGGGTTTATTTTTTAAGTAGTTGATCTGTGCGAGTGGAGGGACTCGGCTCCGGTTGCTAAGTTTTTTGCTATCGCTATGCTCTGCAAAAAACAAGCACCCCAGCCCGGCCTCGCGGTGCTCACTACCGTTCACACATCGCTCCGGCTTTCTCGTCCCTGCACAGGTCAAGCAGTTGATCTGTGCGAGTGGAGGGACTCGAACCCTCAATTCGTGAGAAACATGCTCCTAAGGCATGCGCGTATACCAGTTCCGCCACACTCGCTTTGATTGTTTTAACTATAAAGAATTTCAAAAAAAAAGTAAATACAAATTGAAAAAATATATTATATATAAAATTTTCTCTAATAATAAACAAAAAATTAAAATAGAATTTTTTGTATTTTTAAATTTGGCTAAAATTAAATAAATATTAGATATTGACATAAATATTAAAAAATGTTAATATGATAAGTATCTAAGTATTTTTGTTTACATTAGGAGGAAGCCATAATGGCTCGAATCAAACAATCTATGACCACAAGGGTTATAGCCTTAGTCGCTCTTTTTACTATCTTTTTTTCTTCATTTGCCAATAATTTATATTCAATAGAATGTTGTTCTAAGCCTCCATCTGATTCGTTGTATCAAGCTGTCGATTTCGTCAGTTTTAAACTTAATGAGCTAAAAGATTCTTTGCCTTTAAATAGTGTTAAAAAAACATTTATAAAAGGAGAAGCATCTTATTATGCTGATCAGTTTGATGGCAGAAAAACTGCCAGCGGAATAGTCTTTGATAATGATAAGATGTATGCGGCTCATCGTAAACTTCCTTTCGGAACCAAAGTTCGTCTTTATGTTGGCTCACGTTCAGTTATTGTTACTATTGTTGACCGCGGACCGTTTGCTAATAGGCATAAAAGAATTTTCGACTTGTCGCAAGCTGCTTTCGAAAAACTATCAGGTTCACTTGCCAAAGGCACTATTAATATTAAAGCAACTGTCATTAGTTAGCTTTTAGAAAAAAAAGAAATAAAAAAGAGCAGAAGCGTTTTTCTAAATAAACAGAGAGACGCTTTTTTATTTATTTAATTTTTGTGCTATAATAATTTAAATCTATTTTTATAAATAATAACTTTAAATAATCTAAAACCTATGCCAAGATTTATTAAGTTTTTTGAGGAATTGACTATCAAAGACGTGCCGTCTGTTGGTGGTAAAAATGCTTCTTTGGGGGAAATGTATCAAAAATTAACCAGTCAAGGCGTTAATGTGCCTAATGGTTTTGCTACTACCGCCGAGGCTTATAATTTTTTCATGGAGCGGGCCGGTTTAAAAAAGAATATCATGAAAATTTTAGACGGATTGGACACAAGAGATGTTTTGGATTTAGCTAAACGTGGTAAAAAAGTTCGAGCGACCATTATGGCGGCAGAGTTTCCAAATGAATTAAAAAAGGAAATCGCTGTTGCTTATAAGAGATTATCGGCTATGCATAAGACTAAAAATCTTCATGTTGCTGTCCGTTCATCGGCAACAGCTGAAGATTTACCAGACGCTAGTTTTGCTGGACAACAAGAAACTTTTTTAAACATTTCTGGTGAAAAAGTTTTATACCAAGCTATTCAGGCTTGCATCGCTTCTTTGTTTACTGATCGCGCCATTAGTTATCGTGTCGATAAAGGTTTTGATCATTTTAAAATTGCTTTATCGGCTGGTGTGCAAAAAATGGTCCGTTCTGACGCCGCTTCTTCTGGCGTGATGTTTTCAATCGATACCGAGTCTGGTTTTGCTGGCACGGTTTTGATTAACTCCATCTATGGTCTTGGTGAAAATATTGTCCAAGGAGCCGTTAACCCGGATGAATTTTTAGTTTTTAAAGGTACGATGAAAATTATTTCTAAGCGCCTTGGCTCTAAAAAGGTAAAGATGATTTATGATAATAACATTAAGTCAGCTAAGCCAGTTAAAAATGTTCCTGTGCCAGCGGCTGATGAAAAGAAATTTTCTATTACTGATGCCCAAGCTTTAACTTTAGCTGATTGGGCTGTTAAAATTGAAAAGCACTATAAACGTCCAATGGATATGGAGTGGGCGTTGGATGGTCTTGATAATAAATTGTATATGGTTCAGGCTAGGCCGGAAACCATCCACAGTGTTCGTGATTATTCCGTAGTTGAAGAATATCTTATTTCTAAAAAAACTAAGGTTTTGGTTAAGGGTAGGAGTGTTGGCAATAAAATCGGCTCAGGTGTGGTTAACAAGATTATGAATGTAAAGGATATTAGTAAATTTAAAAAAGGCCAAGTGCTTTTGACTGATATGACTGATCCGGATTGGGAGCCGATTATGAAAATCGCTTCCGCTATCGTAACTGACAAAGGCGGGCGAACTTGCCATGCGGCTATCGTGTCTCGCGAACTTGGCATACCTTGCGTGGTTGGCACAGAAACTGCTACTAAGGTTTTGAAATCAAATAATAAAGTAACAGTTTCTTGCGCCGAAGGTGACGATGGTTATGTTTATGACGGTTTAATTAAATTTGAAGTTAAAAAGACTAGCATCAAGGATTTGGCTCGACCGAAAACAAAGATTATGATGAATATCGGTTCGCCAGACATTGCTTTTGCTTCCAGCTTTATTCCTAACGATGGCGTTGGCTTAGCTCGTGAAGAATTTATCATTAATAATCACATTAAAATTCATCCCTTAGCTTTGATTAATTTTGATAAGCTTAAGGACAAAAAAGCTAAAGCCGAAATCGCTAAAATCACTGATGGCTATACTGATAAAAAACAATATTACATTGATCGCTTAGCTGAAGGAGTCGCTATTATCGCTGCCGCTTTTCATCCGAAAGATGTAATTGTCCGTTTGTCTGATTTTAAATCAAATGAATATGCTAACTTAATCGGTGGCCGTGAATTTGAACCGGTTGAATCAAATCCGATGATTGGTTGGCGTGGCGCCTCACGTTATTATGACCCTCGCTACGAAGCCGCTTTTGCTTTGGAATGTTTAGCCTTTAAAAAAGTTCGTGATGATATGGGTTTAACTAATGTTAAAATCATGATACCTATTTGCCGCACTGTTGAAGAAGGTCAGCGAGTTTTAGATATTATGGCTAAATATGGTTTAAAGCGAGGAGTTAATGGTTTGCAAGTTTATGTGATGGCTGAAATTCCTACTAACATCATTTTAGCCGATCGTTTTGCTAAAATTTTTGACGGTTTTTCTATCGGTTCCAATGACCTGACTCAGTTAACTTTAGGTATTGACCGAGATGCTGGGGATTTGCATATTGAAGGTGTTTCCAATGAGAAAAACGATTCGGTCAAAATGTTAGTCAGATATTTGATTGAAGTTGGCAAAAAAACTGGCCGTAAAGTCGGAATTTGCGGACAAGCCCCATCTGATTTTCCAGATTTTGCTAGATTTTTAGTTGATTGCAAGATTGATTCAATCTCGCTAAATCCAGATACTGTCATTAAAACCACCATAGATTTAGCTCAATATGAAAAAAAAATCGGAGCAAGCTCTAAGAAGGTTTCTTCCGTTAAAAAGACAGTTAAAAAATAAACTTGACCCCCTAATACAAAGGTGTTATTCTTGAGTCACCTTTGTATTTTTGGCTTTTAATATATGAAAAAATTTTTAACTTTTATTTGGGAAACAATGAAAATGTTGATTGTTTCTTTAGCTATTATTTTGCCAATTAGATATTTTTTGGCTGAACCATTTTATGTTAAAGGAGCGTCAATGGAGCCTAATTTTCATGATCATGAATACTTGATTATTGATCGGCTTAATTATCGCTTCAATGAACCTAAACGGGGTGACCCGGTAGTTTTCCGTTATCCTAATGATCCAAGAGAGTATTTTATCAAACGTCTGATTGGCTTACCTGGAGAAACAGTGGAGGTTAAAGACGGTGGTATCTATATTTTTAACACTGAACATAAAGACGGCTGGAAATTACCAGAAGAATATTTACCTAATGGATTAATAACTATTTCCAGTAATCCGGCTTATGCTAAATATGAATTAGGTCCCGACCAATATTATTTTTTAGGTGATAATCGTAATGCCAGTATGGATAGCCGAGTTTTTGGACCGGTTAATAAAAGTTTTATTATCGGGCGAGTAATTTTTAGGGGGTTACCAGTTGATAAATTTGGTAAAATAGAAGGATTTAATTATAGTCAATAAAATATGTCCAGACCAAGAAAAAATCCAGTGGAAGCGCCTAAAAAGAGCGCTAAAGAAACCGCTCCAATCAGTAAGATTAGGGGCTTTAAGGACGTTTTGCCGGAAGAATATAAATATTGGAATTTGGTCTTTAAAAAAGCGACCGAATTAGCCAAAGTTTATAGTTTTAGAAGAATTGATTTGCCAATTTTAGAAAATCAAGCTTTATTTGACCGAGCTGGTGGAAAAACATCCGAACTTGTTTCGGAGGAATTATGCAGTTTTTGCGCTAAAGGCGGAGAAAAAGTCGGCATCAGGCCAGATGTCTTGCCAAGTTTAGTCCGTTCTTTTGTTGAGCATGGCGTTCTGCAACCTGGCCAGATTTCAAAATCATTTTGGCTGGGGCCAGTTTTATCTTATGACTCAAGTCAAGGCAGCCGCCCACGTCAGTATAATCAAGCCTCTTTTGATTTTTTGGGTGATTTTGGCCATTCAGCTGATGCCCAACTTATCTTGATTGCTTATAATTTTTTTAAAGAATTACAACTGGATGTTGAAGTTCAATTAAATTGTGTCGGTTGCCCAGAGTGTCGTGGTCAGTATTTAAAAGAATTGAACGAAGCTTTTAAGGAAAGGGGACGAAAGTCAAAGCTGTGCAATGACTGTAAAAAACATCTTTTGAAAAATCCTTTGAGAATATTTGATTGTCATGAAGAAAGTTGTTCGGATTTAGCTAATGAGCTGCCACCGGTTATTGATCATTTATGCGATGCTTGCCATAAGCATTTTGAGCGTATTTTGGAATTTATGGATAATTTATCTATTCCTTATAGTTTGAATACTAAATTATTTTTTGTCCGCGGTTATGATTTTTGGCAAAGAGTTGTCTATGAAATTATGCCAGTCGGTGAGACTAGGCGACATTTGTCTTTGGCCTCAGGTGGTAATTACCCGGAATTAGTATCTGATTTAGGAGGTAAATCAAACGCTGCTTGCGGTATTGCTATGGATTTAGAAAGGACTATTTCTAGAATCAGAAGTCATAATATCGCTGTCGACTGTGGTGAGAAAGTTGATGTTTTTATTGCTCAATTATCAGAAAATGCCAAGCAAAAATGCATGACTTTATTTGAGGAATTAAGAAAAGCTGGCTTCAAAGTTCGTGAACATTTTATTAGCGATTCTTTAAAAGGGCAATTAGATGAAGCTGAAAGAATAAAAGCAAAATTTTCTTTGATATTAGGTCAAAAGGAAATGATGGATAATACGATTTTATTACGTGATATGGAGTCTGGTGTTCAGGAAACTATTGATATTAGGAAATTAGCGGCAGAACTTGACAGAAGACTAAATATTATCTAATATAATCCACAAAATATAACTAGAAAGGTCGGTGGAAATAATGGTCCAATTCAAAAGGAAAAAGGGTGAAAGTTTTGAAAGTTTTTTAAGGCGTTTTAATAAGCGCTTGCAACAAAGTGGCAAGCTTTTTGAAGCCCGCAAAAGACGATATCATCGCGACCTTCCCAACCGAAATAAGAAAAAAAATAGCGCCTTAGTGTCTTTGAAGTTAAAGCACGATAAGGAATACCAACGCAAAATTGGTAAAATCGAAGAAAAAACCAAAAGATGGTAATACTTAAAACCGCTCCTTTTTTGAGCGGTTTTAATTATTGTTATTTTTGTAAAGTGAAACGGTTCTTTTATAATATGGAGGAATAAGTCATGAACACCAAGAAAACAACGACCGAAGAATGGTCGACAGTTGAGCAAAACGATTGTTATATCGTTTATGAGACTAAAGTGGTGTCACCCAGTAAAGCGATTAGCTTTATTTCGGAAATTTGTATCTTGAAAGATTGCGATCTTGGCGGAGGAACCTATGAAGACTTTTTTCAAACCTTTACCTTAATTAAGGATACGGCTAAATGTGGATTACAATTCTTTATCAATGCCGCTTTCGGGGAGGATCAAGATGTAACTCATCGAAAAGTTTTTGATGAAGATCTTTGTTTTTTGGCTTTTGAAACCGAACAATGCACTATCGGCAGCTATATGCTTTATTGTCTTGAAGCTAAAAAAGGTATGGTCATCAGCTATCAAAGTTCTCATAGTTGGACGGATAGAGAAAAAAAGTTGGATGAGAACGCTTTAGAAATCATAAAATCAAATATAGAGCTATACCGTAAAGAAGAAAAAAGGCTGGGTTTTAATTTCAAGTATTTGCGTGAACTAAGAGCTTGATTTATTCTTTTGTTGATTACAAAACGGAGTTTTTAATTAAACCCCGTTTTTATTTTAAGATGACGATTTTATTTATCAGATAGTCCTGGGATAATCCGTTTAATTGAGCTTAATTGGAAACGACGCGAATATTGCTTAATGCGATCTTTGGCTTTTTTAGTTTTAACGAATTTTAACCAATCATGGTTTGGACCTTTACGGCCCTTTTCGATAATTATTTCCACGACGTCACCATTGGTAAGCTCAGAATCTATCTGCGATATTTTTCCATTTACCAAAGCCGACGATGATTTATTGCCGATTTCAGTGTGGACAGCATAAGCTAAATCAATCGGCGTCGAACCGCGCGGCAAATCATAAACATCGCCTTTGGGAGTGTAAACAAAAATTCTATCACGGAAAACATTTAACTTGACCGTTTGGATGAATTCGTCGGTGTTTTTTGAATCTTTTTGAGCATCTAAAATTTCTTGAACCCAGCGCATCGGTTGATTTTTGCCATAACCGTCATGCAATTTATTCTTATAATTAACGTGAGCGCTAATGCCATATTGGGCTTCTTCATGCATTTCGTCGGTGCGAATTTGAAACTCGGTTGCTTTGCCGCCAGGACCAAACACAGTGGTGTGCAAACTCCGATAACCATTTGGTTTAGGAACAGCAATGTAATCTTTGAAACGATTATAATTTGGTCTCCACAGCGAATGAATGATACCGAGAGTATTGTAACAATCAGCCACGGTCGGTACAATCACTCGCAAGGCAAAAACGTCATAAATTTCATCAAATTTACGATGTTTATTTTTCATTTTTTGCCAAATACTATATAAATGTTTGAATCGACCCTCAATTTTATGTTCAATGTCAGCCTTGGTCAATTCGACTGATAACATTTTTTTTAACAGTTCAATATATTCATTTAATTCAGTTCTCTGTTCGACCTCATATCGATATTCTAAGTCTTTGTATTCATCAGGTTGGAGATGTTTAAAGCAAATATCTTCCATTTGCCATTTTAATGACCAAACGCCTAATAACCCAGCAATCGGAGCATATATTTCTAAGGTTTCTTGGCAGATGCGTTGGCGTTTTTTTTCTTCTACGCCTTCAAGCGTCCTTAAATTATGAAGACGATCAGCGAATTTGATTAAGATAACTCTGATGTCTTCAGCCATAGCTAAAAACATTTTTCTTAAAGATTCGCGATAACGTTCTTCGCCACGATATTTTATTTTAGACAATTTAGTGACCCCTTCGACCAAATAAGCTATTTCTTCACCAAATGTTTTTTTGACCTCTTCGAAAGTTGTGGCAGTATCCTCAGGCACATCATGAAGCAGTCCGGCAGCAATGGTCGGGATGTCAGCTTTGATTTGCGCCAAAGTAAAGGCGGTGTTAAGGGGGTGGATGATATAAGGTTCACCAGTCTTACGAATCTGTCCGTCATGCGCCTTAAAAGCAAAATTATAAGCTCTAACTATGACAGTCGTGTCAGCTTGTGGATCGTTTTCTTTAATTTTTTGGACGACCTGTTCAATAGTCATAAACAACTTGTAACTTAATAATGGTAATGTTATAATCATTATAGATTTGACTTAACAATTAGTCAAAACCCATGAATAAATTTATCAATCGCCATCGTCAAACAATAGGCACAGCCTTAATTTTGTTAGGTTTTGTTTTTGTTGTGACAATGGTTTTTTTTATAAAATCAACCACCGTGTTAGCTGCTGATGCTTCGGTTGGCACAGGACAAGTTGATATTTGGAGTGATCAATACTCTCAAGATCAAGTCGGCTTTACCTCTTTTGAAGACATCGGTATGGGCAAGCGCGATCCAAGAAGAATTATTGCTGCCGCTATCAATGTTATGCTTGGTTTTATGGGGGTAGTGGCTACTTGTTTTATAATTTACGGCGGTTGGCTTTGGATGAATGCTAAAGGCAATGAGGCCCAGATTGAAAAAGCTAGAACATTATTAAAAAATTCTATTATCGGACTTTTGATAATACTATCAGCTTTTGCTTTAGCAATCTATATTACCAGGGTTCTGCTGGGGATTACGGATGGTAAGAGTGCTGGTGTCGGAAATAGTTTCAGTGGAAATAATTTTTCTGGTTCCAGTGGAGCCTCGGCTTTGGGTGGTGGAATTATTAAAAGTGTTTATCCTGCGCCTAATCAAACTGATGTTCCACGAAATACCGGCATCTTAGTGACTTTTAAAGAAGCAATTGATCCCGCTACAATCTGTGATAAAGTTTCTGGTGGTAAATGTGATACCGACGCTAAAATTTTAACTGACAACATAAAAATATTTGCCAATGATAGCCAGTTGAATAAAGTTAGCGGTATTAGCAAGCAACTGGGTAGTACTAGCAGTATTGAATTGGTTGATGCTTTTGTTAAATCGATTGATAATTACACTTATTTATTTAAACCAGTAGAAGTAATCGGTTTGCCGACTGATAATGTTTGGTATAGCGTTGAGATGACTAAAAATATTAAAAAACACAACGCCAAAGATGCTTTTACTAAAGGTAATTTTTCTTGGAAATTTGAAGTTTCTTCAAAAATTGATTTAACCCCTCCAAAAGTAACTGACTTAATTTTCCCTTATCCTGATAATAGTCAGGACACGGTCGGTTCAATTGAACCCGCTAAAGCCGCCTCTGCTTCATTTGTGTTAAAAGAAATACCACAAGCAGCGTCTGTTAATCGTGTTAGTTATGTCAAACTTAATCCATCAGCTTCAGAAATAAATATAGCTAATCCAGACACTAATACTTGCTCAGGCCAGATGGATATCTCTATAAATAACACTTCGCCATACACAGCCAATATTGATTACAATAACATGGCGGGCAAGGTTAACGAGCCCAATAAAGCGATTGTTGATAGATTTATTGAAACCGCCTGCGGGTTTAATGTTGAAATTGATCCGGGTTTTCAGGCTGGCCATGCTTGGCGCTTGGATTTGTCTGCTAAAAGATCATCTGACTTTTTAACTGTTGGTTTGATTAAATATACGTTCGTAACTAACAATCCGGCTGAGTCTGAAATAGCAATCGGGTCTACGCTTGAAGAAACTGTTGCTGCTATCGCCACTAAATTACGATTTAATCAGATGGTTAATGTTTATTTGGAAGCAAATAATAAAATAAAATTAATTGCCAAAACTCCTGGCGAAGCTGGCAATAAATTAATCTTGTCGTCAAATCTGGATTCGTCAGCCATTGTCATTGATGATTTTAGCGGTGGAGCTGATGAAAACAAAAAAATGAATATTAATGATAAACAAGATCAGCCTAAGAACGCTATTATCCAAATAAATTTTAATGAATCGATTGATCCAGCTTTTGTTTCCGGTAGTTCTGAGGATGTTAAGGATGTTATTAGGGTGATAGATAAAAAAACCAATACGCGTATCGCTGGTAATTTTATCGTGTCTAATGATTTTAAAACAGTTGAATTTATTCCTAAAGAAGAATGTGGGGTTAATGGTTGTGGAGAAACTGTGTATTGTTTGCCTGGCGAATCAGAAATAGTAGTGGAGCTTGTAGCCGCTAGGCTAACTGCCTCTTGTACAGGCGCAGCTGATTGCGGGCCAAGATCTCCTTTTGATGTTTGCCAAACTAATATTTGCGTTGATAAAGATGGAGTTAAATATCCTGAGGGTCAATCAGGCAGCGGTATTACCGACTTAGCTAAAAATTCTCTTGATGGAAATGCTAATAGCCAAGCTGAAGGACCAGGGGATTGGTTTAATGCTAATTTGCCTACACTAAAGCGAGGCGATAATTTCCGTTGGTCATTTTGGACATCGGCCAATCTTGATATTACGCCCCCCGCAATTGTTGAAGTAAAACCAGAGCTAAATGCCGCTGGAGTCGGCTTGTATGATCCGGTAACGATTGAATTCAATAAATTAATGCTTTCTAATAGTTTAACAACCGGTGAAGTAACAATTAAAAAAGGTGATAAAGAAGTTAAACATCAATTAGTTAATTTATGGTCTTTGGATAATTCTATTTTGGCTTATTGGGTTAGCAAAAATGATTTGGCTACCGGTCAAACTGGTTCCCAACTGCCTGATCGTTCTATTGCGGTTATCGGTCATTCTCCATTTAAAGATGCTTCATTATTTAAAGCTCAGGTCGGGTCAGGCGTAAAAGATATTTATCAAAATTGTTTTAAGCCTTGCGCTGGTGTTGCTTGCAATGCGGATGTAATTAATTCAAGTTGTTGCGCTGGCAATCCTTCTAAAACTACTAATGATGGCAAGTGCCCTTAATTTTTTATTATGTCAGGCGATAAATTAAAAATATTTTATAAAAAGATAACGATTATTTGTTTGTTTTTAATTTCGGCAATCGGCTTTTTTTATCCAATTACTAATGTAATGGCCGAAACTTTAAACAGAGTTGATGTTTGGTCTGATCCGTATTCTACGGAGCAAGTCGGCTTTGCTGCTTTTAAAGAAATCGGCTTAGGTACGCGCGATCCAAGAAGGATTATTGCTGCTGGAATTAATGTTTTGTTAGGCTTTGCCGGTGTAGTGGCTATCTGCTTTATAATTTACGGCGGTTGGATTTGGATGAATGCTAAGGGCAATGAAGCTCAGGTTGAAAAAGCTAAAAAATTATTAAAAAATGCTGTTATCGGTTTGTTAATTATTTTGTCAGCCTTTGCATTATCTATTTATATCACCAGGGTTCTTTTAGGAATTACTGATGGTACTAGCGCTGGTGTTGAAACTGGTTGCCAAACTGGGCAAAGCAGAAGTTGCGGCTGTAGTGGCTTACAGGCTTGTTCAGACGGGCAGTGGGGGGCATGTGTTGGGTCAGATTGCGGTGGCAGTAACCCGGGACAGTATTGTGACGGTAATGTGCTTACCCCGACTTGTGAGGCTGATAATAGTAATTGTGGCGTTAATGAATATTGTGACGCTACGAGTTGTCGCTGTCTTAAGGGGGGTGGGCTTGGATCTTCTTGTAATGGAGATACCTCTACCAGCACGGCTGCTTGCCAACCGGACCAGACTAAATGCGGACAATATTTAAAATGTGATGCGACTTCTTGCACCTGTGTTGGCGGGCCAGTCATTGAAGGCATTACCCCGCAAGGCGGTTATTGCGATGGATCATTGTCAACGCCTTGTTTATCTGATGATGATTGTAAAACATTTAATCCGACAACCTGTAACCGCAAAAATCCAAATATCGCGACCGGTAACTTAGTTACAGTCAGGGGTCGTTATTTTGGCAACTATGATACAGCTAAAAGTAAAGTTCTGTTGCCCGCTACAACAGGTTTCGTCGAGGCTAATTTAGCTGATACTGTAAATCCTGATTGTTCTGGAGGCTGGACTGACACTCAAATCGTAGTGGTAGCACCGGCAGGCATCAAGGATGGAGCCGTAAAGGTTGAGTCTGTTAATGGTGAAGATATTTCTAATGATAGTGTCGGACCGCAATTAGCTGATGCTAAGGTTAATGAATTAGAGCGTCCCGGACTTTGTAAGCTTTCCAAGGAAAAGGGAATTTTTGGGGACAAAATTGATTATTATGGATTAAATTTACAAAATTCAACCGGTTTTTTTGGTAATTTTTTTCAAAATTATCAAGGTGATCAATCTATTTTTCAAGATAAGCTAAAAGGTTCTGTTACTGTGCCAAATATTGAATCTCGCGATACTACTACTTATGTTTTAAAGACTAATAAAGCCGCCAGTAATTTTTTAGATTTTAGTAAATTAGCTGACGCTATGTCAGGACCAGCAATCAATAATTTTGAACCTAAAGATGGTCCTGCCGGTCAATATGTAACTATTCGTGGAACAGGTTTTGGTATTAAGAAGAACGACAGCAAAGTGATTTTTGGCGACATTGAAGCTGATTATTCGTTTCCAGCCGTTTGCGCCGAAAGTGTTTGGAGCGACAATGAAATAGTTGTTAAAGTGCCGAAAGGTTTGACTGATAATAATTATAAATTAACAGTTATTGTTGGTTCTGATCGCGCCGAGTCACTTGATAATTTTGTTTATGATTCTAACAAAGATTTAACGCCAGGTTTGTGCAAGCTTGAACCAAATTTAGCGGCTGGCAATGATGACATAAATTTATATGGAGAATATTTTGGCAGGTTAGATGATTATTCTAAGATAATTTTTCAAAACAATTTAGAACGTCAGCGAACTAATAAGCTGTGTATCGGTGGAGCTGATAATGGCCAAAGTTGCAATTCTGATACTGACTGTGACTCTGGTAAATGTCAATCAGAAATTTCTTTTTGGGCGATTGATACTAAGGCAACCACTAAAATTGAACGAGCTACCACTAAAATTCCAGCTGAAGCTATTACTGGTCCAGTAAGATTATCTAAAAATCAAACTGGCTTATTGAGTAACAGTTTGAATTTGACCATCGGTCAATGCTCTAAGGATGAACAATGCGGTAATGGCAATATCTGCTGCCAAATTGGTTCTCCTTTAGCTGGTACTTGTCAGTCAAATAAAGAAAAATGTTTTGGCACAAATGATAATTGTGTGTTTGAATGGGGATTTGGCACTGGTTCCGCTGGCAAATGTCCTGAAGATCGACCTAACTCTTGCCAAGATGGAACTTGCTGTAAAGCTATCTGCGCTTATGACAAAAATTTGGGTAAAACGACTTGTATGGATGGAGAATCTTGTGGCGGTTATGGTGTTGGGCAATGTTTAGATGCTAATACTTGCCCGAATTCTCCAGGTAAATGCAGCTTTAGCGATGCTGGGGAGAAAATTCAAGGTTCAAGTTGTGATTGTACGATTTTAGGCTATGTCGGCGCTGAATATGATGTTAATCTTAATAAGTGCGTTAAGTTTAGCTATAATTGTTCTCTTAATATGAAAGTTGATGACGTTGACGGTAATCAGGTTGACGCTTATTGTGCGGACTATGCTGGACAGCCACGTTGGCACATTGATAGCGATAAAATTTGTCCCAACGGTTTTACTAAAGCAGCTGGCAACAATAGCCTGTGTGTTGATGTTAATAGTTTTTGCCAGTTATGCAATAGCAATTATAAATGCATTGATCAAGACGGGCTCGGTGTTTGCGCTTCGCCATACCCTGTTTGTCCATCACAATTTACTTGCCAAGCTGGTTCTTGCACGCAAGAAAAAAAAGGTTCTTGTGAGTGTTGCTGTGACAAGCAACAAAATAAGACGGACGGCACCAATCCAGCTTGTTGCGCTCCGTTGACTTGCGATAATGAATGCGGAGCGGGTGGTGATTTTGGTAGTTGCTCAGGTTGCGCTAATGTTGGTTCAACTCAAGCTGAGCATGATGCTGCTTGTAATTGCACTGGCAATTCTGGAAAATTTTGCGATATTTCAGTCGCTGGAGGGGTTTGTCGAGATTGTTCACAAATTGGTGATAGTACAAAATGCACCAGCCATAATGCTTGTTGTGTTGATTTTAAAAAAGGTAACGCTTGTACTGGTGTTAAAGAAACGAAGATTTTTGAAAATAATATTGGTTTTTGCGCTTATTTTGATTGTGGTGATAATTGCCAAGCAGCCGGTAAAGATAAAAAATATTCAGAAGTTAAGAATTGCCAAGGCTCATGCGCTATCAGTTGCGATGGTAGTGGTAGCGCCGGCTGTCAGAAAGATTTAAATCTTTGCCCGGCTGACAAACCGGTTTGTGGCAACGATTGTCTTTGTAAAGAGTCTGGTGAAAAGCCTGGCGACCCTTGTTCATCGCCTAAAGACGGGCAGTGTAGTTTATTTTGTGGCAACATTTATGCTTGCCGCGGTTCTTTGGGTTGCACCGGACTTGATTGTAACGGGCAACCAGATGAAAAAACTTGCCGATGTTGCTGTAATCCGCATAACCAATCTAATGATCCAAGTTCAGCTGATTATGATAAATGTAAAGCCGTTGGTAAAGGTAATTTGTCTTGCCAAGCTAATGCCGGTGATTGTACTGGTAATGAACGCGGCTTGTGTTGCGGTTGTAGTGGAGATGATGAATGCGGTTTACCTAATGAGGTTGGTTGCGGCAAAGATCGCTGTTGCCATCCAAGGCCGGTTGTCGAGCAAATGGTGCCAGCCAGCAATGCTGATAATGTCTGTCGCAACCCTTTGATTAGAGCCGACTTTTCTCAACAAATGGATAAAGGTTCTTTTTTGACTAATATGATTTTGGTCGGTGATTTTTTGGATGAAA
This sequence comes from Patescibacteria group bacterium, assembly GCA_028704945.1. Classification (GTDB taxonomy): domain Bacteria; phylum Patescibacteriota; class Patescibacteriia; order Patescibacteriales; family Patescibacteriaceae; genus 1-14-0-10-37-14. Next base: position 50,880 of record JAQWEL010000004.1, read on the forward strand.
CTTGCCCAGAAGGCACAAGTCTATTGGCAACGGCTGATACTAGCGGTAATTGGTTTACGAATGTGGTTAAGACTATCAAAGATTGGTTAGCAACTCTTGTCGGTTTAAATAATGAAGTCGTCGCGGCTAGCGGACATAATTATTGCTTAGTTAATGGCGGCATAGCTGTCAGCGATTTTCAGGATGCTAATAAAAATAAAACTAACGCTTATTATCAAATTAGATCAGTCCTTAATCCCGGCATAAAATATTATGTAATCATTAAGGGTGATTCTCAATTAAATAGTCAAAGTGGCATTAAGTCTATTAATCGGATTGGTCTTAAAGGAGAAAATTTAACAGCAGAAACGTCTTTTAATGGTTTGGAATTTCCTAACGCGCAAATTTGGTCTTTTACTACCGGATATGATATTTGCACTATTAGTAATATTGAAGTTAGTCCTAGTCAGCATTTATTTCAGAAAAAAGATGAAAAATATTCTTTTTTTGCCGTTGCTAAAACTGATAACGGTCAGCCGATAGTTTCAACCAATGAATATGCTTGGAACTGGGAATGGTCGGTTGATGATCCTTTAATCGCAACTTTATCAGCCGATGAAACCATTCCAGAAATGGCTGAAGGAACACCAACTAAGTCTAACAATGGCCAAACTTTCGGCTATGCTAAGGCTTATATTACGGCTGATACTGTCAGCCCGATGTCAACCGCCGGACAGTTTTATGAAGGTCAAACGCTTTTGATCGTGTTTTTGTGTAATAATCCTTGGCCGCCAGTTAACAACGTTAACACTTGGCCAATCAAATGGATTGATAGCTCTGATAATTGTAAAATTTGTTATGACAAAACTACTGGTCAGACAAAAAATTGTACCCCAGCTGATTGTTTGAATAATGATTTCTCAATTTATTATTGTCGTGATAAAGCAACTGATAAAACCAAAGATGATTTACCGTCGATTGATAAAAATTCACCTATCAATGGTTATTATCTTTATGTTGAAAATAGTAAATGGAAAGAGGTTATAAAGAGTTATTATTTCTTTAGGGACAAGCTGCCTGATGTACCAACTGGTATTAAATCGGAAAATAGCGATAATAAGCTTGGTGGTAGTGCTAAAATAAGCTGGAATATTTCGGCCGGTAAAAAATATAAAATTTATTACGGCACAGCTTCTAAAGGTTATTCAGCTTCGGTGGAAGCATTAAAATCTCCGACCATTATAACTGGTTTAAAAAATAATCAGACTTATTATTTTGCCGTTACTTATATTGATGATAATGCCAATGAATCATCTTATTCAAACGAATCAAAATTATTAGTCGGCGATGTTGTCCCACCATCAGCTCCAGCAGAATTTTCTGGTTTGATAACCAAAAAACAGGCCGATGGTTTGATTAATTTGGCTTGGCGGCAAGAGAAAATAGATGTTGTTAAGTATATTATTGAATATGGTCCCAGTGTAATGCCGGCTGTTAGTGTTGATTTAGGTTTAAAAAATAATTTTAAATTAGATAAGCTTACTAATTTAAATACTTCTGACTATTATTTTAAATTATATGCTGTCGATGCTTTTGGTAATAAAAGCGCCGCCGCTAATTTAAAATGCGCTAAGGCTTGCGCTCAAGCTAAATGTGTTTGCCAATAGTCTTTTTGGCAAAATTAGTAAGAGGTGTTATAATAAAAAAATACTATAATTATGTTTGATAATTATCCACCAAAAACAAATAGTGGTAGTCTTGGGCAAGCGAAGCCCGAAGACATTTTTGCTGACTTAGAACAAAACGCTAATAATCGCTCTGATAATTTTGTTAAGAAGTCGCCAATCAGCGCTTCTCAATCGTCCGCAAGACCAATAGCTACTCAAATAGGACAGAATCAAATGGGACCAGCGGCTCAGTATGGTAATGTTGATAATTCCCAAATTCCAAGCTATCAATCAGGCGGTGGAAATAGTTTAAAATATTTAATTATTGGCGTTGTGACTTTTGCAGTTTTATTGGGCGGCGGTTTTTATATTTATCAAACGGTTTTAGTGCCTAAATTTTCCAATACTAATAATAGCCAGATTAATGAAAATAATCAGCCACTCGTTGAGGAGAAAAATAATTTGAATAGTGATGGCGGACAAGAAGTCGATGCTGGTGTTTTACCTCCAGAAAACATGGCTACTAGCTCCGAATTAACAACTGAAACACCATCAAGCTCTATCACGACGGTTTCAAGTAGCTTATCTTATTCTGATGCTACTAGCACGGGTAATTTATCCGGCGGAGAAGCTGTTGATCAGACAGTTGATTCTGACAATGATGGTTTGACTGACGTGAGAGAGATTGAACTAGGCATTAATCCTAATAAAATTGATAGCGATGATGACGGTTTATTGGATTACGAAGAAGTAGAAGTATGGAAAACCAATCCATTGGTTAGGGATACGGATGGAGATGGTTATTCCGATGGTGATGAAGTTAAAAATAAATATAATCCTAACGGTCCAGGTAAAGCAATAATTAACAAGTAAAATAGCTAATAATTATGCCGGAAAATAATTTTAATAACCCAACCAGTCAAACGCCTTTAAGCCAAGATCAAGTTGGTTCAAATATCGGCACAGCATCAAACCAAAGCAGCGTTTCTAGTATTAATAATTCTGTTGCGCCAGGACAGCTACCATCAAAGGTTAGCGGTTCTTTTAATATGCCACCTAGCCCGCCTCCGCCTATTCAAACTCCTATCTCAGCCTCAAAAAATTCTGCTGATAAGCCCAATAATGCCTCCAACCAAAGTAATTTTTTAAAGGGAGCAACTCCAATCGGACAGACAAAACCAGCTGATGCCGCCGCTAAAGAAGCAATTGATATTTATGTCATGCCTAAAGAATTTCAAAAACATAATCGCGTGGTTGGTAATGGATCTAAAACAACTGGGATAGTCATTATGACTATTGGCATTGTTATTTTATTAGGCGCTGGTAGCGTAGTTTATTTTTATTTATTTAACCCAAGTGTTTTAAAACAATTTTTAGGAATTAAACAAACTACTGAAAAGGTTAATCCGCCAGTTAACACTGTTGAACAAAATAATTCTGAAAATTTGCCAAGCTTAACTACCTCAACAACCGATATAGCTAGTTCAACGGAAGAATTACCCTTGGTAAACCCCAAAGATTCTTATTTAACTTACAATAAAGGTTTGTTTGGAGCTAATAGTTTTTTGGAATATTATAATTTAATTGGTCAATACGGTAGTGAGGTTAAGAAAACTAATTTAGAAGCGGAAAAAGCTATTGTAGATGTTTCTCCGGAAAAGGGTAATGATACTTTAAATAAAATTAAACTAGAAACACCTTTGCTAAACGGTGGGGAAAACATCCAAGAAACAATCGGTCCAGATAACCAATCAGCCACTTTGAAAATATCTTTAGCCGATGGAATATCATCAGGGGTTATTGATTTAGTTTTAGAAAATAAATCATGGAAAATTTCTAATGAAGCTTGGGATCTGAAAAAAGATTCTACTAATAATGTTGTTTATAAAGCGAGTGAAGACAGGGATAATGATCAGTTTACCGATATAGAAGAAGATTTGTTTGGAACAAATAAAGAATCAGCTGATACGGATGGAGACACTTATCTTGATGGTAGCGAAGTTATGAATTTATATAATCCAAATGGTAAAGACCAACTCTTTAAGAGCGGAAAAATATTTGATTATTATAGCTCTGTTTATCGTTTTAGAGTCTTATATCCGAAACAATGGACTAAGGCGGTTAATGAAACTGACAAAAACCAAGGTGATTTAGCTTTCAATATTGGTGGCGGGCATAATATTATCATTAAAATTGAAACTAACAGCACTCATCAATCAATTGATGATTATTATAAAGGCATAAACAGCGGTCAAGCAGCCCTGCCAAGCCAAAAAATTATTTCCGATACTTGGATTGGTATAAGTTCTAAAGATGAGTTAGTTTATTATATAACAGATCTCAATAAAGAAAGGATATATATTTTTAGTTATATCCCGGGAGACGACAAGTCGCTTGATTACATACATGTCTTTAAGGCTATGGTCAAGAGCTTGATTATCAAATAAAATGATTGATATTTTAAACAAAACTAAGACAAATATTCAAATAAAGTTAGCGCGTCAAGCGGGCGAAGCTGTTCTGAAAAAATATAAAAAATCCCAAGCCGACGTTTCAGTTGTCTTTATTGGAGATACATTAATGAGAAAAATGAACAAAGCTTGGCGCAAAAAGGATAAAATAACAGATGTTTTATCATTCAGATCAGAAGATTCAATTGGCCCCAATGACAATAGTTTGGGCGAGATTTTCATTGATTATGCCCAAATCAAAAGACAAGCCTTAAAAATGAAACATAGTGTTAAATATGAATTGGTTTTTATCGTTGTACACGGTTTCTTGCATTTACTTGGTTATGATGATAAAACTGAGTTGGAATCAAAGAAAATGTTAAAACTGGGCGAAGATATCATTGTAAAGTATAAATTAATTTAATTATGCCGATTATCAGAATCAGAAGGCTTTTGCAGAGCTTCAAACATTCATTTCGCGGTTTTAAGAAGGTTGTTAAAGAAGAACAGAATTTTCGGATTGAATTAACAGTTGGTTTGCTTGTTTTGATAGTTGGTTTTATTTTGGGAGTTAGCCAAGTGGAGATGGCTATTTTGATAATTACTATCGGTATTGTTTTGTTAATGGAAATTTTGAATACTTTGATTGAGGCTTTAACTGACTTATTGAAGCCAAAACTGGATTATTATGTCAAAATGATAAAAGACATCGCCGCCGCCGCAGTAGTCGTCGCTTCAATAGTTTCTGTCGGTGTCGGTTTAGTGATTTTTGGGCATTATTTATTTAAATAATTATTAGTTTGAATATACTATATGAAGAATAACAGGATTATCGCCGGTTTGGATATCGGTTCAACTGCAGTCCGCTTGGTTTTGGGTAATATTGTGGCGACGGAACAACAAGAAAAATTGCAGATTATCGGAGCAGTTTCTTCACCTTCTGAAGGCATTAGCCGAGGAGTGATTAATAGTATAGAAGATGCCACTTCAGCTATCGCTGCTTGTTTAGAGAAAGCCGAAAGGCTTTTGGGCGTCAATGTCTATGACATTTGGCTTGGCATTAATGGCCCGAATATGAAATGCGAAACGTCTAAGGGTGTAGTGGCTGTTTCTAGAGGTGATGGAGAAATAAATGCTGATGATGTCAACCGAGCTTTAGAAGCCGCCCAGGCCTTGTCTGTGCCCCAACACTACGACATCCTGCATGTCTTACCGGTAGAATTCAAAGTAGACAGCCAAGAATGCGTTAAAAATCCTTTGGGCATGGTTGGCGTGCGTTTGGAAGTGGAAGCTTTGATTATCCAGAATTTATCCAGTCAAATTAATAATTTAAAAAAATCAATTCAACGAGCCCAACTTAATATCGATGATATTGTTTTTTCAGCTTTGGCTGCCTCCGCAGTTGCGCTTGATAGCAAACAAAAAGAGCTTGGCGTAGCTTTGGTTAACATCGGTTCCTCGACCACTAGTTTAGCTGTTTTTGAAGATGGGGAGCTTTTGCATGCAGCTGTTATTCCGCTTGGTTCCAGTCATATCACAGCTGATGTTGCTATTGGCTTGAGGTGCCCTATAACTTTAGCCGATAAAGTAAAAATTCTTTATGGTAGCGCTAATGCCAGCCGATTTAACAAAACCGACGAGATTGATATTACTGAGATTATTCGTGAAGAAAATTTGGCCGATGAAACAAATATTATTTCAAAACATTATGTAGCTGAAATTATTCAGGCGCGCGTTGAAGAGATTTTAGAAAAAATTGACGAAGAATTTAAAAAAATAGGTAAAAGCGGAATGTTGCCAGCTGGTGTGGTCTTAATCGGCGGTGGCGCTAAATTGTCAGATTTAGTGGAAACAGCCAAAAAGGTTTTAAGATTACCAGTTAGCTTGGGAGGCAATAAACATGTGCCAACAGTTATTGATAAAGCTAATGATGTTGAATATTTGACTGCCCTTGGTTTGGTTGTCTGGGGCGACCAAATATTAAGGCGATCAGGTTCTGATAATTCCAATTCAGCCAGAAATATTAATGGTTTGTTTAAGAAGATTATTTCTATTCTAAAGCCATAGTTTATCGTTAATTTTATTTGTAAGGCCAAAATACAATTATTTTTGTTTAAAAGCGTATTAAGAATGATACGCTTTTAGTTTTTTAGGTAATATTGAAAAAAAATAACAATTATTATAAGATGAAATATAATATATAATAAATTAGAGATTATGGTTAATAGAAAATTGATTATTTCCGGTTTTTTTAGCGTAATTTTTTTAATTATTAGTATTTTTGCTTTAGTTCACGAAAAAAAATCAGTTAATTCGCCTGTTTTGGCAGAAACTAATAATGATGAAATAATTTTGTTTTATGGTACAACTTGCCCGCATTGTAAAAATGTAGAGGAATATATGGCAGAAAATAAAACTGAGGAATTTATAAAATTAGTTCAAAAAGAAGTTTTTGATAATAAGGTTAATAGCCAGCTTTTGATTAATAAGGCGCGGGCTTGCGGTATCAATACTGACTCAATTGGAGTGCCATTGTTGTGGGTCAAAGGTCAATGCTATTCTGGAGATGAACAGATAATTAATTATTTTAAGGTCGAGCAGGAAAAGCTTGGAAAATAATCTTATGGGAAAAATAGGTTTTTTACTTAGCGCTTTGGTGCTATTATCAGCCAAACAAGCTTTAGCTTTTTGCCCTGTTTGCGCCATAGCGGCTGGAGCCGGAGTTGGTGTAGCTCGTGAATTTGGTGTCGATGATTTTATTGTCGGCTTATGGCTGGGCGGCTTGATGGTTGCTTTGATTGCTTGGACAATAGAATGGCTGGCTCAAAAGAAATGGGTTTTTAAATACTATCAATACGTAGTCGGAATTGTCTTTTACGCCATAACCTTTATACCGCTTTATTTCATGAATATCATTCAAAAGCCTTTAAAATTATTTGACCAACTACCGGTTGATAAAATAATTTTAGGTTCAGTCTTAGGTAGTTTTTTGTTTTGGTTTGCTGGAGAATGGTATCAGGCTTTAAAGAAAAATAATAACAATAAAGCCTATTTTCCTTATCAGAAAGTAATTATGCCTCTTGGAGCATTGATTTTATCAAGTGTTTTATTTTATTTTTTAATTAAATAAATATATGGAAGATAATCAAAAGTTAAATGAGTTGATTGAGAAATATGATCAAATGAAAAAACAAGAGAAAATGGATCTTTCATCTGACCAGGATTTAACAATTGCTATCATGAATTTAGTCGGTATTGAAGAACATTTTTTCTTTTCAGGCGCTAAAACAGGTAAAACCGAATATTATGATCTCATTAATGAGGTTAGAGAGATGCGCAAGGATTTGTTAAAAAAGATAATCAAGGAATACGAAGGCGAAGTCTGGTGCATATCCAAGCATTTACTGGCGGCCAGCTATCGTTTGATGGAGGTTGGCACTAAAGCCTTGTCGCGCGGACGCAAAGAAGAAGCTTATGAAATGTTTGAAAAAGCTTACAATCTTTATTCACTGTTTTGGGGATTAAATATGAAGATTATTGCCGCTGATGATGTTAAAAAAATAGATGAACAGGCCGTTAACAAACACGATGATGAGAAAAAAGGTTTTTTGGGTAAGATGGGAACTTTGGTTAAAAAAGCAGTCGATTGTTGTATTGAATAATTTTAAGAATAAAATTTCTTTTAAAAACAGCTCAAGCGAGCTGTTTTTAAGTTGTTAAAAATATGTTATAATAAAAAAATGTTTCAGTTTGATAACTTATTTTTATGGTTAAGAAAAATCATTATTTAGTGATATGTTTGATTGCTTGGGGCGTCAGTATCATTATTCTTGTTTGGAATTGGATTAATGTAATTAAGTCGGTTAATGCCATATCTTTTAATAATTAATTTTTAGTTTTTTTAAATTGGTGGTGCTATGAAATTATTCACCAAGTTTATTGTTATTATTGTTACAACAAATTTGATAGTTTTATCTTTTGTTGGTTTTTTATTTATTTTTTTTGAAGCTAAAGCATACGCCGTGGAAACATTTTTTTCTATTTTGGGAATAATGATCATCGCTACCTTGGTTGTCTTAGGCTTAATTTATTACAAGCTTATTAAACCGATTAAAGCTTTAACGATTTTTTCAAGGCAGGTAGCTTTAGGTATTGATAATAAAAAGGTTGTTATTAAAGGCAATGATGAGATGGCTCAAATGGCAAATAGTTTGAATAAAATGACGGAAAATTTAGCCGCCTCAGGACGCCATATTCATGACATTATAGTTGCTATGCCAATCGGATTAGTAGTTACTGACGATGAAGGAATAATAAAATCAGTTAATCAACCATTCCTGAAGATTATAAATATTGATCCCAAAAAGAATTTTAAGAAAAAGAGCATTTTTGATTTTTTCGATTTTAAAAATGAGGAAGAGAATCGGTCTTTTAAAATAATGCTGGATGGTAAAAAAATATCCGAGTATCGAATTTATGCTATTAAGAACGATGGATCAAAAGTATCGGTCAACGTATCATCTAATGCTTTATTTGATGATAATGGTTTGGTCGACTCAATTATTTTTACAATTAAGGAAACGGACGCAATAACGGATTATGCCAAAGAACGCTTGGCTCAAGTTGCACCTATTTTGCATCAGACAGCCATGGGTAACTTTAGCCAGACGATTCCTTTGCCAGAGGGCGAAGATGAATTTACTGAACATTTTGTTTCTATTAATTTGATGATTGAGGATTTAAATAGTTTAATGAAGCAATTAAAAAGCAAGCAGCTTGAACAACAAAAACAGAATGATGAACTAGAAAAAACATCCAAAGAACTCGAAGAAGCTAAAAGCAATCTTGAGGAAAAAGTGGTTGACAGGACTAAAGAGTTAGAGTTGGCCAAGAAAGATTTAGAGCTTAAAGTAGGGGAAAGAACTAAAGAGTTAAAACGCTTAAATGCTAATTTAGAAAAAGAGGTGGCTAAGAGAACCGCAGAGCTCCAAGACAAGGTTAGCGAGCTGGAAAGGTTTAATAAGTTTGCTGTTGGACGGGAATTAAAAATGGTTGAATTAAAAAATATGATTATTAAGCTTAATCAAGAGCTTAGTAATGCTTTAAAAAGAGTAAGAGATAATCAATGACAATAGTTTCTAAAAAAAATGAACCGGCAACCAAGGCAACTGAAGTGAACGAGAATCATAATTATAAAGTAGCCTCCTTGGAAGAAGAAAGACGTTTTTTGCAAGAACAACGTTTGGCTATTTTTAATGTTTTAGAGGATGTTAATGAAGTCCAAGTTGAATTAAAAAGAAAATATCAAGAGTCTGGCATAGTTCATGATTTGATTGAGAAGATAAGCAATACGCTTGAGCCTAAAGATATTTTTTATTATATTGTTCAATCTATTAAAGTTATCTTCAACGATCGCCAAATTGCTTGGACATTTGCGCCGGTCGGTGTTTTTAGTGGTAAGCAAAAAATTTTTTTTATCTTAAGTGAGCCAGTCGGAAAAACTTATTGTCAAAAACTTTGTTTGGACATAGAAAAAGAAATTAAAGATAAGAAAATAGTTGATAAAAGTGGTTTTGTTTACCCTGAGAATAACGAACAGTTTGAATACGAAATTATTGAAGGAATTAGTGATGAAAGCAACCCTAAAGAACCTTTGGCAGAGAAAAATTTTTTTGTTCTAGTGCCAGCAACTTTTTATGGATTGATAAATATTTCTTCAGTTGGCGAGCAAGCTTTAAGCAAGCAGGACGTAGAAACTATCAATTACATAATAAGTAGCGCCACCGAAACAGTTGCGCGTTTAAAGGTATTAGTAGCATCAGAACAATCAAGAGTTGGTGATTTAGTTGAAAATTTAAATAGCAGCATTCTGATGTTTGATATTAATAAAATGATTTTAAACGTTAATCGAAGCATGAGGGAAGTACTGATGAACAATGAAGCTCAGACAAATCTTAATTCGTTAAACAATCTGTTTAAGTTAAGCGACTCTAATTCAACGAAAGCACTCTCTTTAAACGAGGCGATCGACAGTATGATATCAACTAGCCAATCAATCAAGATTGAAGAAGTGTTTTATGATGGTAAATACTATGAATTATATATTGGACCCCTTAAAGATTTTCGAGGCAATCTTTCGGGAGGGATTTTGGCTTTATATGATATTACTCGTTTAAAAGAGATTGATAAAATGAAGACAGATTTCGTTTCTATTGCCAGCCATCAGCTAAGGACGCCTTTGACAGGCATTAAGTTAATGGCTGAAACTTTAGCGGATAAAGAAGTTGGACAATTAAACGAAGCACAAAGCAGTTATTTGAAAGATCTATATAACTCAACACTTATAATGATTAAATTGGTTAATGACTTGTTAAACGTATCAAGGATTGAGTCCGGCAGATTAAAAGTGGAGCCGATTTTAACAGATTTGCCGACCTTGGTTGCCGCTCTTGTGAACGAAGCTCAAATAGTAGCTAGGTCGGATTGTAAAATAGTTTTTGTTTGCCAGCCGGATGATTTTAAGCCAATAATGCTTGATTCCGGTTTGATTAGGCAAGCTATTAATAATTTAATATCTAACGCGCAACGTTATTCACCTGACAGAGAATGTCAGATTACCGTATCTTTAAAGAAAGAAGGAGATAATTATTTATTGTCAGTTAAAGATGAGGGCATAGGTATTGAAAGCACCGAAGGAGTAAGGGTGTTTGAGAAATTTTTTAGAATTGATAGAGCTGTTAAAAAAGAATCAGAAGGCACTGGTCTGGGACTTTATGTGGCTAAGATGATAGTTGAATTATCCGGCGGATCTATTTGGTTTCAATCAGACGGAAAGGACAAAGGCACTGAATTTTTTGTAAAAATTCCAATGACTGGTATGCAGAAGAAAGAAGGTAAAGTTGGTTTAGAAAAATGATGTTTTATATTATTTTTTGTGTTATAATGTTATTAATTAATAAATAAGGAGGGATAGTTAAAGATAATGTAATTATGTCGAAATTAATTATTCTAGCTGAAGATGATAAGTTTATTAATCGAGCCTATCACGACGGCCTTAAAAGAGCTGGTTTTGAAGTTGAGTCAGCTAATGACGGAGAGGAATTATTAAAAATGTTGGAAACTAAAAAACCAGATTTAATTCTTCTTGATTTGATTATGCCTATTAAAAATGGCTTTGAAACTCTTGAAGAAATAAAAAATAATCCGAAATATAAAAATATTCCCGTTATTGTAGTTTCTAATTTAGGTCAAGAATCAGATGTCTCTAAAACAATGAAGCTTGGCGCAGTCGATTATCTTATTAAAAGCGATTATTCTTTAAAGGAAATGATTGATAAGGTTAAATCGCACCTTGAATAATTATGGTTATTTCGCCTAAAAAATTAAGGGAGGTTTTAGTTACCCCAGGTCTTATTGACAGGGGTGATTTTGAAAAAGCTTTAGCTAAGGCTGAAAAAAAAGGCAGCTCCATTGATGTAGCCCTCATTGAACTCGGTTTAATATCGGAAAGCCATTTAGGGCAAATTATTGCCAATGCTTATGATTGGCGTTTTGTTGAATTATCTAAAATAAAGATAACTAACGAGATGCTTAGTTATATTAATGTCGTGGCTGCTAAATCACAATTAGCTATCGCTTTTGAAAAAGAGGGCGATGTTTTGAAAATCGCTACCACTAATCCTGAAAATTATCCTTTTTTTAAATTGATAGAAAAATCATCTGGCCTGACTGTCGAACCTTATTATGCACCAACACCAGTAATCAAAGAAGCGATTAAAGCTTATAAGTCCGATTTAGTTGGTGTAGTAGGGAAATTGATTGATGATTTTCAAAGTGGTTACAAACCCGAAGAAAGTGTAGTAAAATTTATTGATTTAGTCTTGGAATATGCTCGTGATAGCAGAGCCTCCGATATACATTTTGAGCCTTTAGCAAATTATGTTTCTATCCGTTATCGCATTGACGGCATCATGCACGAAGTAGTTCAATACCCCAAAGCTTTTCATGAGAAAATTATTTTTCGTTTAAAAATATTATCAAAATTAAGAACTGACGAACATGCTGCTGCTCAAGATGGTCGGTTTACTTTTAACTCAGGTGATGTTAATTTTGATGTTCGTTTGTCAATTTTGCCTATAGCTAATGGAGAAAATGTTGTCTTAAGACTTTTGTCTGACAGCTCTCAGCGATTAACCTTAGAGGATTTAGGTTATAAACCCAATGACTTAGAGAAGATTAACCGAGCAGCAGCTAAGCCTTATGGTATGCTTTTGGCTGTTGGGCCGACTGGTTCTGGTAAAACCACCACATTGTATGCTTTATTGCAGATTTTAAATCAACCGGATGTTAATATCGTTACGATTGAAGATCCGATTGAATATCAGCTTGAACATGTTCAGCAAACTCAAATTAATCCTAAGAAAAATTTAACCTTCGCCAACGGTCTGAGAAGTTTAGTTAGACAAGACCCAGATATTATTATGGTTGGTGAAATCAGGGATCCAGAAACAGCTAATATAGCCGTTAATATCGCTATGACCGGTCATTTACTTTTGTCCACGATGCACGCCAACGATTCCGCAACGACTTTTCCTCGCTTAATAGATATGGGTATAGAGCCTTTTTTAATAGCCTCGTCAATCAATGTTGTTGTAGCTCAGCGTTTGGCCAGAAAAATTTGTGATAAATGTAAGGTCAGTTTTTCGCCAGATGAAAAAATGATTAAACGAATTGAAGCAGAGCCGGAATTATCTGATTTTCTGAAAAAGATTGGCCATAAAAAAAATTTGGATAAAATGATTTTTTATAAAGGCCAGGGCTGTGATTATTGTGGACAGACAGGTTTTACTGGGCGAATCGGAGTCTTTGAGGTTATGGAGGTTGACGATGATTTAAGGCTGTTGATTAATAAAAAATCATCTTCTGAAGATATAAGAGCTTTGGCTGTAAAAAAAGGTATGTCGACAATGCTTGAAGATGGAATAGTCAAAGTTTTTGCCGGTCAAACAACAATAGAGGAAGTGCTTACTTCTGTTAAAAGTTAGTATGATTATTTTTAATACTATTTCCGAACAAGAAAAAATAGACTTTGCTAAAAGTCTGTCTGTTATGTTGCGAAGCGGCATCCCTTTAAATGACGCTCTGGAAGCTTTTTATTCTCAAGGTTTATCTAAAAGTTTTGTTAATATTATTAAAAAAATAAAACTTGATGTTGAATATGGCAGTCCTTTGTCGTCGGCCATGGCTAAACACAAAAATGTTTTTAGTAAAATTTTTATTTCATTAGTTAAAATAGGTGAAACTGGCGGTACTTTAGAAGACAACTTAGTTTTTGTGGCTGACTGGATGGAAAAGAATAATGAACTTCGACAAGAAATTAAAGCAGCCACCTTTTATCCAAAATTTGTTGTTTTGGCGGCTGTTGGTATCGGCTTCGCTTTATCTATCTATGTTTTGCCAAAATTAGTCCCATTGTTTAATGATTTGAAAATTGAATTGCCATTATCTACGCAAATTATGATGTCTATTTCTATGTTTGTTCAACAATACTGGCTAATATCTATTTTTTTATTAATTGGTTTGTTGTTTTCTGGTTGGTTTTTGAATAAAACTTTATTTGTTAAGGTTATTAAAGATTGGTTATCTTTGCGAGCGCCGATTGTTAAGCCGATTGCTATTAATTATAATATGGCAATTTTGTGTCAAATATTATCGGTTTTGTTAAAAGGAGGCTTGTCGATTAATGAGGCGATAGCTACTGCCAAAGACTCGCTTAATAATATTTATTACCAGAAATCGCTTGAGCAAGCTCAGCGGAGCGTAGATAGGGGCACTAGCGTTGGTCAAGCTTTAACAAAATATCGCGAACTTTATCCGCGTAATTTTTTAAGTATTGTGATAATGGGAGAAACTAGCGGAAGTCTGGAAGCGTCATTGTCTTATTTGACTGATTATTATACTCGAGAAACTCAAAATAGAACCAAGAAGTTGCCAGCCATTATTGAACCACTACTGTTAGTGCTTATTGCTTTAGGTGTTGTTTTTATCGCCATATCAGTTGTCATGCCAATTTATAGCTTGACCAGTGGTTTATCAAAATAAGTATGAAAGGGTTCACTTTGATTGAAATTATTCTCGTGATAGCTATTATGATTATTTTAGCTGGAGTAACTACGCCAGTAGTTGCTGATTATTTACGGCAAGAAGAAGTTGCAAAAGCCGTCGATATGTTTTATTTAAAGATAAAAGAAGCTAGGGACTTAGCTATTAATCAAGCAGACGATTCTTCTTTTGGTGTAGCTATCACCAATTCAAGTTTTATTTTGTTTAAAGGGGATAGTTATTCTAATCGTGATACATCCGAAGATTTTGTCTATATTATGCCAGCTCAAGTTACTATTAGTGGCTTACCAGAAATAAATTTTTATAAAGTCACCGGAAAATCAAGCGCCGCAACTACTTATACTATTTATGATAAAAATAAGCAATATAAAATTTCAATTGATAGCGAAGGATTTATCAGTCGATAAAAGAGGTTTTTCTATTGCCGAAGTGCTTGTTGCTGGTACTGTTTTTACCATGGTGATGGCTGCGGTTTGTTCGCTTTTATATATTGCTAATGATTCCTCGAGACAATCAGTTGAAAGAACTAAAGCCCTATATCTTGCCAAAGAAGGTATTGAAGCCACTCGATCAATTAGGGACATTAATTTTAATAATTTAACAGTCGGTAGCCACGGAGTTAAGATTATTAATGATGTTTGGCAGTTTTCTGACACAAGTGATAATACTGACGGTTATGTTAGAGAAATCAATATACAGGATGTTGATAGCCGTACTAAATTAGTTAAATCAACGGTTAATTGGGCTGTTAATGGCAAAAGACAGGAAGATTTATTTTTAACAACTTATCTAACTAAATGGGAACCCGCCGGACAATCATCTTATTTGAATATTGATTATAGCGCCGCGCGTTCTTCTGGTACTAAAGAAGTTGTTGGAATAAGATTAAAAAACACCAATTCGACAGCGTTAACTATAACGCAAGTGCAAGTCTATTCTACTAATAACGTTACCATTAATAGGATTATGATTAATGGATCAAGTCGTTGGACTGGCTCGGCTTCTTCTGGAACCTTGATTAACATAAATGATTATAGAATTCCAGCCTATGGTAATTATGAATTAAGATTAAGATATAATGGCAGTGTTCGTGGTTATGATTATAAGGTAGCAATTTATTTGTCTGACGGAACCATTGCTAAATCAGTGTTTTTTTATGTTAATTAATAAAAATAAAGGTTTTACTTTAATCGAATTAGTCCTTTATGTTGCAATTTCCGCAATATTATTAATCCTAACCGGCGGAGTGATTATAGAAGTTTTAGCCTTTCAAGCTAAGGCTAATGCTATTGAAAGTGTGGCTGATAATGCTAGAGCTATCTTTAGCAGAATAGAAGAAATTACCACTGATGCTTCCAGTATTAACTCTCCATATCCTGGGTCTTATTCTCCTACGCTTGATTTATCAATGATGACTTTGGAGAATGACCCGACCATTATCGATGTTTCCGATTTAAAACGTGTTATGGTTAAACAAGGGTGGTGGTGGTCAGAATATGTTTACTACTTGTCTGATAACAACGTTCAGATCAAAGAGTTATCCTTTTTTAACGCCACTCCGCCCGGAGGGAGTTATATTTTTTCAGTTAAATTAACGGTGGCTGCTACCAGTTTTAGTCCGTTAAGGGAATATAATTATGAACAAACTTTTTATTCAACTTTTCATTTCAAAAAATAATCAAGCCAGAAAGGGTTATGTCGTCTTAACCAGCGTGATAATTGTTTGCGCTTTAGCTATGTCTATCGCTATAGCTGTTGCCACCAAAGCGCTTTCTGGACAAAAGACTATTAACATCTATGAACAGTCAGAAAAAACTCGTTTGGCTGCTTCAGCTTGTGCTGAATATGGTCTATCGGCGTTGATGGCTGATTTGAATTATCGAGGTGATGAGAGTATTATTATAGACAGTGATGTCAGCTGTCATGTCAATTTGATTTCTGGGTTTGGTAGAACCAATCGCAATATTGGGGCTTATAGTACGATTATTACAGACACTGGAGCATATACCAGAAAGATAGCTATTAGCCAAATATCAGATTTGTTTCCAGTGCCATTAATCGGCCAATGGTTAAATTTGTCAGATTTTTAAATATGATTAATTTTTTCGGACAAGAACCAATTATAGGTATTGATTTAAGCGATTATTCGATAGAGGTTATCGCCATGGATAGATCCGGCCATTTTTATAATTCAAGGATTTTAATACCTAAGGGCTTAATAGAGGCTGGCGAAATAATCCAGCCAGAATCAGTTGTCTTTAAGATAAAAAAAGCTTTGGATATTATCACCAAAAAAAGTAATGAAAATTTTTCCAAAGCTAAAGTATTAGCCAGCTTACCTGACTCAAGAGTTTATATTTATACCTTTACTTTGCCAGCCGATCTTGGGGAGAAATATATTTTAGCTGAAATAAAGCGTAAAGTTGAAAAAATATTGCCAACAGATTTTTCTAATCTTTATTGGAATTATCATGTTTATAAAAACAGCAAGAAGCAAGAAGTTGTTTTTGCCGGCGCGCCCAAAAGGATAGTGGAATCATATCAGAAAACTTTTGCCGCCGCTGGTTTAAGGTTGGCTGTTTTGGATATAGAGTCGTTGTCGCTCTCAAGAGCTTTTTTATCAAATAATAACAATGGTAATTCGTTAATTATTGATATTGGTCATCGAACAACTAATTTAAGTATTTTTAATAGTCAAAATCATTTAAAACTTTCCGGCTTGATTCGTTTAGGTGGTCGACAAATTACCAAGTCTATTATGACCGGAATGAATATTAATCGAGAATCAGCTGAAAATATTAAAAGAACAGTAGGTCTGTCTGACAAAAATTCAGCTGTTCACAATCTGATTACAGACCGTTTAAAAATTTTGGTTTCCGGTACTAAGGATTTAATTGATTATTATGAGCAAAAAAGCAACAAGCCGATTATGACTGTAATTTTAGCTGGTGGGACGGCTTTAATACCAGAAATCGATCTTTTTTTAAAGAATAAATTAAATAAAAACGTCGTGCTTGGTAAATTCGATAGCAGTTTTGTTTTATCTGAGGAAGGTATGGTAGGCAAGGTTGATATACTTTTTGCTAATGTTTGGGGATTAATCAAACTTGGTAAGAATGAAAAATTTCCTCACATCAATTTATTAAATATTAAGCCAGAAGATAATGATAGTTTCGACGATGAACAACATGCTAAGAAGACGGGCTTGCCTACTATCAAAATGTCAGCCGATCAATTTAGTTTTAAATTTTTTGCCGCAGTTATTTTTGCCGTAATTTGTTTAGTTATTTTAATATATTTGATTTATAGCCAAATTTATCAACCAATGAAGTTGAGTAAAAAATTAGTTAATAGCCAAGATTATTCGGTTCAGAAGGAAACAAACAATAATAATAATTCAGTAATTGAACAAACGCCCACCATTAATCAGACAAGTTCGATAGATATCGCTTCGTCAACTTTAACCAATCAATCAGTCATAGCTTCAACTACTTTAACAGTGAGTTCTACTTATTCTGCTGACGAAGATGTATCTTCATCAGCAAGCCAATTATCTGATAATAAAACAGCTAAAGTGGCTGAAACGCCAACTGGTTGGCTTAATGTCAGAGAAGGGCCAGGTTCAGCTTATCCGATCTTAACTAAGATTTTGCCAGGAGAAACTTATAGGCTCTTGGAAGAAAGTTCAGAATGGTGTAAAATAGAGATAAAGGAAAATGAATTCGGTTGGGCAACCAAAAAATATTTAATAATTCAATAATAAGCACTAAGCTTAAAACTATGAACAACAAAAATCAAAAAAAAGGATTTACTTTAATTGAAGTCCTTTTAGTTATTGGCATTATTGCCATTTTAGCGGCCGTAGTAATTATCGCCATTAATCCAGCTAAGCAATTAGCCCAAGCAAGAAATGCTCAACGATGGTCTAATGTTAATACTATTTTAAATGCCGTTCATCAGTACGCTGTGGATAATCGAGGAATTTTACCTGTTGGCATAACTACTACTGCTAAAGAAATTTGTAACACGCCAACAGTAGCATCCTCTTCTTGCGCCTCTCTGGCAAATCTTTGGGAATTAACCCTGAATGAATCTTATCTGACTGCTTTACCGAAAGACCCTTCTTGCCCAGGAGCTAATTGTGATACTAATGGTATCGGTTATCAAATCGTTCAATCCGTCAATGGTCGCGTCACTGTGATGGTGCCAACCTCGTCCAGGGAGTTAGGTGAAATTATTTCAGTCACTCGTTAAGATAAATAAAAAAAGCCGCTTTTAACCAAAGCGGTTTTTTGTTATAAATTTTTATTTATTTGTGCTATAATAAATAAAAATATTATATGAAAATTATTAAACTATTTTTAATATTATTTGGTTTGTGGCTGCCATTTTTAGCTTTAGCTGAAATTTGCCAACCAGCCAAAGTTGAATTAGAAATAAAAGATTTTGATAATCATTTTTTGCCAGGGACAAAATTTGCAATTTATGAACAGTTGATGGATTCAGAGGGTAATTATCGTCCAGGTAAAGAAGTCGGTTCCGCTAGAACAGATCAATATTTAAGTTCAGGGATTGCTAAAGTTAAAGTCACTGCTACTCCAGCTAATTATGCTGTGCGTATTTTTAATCCAACTTTAAAAAATGCTGATTTTTGGTATTTTAATGAGCTTAATAATTTGACTTGTGGATCTGAAAAAGACGGTTCAATTACTCTTGGCGGTTTGCGTGTTCGAGCTACCGATGCTTCTCGCGCCGGTTTGCAAAGAGGTACGACAGTGACTTTGTATGAAGAAAAAAGAGATGTGGCTTATCAGCTTATAACTGGTACAAAATATGGCAGCCTTAAGATTGGTCAAGATGGTGATGTAATTTTTTATGTTCCCGCTGTAAACAGGGCGATGAAGGAATTTCCAGCATTGTTTACGTTAGGTTTTAAAGATACGGCTGGACGTGAATTTTTTAAGAGAGGTGTTGAGGCTAGGGATAGGAGTGGGGTTTATATCGATTTTAGATTTAGCGAGTTGGCAATAACCATTCGTGATACTGGTACAGCCAATCCTTTACCTAATTTAAAAATAGAACTAAAAGAACAATTAAAGGGACAATTTAGCGTTAACGCAACCGGAAAAACTTTAGCGTCTTTAACTACTAATGATAATGGCCAGGCCAGCATTCAGTATCCAGCTGGTACTTATGCTTTGCAATTTAAATATCCAAACGGGCAGATTAAGAATTTTTTTGATATTAAAATTGAAGATGAAAATAGAAACAGTTATGATTTACAGTTAGATAATTACAAAACATCTCGTTGCAGTTTAAAGTCAGATTTTCGGCCAATTTTTAGAGATGCCAACGGAACGATTATCGGTAATCTATCAGCAACGCTTTATAAACAAACTATTAGCGTTGATGGCAATCCAGTTGCTGACAGTAAGGCAGGTAGTGTTAACTTAGATGAAAGCGGAACAGGTAAAATAACTGTTGCGCCTGCCCCGGCTGACAAGTATGCCCTTGAGGTTTGCAGAAAATCGGTTAAGTTTGCTTGTTTTTGGTTTTTTAATATTTCTTTGGGTTGTAATAATGATGTGGTTTTTGATCGCACTTTGCCGTCAACTTCAATAGTTTTTAGAAATAGCGACGGCTCATTGGCTCAAGGTCAGAAATTTAAAGTTTTTGTTAAAACAATTGATATCGATGGCCAATCAACGATTGATCGAGATAAGACTGTTGGCTCTTTTAAGATTCCGTCTATTGGCCAAGTTGATTTGTTTTTATCGCCCGTAAATCAACTTGATGAGCCTCAAACATATTTTGTGGTGGTAGAAGGCAAAAAAAATACAGAATATAAGGCTGAATTTTCTTCTGAGTGGTCTAAAAATACTAAGCTCGAATATATTCTTAATGAAGGCTCTATTTCTTTATATCAAAGAAGAAATGAACCTATTGATAATCCAAATATAAGTAATATCAAAATAAATAAGAATTTATTAGGCAGAATTGTTTTGCAGGTTGAATCAGTCGGTGAGGCTTGGTATATCAATCCAGCCAATAGTAAGCGTTATTTTTTGGGTAAAGCTGACGACGCTTTTCAAGTTATGAAAAGATTGTCGGTTGGAATTTCATCTGATAAATTATCATCTATTCCAGTAGCTTTAATGCCTCTTAATGGTTTTGATAATGATGGCGACGGCTTAGCGGATGATTTAGAAAAAGCCTTGGGTACTGACCCGAATAAGCCTGATACCGATGGCGATGGCTTTACTGATACTCAAGAAGTTAGAGGGGGTTATAATCCGGTTAATATTGGCAAGATGCCTATTAATAATAAATTGACCAACGCTCAATCTGGCAAGATATTATTACAGGTTGAAAGTAATGGTGAGGCTTGGTATGTATATCCTACGGACAAAAAACGTTATTATCTTGGTCGCCCAGCAGATGCTTTCTTTATTATGCGCGAACTAGGTTTAGGTATTTCTAATGCCGATTTAGCCACTATTCCTATAGTTGAGTAAATATTTTGACTTTTTTAAAATATTTGCTATTATTATGGCTATATTTGGTGATTGTTGCGTCAACCAAACGCAAGTCAGTTTTAAACTGATATTCGGTCTATCCGTTTCTAAGCCAGTTTAATTAAGAGTCTGTTTTTATTAAACAGGAATCTAGGTGGAACCGCGGGAGAAAACTCGCCCGAGAAAAAGACATTTTTAGTTTTTTTGGGGCGAGTTTTTTATTTAAAAAGTAAAATAAAAGTAAAATATATGAATAAACAAATCAATTTAGAAAACGTGCGTCATAGTTTGGCACATGTAATGGCTTGGGCGGTTAAAGAGTTGTGGCCTCAAGCTAAATTTGCTATCGGACCAGTTATTGAGAATGGTTTTTATTATGATTTTGATGAAGTTGACATCAAAGAAGCTGATTTAGAAAAAATTGAACAAAAAATGCGTGACTTGATTAAACTTGGCTTTAAAACAGAAAAAAGAACTTTAGGGGTAGATGAAGCTTTAGCATTGGTTCAGGCTAGTAATCAGATTTATAAAGTTGAATTAATAAAGGATTTAGCTCAAGCTGGCGAAAGCGAAGTCAGTTTTTATAAGTTGGGCGAATTTGAAGACTTGTGTCGCGGACCTCATATAGAGGATTCAAGTGAAGTCAATATTGATTCTTTCAAGCTTACTAAGCTGGCTGGCGCTTATTGGCGAGGAAGTGAAAAGAACAAAATGTTAACCCGCATCTATGCTGTTGCTTTTGCTGATAAAACGGAGCTTGATCAATATTTAAATATGATGGAAGAGGCCGAAAAGCGTGACCACCGAAAGCTTGGTAAAGAATTAGATTTATTTACTATTGATCCTATGGTTGGCTTGGGTTTGGCGATGTTTTTACCAAAGGGCGCCATGCTCTGGAGAACAATTGAGGATTTTTGGTATCAAGAACATTTAAAAAATGGTTATCAATTGGTTCGTACGCCTCATATCGGCAGTCGTCATCTTTGGGAAACTTCTGGCCATTGGGGTTTTTATAGCGATAGTATGTATCCACCTTTGGAAATTGGTAAAAGTTTAGCCGAAACTCAAACTGACAGCAAAAATAATAACGATGGCGGAGAAGAATATTTATTAAAACCAATGAATTGCCCGTTTCACGTTATGTTATTTCAACAGAAGCCTAAAAGTTATCGTGATTTAGCGATACGTTGGGCAGAGTGCGGTACTGTTTATCGTTATGAAAAATCAGGCGAATTATCTGGTTTAACCAGAGTGCGTGGCTTTACTCAAGATGATGCTCATATTATTTGCACACGAGAGCAAGTCAAAGATGAATTAAAAAAAGTAATTGATTTTATTCTTTTTATCTACAAAGCTTTTGGTTTTAATCCTGATAATGTTAATGTTTATCTGTCGCTAAGAGATCCAAAGAATAAGATAAAATATGCGGGAAGTAATGAAGGCTGGGATTTTTCTGAATCAGTTTTAAGAAGCGTCGCTCTGGAAAAGGGTTTAAATTTTAAAGAAGAAGAGGGGGAGGCAGCTTTTTATGGACCCAAATTAGATTTCAAGATTAAAGATGCTTTGGGACGTGAATGGCAATGTTCTACCTTGCAGTTTGATTTTAACTTACCTGAAAGATTCCAAATGGAATTTACTAATTTCCAAGGAGAAAAAGAACAGCCATATATGCTGCACCGAGCATTATTTGGTTCGTTTGAAAGATTCATGGGGCTTTTGATTGAGCATTATGCTGGCGCTTTTCCTGTTTGGCTATCACCAGTACAGATTAAACTATTGCCAGTGGGAGAATCTCATATCGAACATTGTCGAGCCTTAGCTGAAGAATTTAGGCTTAATGGTTTTCGAGTTGAAATTGATGAAGCAAATGAGACGGTTGGCAACAAGATAAGAAAGACGGCTCAAGAAAAGGTTCCCTATTCTTTAGTTATTGGTGATAAAGAGATGGGGTCAGCCGATTTAGCTATCCGTGATCGCGGTAGCCGTGAAACACGCTTGCTTAGTAAAGAAATTTTTATAGAGGAAATTAAAAATAAAATAAAGAATAAAGACTAAGTATAATAAAAAACTGCTCAAAAGTTTGAGCAGTTTTTTATTGTTTGAAGTACTTAAAATTTAAAACCAGATTACTCGTCGGTCATAACAGCCGCCCCTACTGCTCCGGCAATTTCGCCTAATTTTGATTTGATTATTTTGATTTTTTTAGCATCAGGGTTAGCTATATATTTAACCATGGCTTGTCGCGCAGTGGATAAGAATAAATCAGATGAACTAGCTACTCCACCGCCGATTATTATGACATTAGGATCAATAATGTTAACTAAATTAGCAAAGATTAATCCTAAGTATTCTCCCAATTCTTGAAAAATTTGTTCAGCCAAAGGATCGCCCTGATAAGCTTCTTGTGCCATCACTCTGGGATTATTTTGGGTTAGTTTTTGATAAGCCTGTTCTAGAGTTATTTTATTTTCTAAATCAACCAGCATGGCGCCTGGTTCTCCTGTGCCGCCATGAGCGCCTTTATAGGTGTGTCCGTTCTTATACCAACTGCCACCAATGCCAGTGCCAATAGTAATGCCATAGATATTATCCATCTTTTTGCCGGCGCCAAATTTAGCTTCAGCCCTAGTGAAACAAGTAACGTCATTATCTAATTTGATTGGTATGTCT
This sequence comes from Patescibacteria group bacterium, assembly GCA_028704945.1. Lineage (GTDB taxonomy): Bacteria > Patescibacteriota > Patescibacteriia > Patescibacteriales > Patescibacteriaceae > 1-14-0-10-37-14. The sequence goes on from JAQWEL010000004.1 coordinate 74,283, forward strand.
AAATTCAAAACTTTTTTTATTTCTTCTAATAATTTGACGTTGATTATTATCGGCAGATTAGGGGAGTCGGTAACGCAATTTTTTTTATAAGAAATTACTCCAGCTATACCCACCCCGATAAATTCAATCTTTTTGTTGTTCTTTTTGGCTTTATCAAACAGTGGGTCTAAAAGAGCTTTGACTATGGTTAAAAATTTTTTTAAGTTATCGGTCGGTGTTGATAAGGTGTAGTGTTCAATGACTTGTTCGCCAGACATCAAAACAGCGCACATTTTAGTTCCGCCAATATCAATGCCAATGCGATAGGAAGTTTGATCCATATTATTTAATACTCAGAATTTTGAGGTTGGTTGCTTACATCGTCAGTAGTCACGCCAACGACTGAACGGCCAATATAAATAGTTAGAGCGAAAGCAGCTAAAATAATACCCAAACCGACAGCCGCCGCCACAATCGTATTGCGCGCGGCATCTATTTTGACGGAATTACCTTGAGAAGACATCCACTTCATGCCCGCAGTTACTATTAAAACAATACAGATAGTGGCTAAGAGCCCCAAGAAGACTTGTATTATATCAGCTACCAGCACTCGGATATCCTTAGGTTTTTCTTCAACGCCAAAAACCGACTTCATTGGTGTTATATTTTTTTCAACTTTATTAATCCAATCACTTTCTGAATCGGCTAAGGTGATTGACGGAATGATTAAAAACGATAAAACAATAATTGGCAGTAATGTTTTACATTTTTGGCTAATTTTGTTAATTTGCATAGGGTTTGTTATAATAAAACTGCTATTAATATAGCTTAAAAAATATTTTTAGTCAATTTATTGGCTTAATTTAAACAAAAAGATGAGTTTAAATAAAAAAATTGCCGCTAATACTTTAGTCCAAGTTGTTAACAAGATAGCCGGTACTGTTTTAGGAATCTTAGCTATCGCTGTTATCACTCGTTATTTAGGGCCGGGCGGTTTTGGCGATTATACAATTATCATAACTTTTGTTTCAATTTTTGCCATTATAGCTGATTTTGGCTTAACTTTGGTAGCAAGTCAGATGATTAATAAAGTTAATGTTGATGAGGAGGCGACTGTTTCTAATTTATTTTCTTTCAGACTTGTGTCTTCGTTAGTGATAATCAGTTTAGCCCCGATTGTAGTAACTTTTTCAAATTATAGTCAATCAATAAAAACTGGTATCTGGTTAGCAGCGCTTTGTTTCGCTTTTAATAATTTTAATCAGATTTTTGTCGCTATTTTTCAGAAGTATCTGCGGACAGATAAAATTGCCATCGCCGAAATCGTTAGTCGATTTATTTTGTTAGTCGGTTTTTGGTTGGTGGCGATGTTTGACGGATCATTGTTTGGTATCATTTTAGTAATGTTTCTTTCCAACGCAGTCAGTTTTATATTGCATTATTTTTTATCAAGAAAATTTGTTAAAGTCGGTTTTCGTTTTGATTTGAAAGTTTGGCAAGAAATTTTTCAGCGCGCTTGGCCGTTGTTAACAACTATCGTCTTAAATCTTATTTATTTGAAAGCCGACGCTTTATTTTTATCTATTTTAAGAAGCCGCGAAGAAGTCGGTTTGTATGGAGCGGCTTATAAGGTGGTTGATGTTTTAGTCAGTTTGCCGTTTATGTTTGCTGGTATAATTTTACCGTTATTAGTCGCCGCCATAAGTATTAATAATAAAAATGAATTTAAAAAGATTGCTCAGAAATTTTTTAATCTTATCGCTTTAGCTTGTTGTCCGCTATTAGCTGGCGGAATCGTACTGGCGGAGCCTATTATGCGTCTAGTTGCTGGAGAAAAATTTAGTGGCACCGGCCCGATTTTAGCTATTTTATCATTAGCTATTGGAGCTGTTTTTATGAGCTGTTTTTTCACTCATTTAATGGTAGCAGCTGACAAACAAAAGAAATTAATAATTTATTATCTTATCACGGCTATTACCGCCTTGCCTTTATATTGGTTGGCTATTAATAAATATGGCATTTACGGAGCAGCCTGGACAACTGTTTATAGCGAAGTTTTGATTTTAATCGGATCAATTATTGCCGTCAAAAAAGAATTGTCTTTCTTTCCCGCTTTAAATATTTTTAGGAAAATAATTTTAGCCTCGCTAACCATGTCGTCTGTTTTGTATCTGATTAATTATTTTATTCCGCTTAATGGCGTTTGGTTAGTGTTAGCAATTTTATTCGGCGGGAGTTTGTATTTTGTTCTGATGATTTTAAGCGGTGGCTTATCGATCAATGACCTAAAGTCTCTTGTCGGTCGTAATCAAAACGGCCCAATGACAAATAGTTTATGAAACATATTTTATTGATTGATAGCAGTGATTACAAAACCGATTGCTTAGAGGATATTTTTTTGCTGTTAACTGGAACGAATAGCAAGTTGTCGATTATATCGAATCGATTAGATTTTTATAAAAATTTTAAGGATAAAACAGTGTGTTTAAATAATTTTAGCAGTCCGTTTCGCTGGTTAAGGTTGAGAAGGTTTATTAAAAAAAATAGAATTGCTAAGATTATTATGCTTGGTTTAAAGGAAAAAATTTTCTTTTCCCATCGGCTTGATTCTCTGAATTTAGAAATTATTTGGTTAGAAGTGCCAGAAGAAAAATATTTAAATCTTAATAACAAATTGCTGGCGAGATTAGCTTACAACGCAACTGGCGCTAAAGTAATTTGTTTGTCATCTGAAGCTAAAAAGCAGCGACTAGATTTAGCTTGGCCGGAAGTTTCTTTGAGCGTGGTCAATCCAGCTTTTAAATTTTTGCCGATTAGCAAAGAAAGCAATAATTATTTACCTAAACGTTTAACTGGGATGAAGCCGGCGCTGATAATAGGAACAGTTGTTGAACTTTCCGGCTTGCAGAGAATAGAAGAAGTTTTAAAAATGATTGTTCGGGCGCTTGAACTTGGCTGCCCAATTCAGTTAGTAGTTATCGGCTCAGGCAGTGAAAAAGACAAAATTGCTTGGTTAGTAAAAAAAATGGAAATAGATAGTTTGGTGTGTTTAGTTGGTGATCGCAAAAGTCTGAATAGTTGGTATTCTTTTTTTGATGTTTTTATGATTACTAGCCGACAACCCAGTCTCTCTGATTTATCGTTGATTAGCAGAGCTGGCTTTGTTGGATTGCCGACTTTGGCTGAAAATTCAGCAGTATTAGCTGATTATTTAGTTCCTCATAAAAATTGTGAAATCATTAATTTTGAACAAATTGATGAATCGGTTGCAATTTTATTGAATTTAGCTAAGAATAAAACACTAAGACAAAAACTAGGCGAAGCTGCCGAGCAAAAATCACGTCAAGAATTTTCTTTAGAAGCTAGACAAGCCGAATGGCTTAGTGTTATAGGATAAAAATATGAAAAAAATCATTGTTAAAGAATCTGATTTAGGTCAAAGAATAGATGCTTGGTTGTCAACTAAATTAAAGAAAGAATCAAGGAGCCAAATTGTTAAATTGATTAAGGCCGGGGCGGTGAAGGTTGGCGATAAAGAAATTAAACAGAGTTATGTTTTGAGAGCTGGCGATATTGTCAATATTTCAACAACCTTAATTGATGTAGCGCCAAAAAATATTAATCGCCCGATTGTGGATTTGAGTAATAAAGTCGAGATTATCGAAGAAACTAAAGATTATATTGTTGTGGTTAAGCCGGCTGGTATGATTGTCCATTATCCGATTGAAAGGCCAGGCGCTTTGTCAGTTCGTCGCAGTCCGTCTTTGGTTGATTGGCTGTTGGCGCGTCATCCTGAAGCAGCTAAGATTGGTGATGATCCGTCGCGGCCAGGTATTGTACATCGACTTGATAAGGCGGTTAGCGGCCTGATTATTATGGCTTTAACGCAAGCTAGTTTTGATGATCTTAAACGGCAATTTAAACAACGTTTGGTTAAAAAACAATACCAAGCATTAGTTTATGGCAAAATTATTAAAAACGAAGACGTAATTAATTTTCCAATTGAACGATCAACGTCAGGTGGCAAGATGGCCGCCAGACCCGTGGCTAGCGAAGGTAAAAAAGCTATCACGGAATTTAGCGTTAATCGTCGTTTTGTAAATTATACTTTGCTGGATGTTGACTTGAAAACGGGTCGCACACATCAAATCCGTTGCCATTTAGCCGCCTATGGCAATCCAATTGTTGGCGATAACATTTACGCCACTGCGGCTACTAAAATAAAAAATAAAAAATTATTATTTAATAATATTTTTTTAGCATCACTCAGTCTTGGTTTTTATAATTTAGCCGGAGACTACAAACAATATTCAATTGATTTGCCGACTGCTTTAGAAAAAGTTTTGGCTAGAGTGAGATAATGAGTATGATTAAAAATAAACTATATTTTGCTAAAGCACGTCCAGAAGCCAAAATTCCAAGTAAGCGTTTAGAAGATGCTGGCTATGATATTTACGCCTGTTTTGATGAAGCTTTTTTAATCATAGAACCGCATCAGACTAAGTTGATTCCGACCGGTCTGCATTCAGCTTTTTCTCTGGATTATGTTATGGTTTTAAAAGAAAGAGGTTCAACCGGTTCCAAGGGAATTGGCCAGCGGGCTGGTATAATTGATAGTGGTTATCGGGGAGAAATTTTGGTACCGCTTACCAATACTGGCATTAAACCGCTGGTAATCGCTAAAAATATAGCTGATTTTTCGGCTGATAAATATTTGGTTTATCCTTATGAAAAAGCGATTGCCCAGGCCTTGATTATAGTTGTGCCAAAACTGGAAATTGAAGAAATTAATTTAGAAGATTTACAACAGATATCCTCTGAAAGAGGTGAAGGAAAATTAGGCGATAGCGGAAAATAAACATTAGATTTTAAATTAAAACCCTGTAATCATTTTGATACAGGGTTTTTTAGTTTTTTGAAACGAACTTATTTTTTTCTGCGGTAATCGCGAACTTGTTTTTCTTTCACGTAAATTTTGTTGGGATTTTTTGGGTGTTTGGGCGGTTTTGGTTTAGTCTTTTGTTGAGGATCTTTTAAATATTTTTTGCGGTGATGATGAATTGGTTTTTTGATTTCCGATAAAATCATTTCTTCGGTAAATCGGTTTTGTTCCGAATAGTTTTTTGGGCAAAAAATTCCCATGATTTTTTCGTTTTCAGTGTTTTGTGATAAGCTTAATAATCCTGTTTTCATTATAGCCTCTTAAAGATTTAAGAATCATTAATTATTTTTTGAGCAGGGTTTTCATTTTATTTTGATGTGGTTCTGTGATGCAGCGTTAGCTTTTTGTTGGCTTTGGTTGATGTTTTTTTGTGTTGTTTTTTTTGCGCACTTTCTTTTGTTTCAACCTTTTTGATTCGCTCGGCTCTTTCGTTGTTTCCGGACATGTCCGGAGTGGCTGTTTCAGAGTATCCAAGTTTTTCACGTATTTTGTTAATGAGTCCCACGATTAACCTCGTAAATTGTTAAAAAACACTGTTATTTGATATCTTTGCTAAGATATTTTATCCACCATAACATTATTTATTTATAATGTCAATATATTTTGACAAAAGCTTATTTTTAGCTTAAAATTCTTAAATAAATAAGGAAAAATATTGATTTTAGTATGTCGGATAATATTCAAAAAAAAGGGCAATTTTCGCTTATAGAAGAAGAAGTTTTAGATTTTTGGGATAAGTCTAAGACTTTTGAGCAATCTTTAACAAAATCAGCTAAACATGGCAGTTATGTTTTTTATGATGGGCCGCCTTTTGCGACCGGAACTCCTCATTATGGCCATATTGTAGCTAGTTTAATGAAAGACGTTGTGCCACGTTTTTGGACGATGAGAGGCTATCGGGTTGATCGTAAATGGGGTTGGGATTGCCATGGTTTGCCGATTGAAAATATTGTTGAAAAAGAATTGGGTTATAAATCTAAAAAAGATATTGAAGCGCTTGGCGTTGATAAATTCAATGAAGCTTGCCGCTCCAAAGTTTTTGGCTATGTTGATGATTGGAAAAGGGTAATTAATCGTCTGGGACGCTGGGTGGATATGGAGAATGCTTATAAGACGATGGATTTGTCTTACATGGAGTCTGTTTGGTGGACATTTAAAGAACTATGGGATAAAGGTTTGATTTACGAAGGTTATCGTTCAATGCATATTTGCCCGCGCTGCGAAACAACTTTATCGCAATCAGAAGTGGCAGAAGGTTATCGTGATGTCAAAGATTTGTCAGCGATTGCTAAATTTAAACTAAGCGTTGGTCAAAAAATAGGCGATTTTACAGTTGACGATAATACTTTTGTCTTGGCTTGGACAACTACGCCCTGGACATTGATTGCCAATGTCGCTTTGGCGGTCGGCAAGAACATCGAATATGTGTTAGTTAAAAGTGATTCAATGTTTTATATTTTAGCTAAAGATTTAATTGAACAAGTTTTTAAAGATAAAGATTACAACATAGAACATAAGTTTATCGGAGAACAGTTGGTTGGTCTTAAATACGAACCTCTCTATGGTTACTATGCTAAGCGGGCCGATTTACCTAAACATGATAATGGTTGGAAGATAGTGACGGCTGATTTTGTCACTACAACTGATGGCACCGGAGTGGTTCACATCGCGCCGGCTTTTGGCGAGGATGATTTAAATTTGGGCCTTGTTTATGATTTGCCTTTTGTTCAACATGTTGGCATGGATGGTTTTATTAAGGCTGAAGCCGGAGAATTTGCCGGTTTGCAAGTTAAGCCAACTGAAGACCCCACTAAAACTGACATCGAAATAATTAAAAATTTAGCCGCTAGAAATTTATTGTTTGCCAAAGCTAAATATGAACATAGTTATCCGTATTGTTGGCGCTGTGATACGCCATTGTTGAATTACGCCACCAGCTCTTGGTTTGTTAATGTTTCTAAAATAAAAGATCAAGCTCTGAAAACAGCCGAAACTATTAATTGGTCGCCTAATCACATTAAGGCTGGCCGCTTCGGCCAATGGTTGGCTGGAGCCAGAGATTGGTCGATTAGCCGCCAGAGATTTTGGGCTGGTGTTTTGCCGATTTGGCGTTGCGCTTGCGGCGAAATTAAATGTGTTGGTTCAGTGGCAGAATTAAAAGAGTTAAGCGGCGTTGAAGTTAATGATCTCCATAAACATATAGTCGATAAAGTAACTATTCCATGCTATAGCTGCCACGGCCAAATGAAGCGTATTCCTGATGTCTTGGATTGCTGGTTTGAATCAGGCTCGATGCCTTATGCCCAACATCACTATCCTTTTGAAAACAAAGAATATGTTGAGAGTAATTTTCCGGCTGAATTTATTGCGGAAGGCGTAGATCAGACACGTTGTTGGTTTTATTATTTGCATATTATCGCTAACGGCTTATGGAATAAAGCAGCTTTTAAAAATGTCATTGTTAATGGTATTGCTTTGGCTGAGGACGGCAAGAAAATGTCTAAGAAACTTAAGAACTATCCTGACCCGATGTTTGTTTTAGATAAATATGGCGCTGATGCTTTACGTTTATATTTGCTTTCCAGTCCAGTGATGCAAGCCGAAAATTTTAATTTTTTTGAAAAAGGCGTTGAAGAAAGTTTACGCAAAAATATCATGCTGCTTTGGAATATTTATAAGTTTTATGAAACTTATCAGTCGACCGCAGACAGCTTGGAACCAGTTTTACCGCAGTCTAAAAATATTTTAGATAAGTGGATTATCGCTCGTTGGCAGGTATTAAACCTTGAAGTTGAAAAAGCGATGGAGCAATATAATCTGCCTAAAGCAGTCAGGCCGATTACTGAATTTATTGACGAGCTGTCTACTTGGTATTTGCGCCGCTCCAGGGATCGTTTGCGCGAGTCCAGCGAAGCAGTCGCTACGATGCGTTTTGTCTTAACTGAATTAGCTAAGCTTTTGGCGCCCTTTGCTCCTTTTATAGCAGAAAGTTTATGGCAAAAAACAACTGGTTATAATTTTAATAATCAAGCTAAATCCGTTCATTTGGTAGACTGGAACAAGACCGAACCGTTAGCTGATGAAAAAAATAAAATTTTAGCCGAAATGTTGATTGCTCGTAAAGTAGTTGAGCTTGGTTTGGTTGCGCGCGATGAAGCTAAATTAAAAATCCGTCAGCCACTATCTAGTATGGAAGTGCTTAATTGTCAGTTACCAGCTGAATACGAAGATATTATTAAAGATGAATTAAATATAAAAAGTATTACGTTAGTTTCTGGCGAAGAAAAGTTAAGCATTAAATTAGATACCAAGATTACGCCAGAGCTTAAAGCAGAAGGTCTGGAACGTGACTTAATTCGACACATTAATTTATTAAGGAAAAGTGGTCAATTAACTGTTAATGATGAGATTGTTATTTATCACGATGCCAGCGGCTTAATAGCTGACGTGTTAAATAAGCAATCAGCTAGTTTGATGAATTCGACTGTTTCCAAATCAGTTATTAATTCCATGGAGGCCGGTTTACTTTTGACAATCGAAGTTAAACTTGATGAAACTAAATTTAATTTAGGTATTAAGAAGATAAATTAATAAACAATTTAATAATGGCCAAAGAGCCAGAGAAAAAATATGACAGGATTATACATTACCTTAGGCATTATTGCCTTGTTAGCTATCTTTATGATAGCTGTGTTTAACGGATTGGTCCGTTTGAAGAATCGAGTTGATGAAGCCTGGGCAGACATTGATGTTCAGCTTAAAAGACGTTATGACCTTATCCCTAATTTGGTAGAAACAGTCAAAGGCTATGCTGCTCATGAAGAAAAAACTTTGACAAAAGTGGTTGAAGCGAGAAATGCTGCTTTGTCAGCAGAAAAATCAGGCGACATGGCTAAACAAATGGCGGCTGAAAATGAATTATCCAGCACCTTAAAATCAATTTTTGCTTTATCGGAGAGTTATCCCGATTTAAAAGCCAATACCAATTTTTTGGAATTGCAAAAAGAATTGACTGACACTGAAGATAAGATTCAATCCGCTCGTCGTTTCTATAACGGAAACGTGCGTGATTTTAACACCAAGCTTGAAGTTTTTCCAACCAATTTTGTTTCTAAAATGCTTGGTTTTTCTTCTCGTAAATTTTTTGAAATCGAAAATTCCGCCGAACGTGAGACTGTCGATGTTAAGTTCTAATTCATATTAAAAACGCAATTATATGGCGTTATTAAGGAGGTTTACAATTTTGATTTGCGTTTTACTTTGTCTTGTTTACGGCAAAGCAGTTGTTGCTGTTGAAGAAATAGAAGATTTTTCGTCTATAGTTAATATTCGCCAAGATGGTGTAGTAATGGTGTCGGAAAATTTGAAGTATAACTTTGGTGGAGTTCAAAGAAATGAAATTTTTAGGGACTTTCAAAATCGTTATGAAATTAACGACAAAGCTTATTGGATACGGATAAAGGACGCAGCCGTTAAAGATGATAAAGGTGTTGAATACAAAACTAAAATATCAAATAAGAATGGCAACACTAGATTGACTATTTACAGCGAAGGAAAACCTTTCTCAGGAAAAAAGATATTTTATGTAACCTATCGAATTGAAAATGCTATCAAAGATAATGGCGGAAATAGCGAATTTAAATGGAATGTCAATGGCGGCGGCTGGAGGATTAATACGGTTAAAGCAAAAATAATTTTATTATTACCAGAAAAATCCACCGCAAGCAATTTAAGCGGGGAATGTTTGTATGGTCTGTTAGACAAAAATATTCGCTGCTCACCTAAAATAACAACCGATAATAACGGAGTAATAGCAGAATATTCTACGCCAAGTAATTTATATTCAGGTGAAGATTTTAATATTTCATTAGCTTTTCCGAGCGATTTAATGATTCAGCTTACTGCTTGGATGAAATTTAAGATGTTTGCCTCTGATAATTGGGCAGCTTGCACGCCGTTATTATCTTTATTGATAGGATTTTTATGGCGTAAGAAAAAAATTGTTAAAAAAATAGGTAGTTTCAGGAACAACCCGCCTGAAGATTTAGCCTTATTGGAGATGACTTATTTAAAGAACGGTTCAATTAATCGATATGATGTAGCGACAGAAATTTTTTACTTGGCCAATAAGGGTTATTTAACAATTGAATTGACCAAAAATAATGAAGGAATTGGCGATTATTGGATTATAAAAAGAAGGCAATACGGTCAAATGGCTAATGATTTTGATATGTCGATTTTAAATAGTTTGTTTAGCGAGAGAGAATCTGTCTTATTATCGGTTTGGCAAAATGAATTAATTGAAATAATGCCAGAAATAATTAGTGGAGTTAAAAATAGCTTGATTACTAAAGAACATTTATATAAAAATCCTGGCATCAGAAGAATTTTTGCTGGTTTGACCGCTATCATTCTATCAGCCATAGGTATGATTGGAACCTACCTGTTTAGTTTAACCTTTGTTTTTGAAGTTAGTTTGATTTTGTCTGGTTTGGTGATTTTCTTAATTGGCTTATCAATTCCCCCTAAAACTAAAAATCAATTACAGGCGGAAATTGAAATAACAGGTTATATAAATTATTTGTTAAGTTCGCAAGTTTCTGAAAATATCTTGTCGGCTAATGTGGTTAATAAAAATCCAACCATGTTTGAAAGTTCTTTGCCAGAAGCGTTGGCCTTGGGAGTTGGTAAACAATGGGCTAACCAATTTGCCAATATCGCTATTAATCGTCCAGGCTGGTTTGGTGATCCGTTTTGGCCAGACACGATTAATTCTTTTAATGTTTACAATGATGTTGAAACTTTTGCCAAAGTCTTAAATGGTGATTTAATTCTTTCTAAAACAGTATAGTTTATGGCTACTTTATACACTAATATTGATTCTAATAAACGCAAAACCTGGCTTTTATTGTCAGGCTTTGCTGTTTTTATTGTTTTTTTTGGCTGGTTTTTGAGTTATTATTTTCAGAATCAAGCCATTCTTTATTTAGCGGTTGCTTTAGGTATTATACAGCCTTTAATCGCTTATTATAGCGGTGATAAGATAATGCTTACGATGAGTGGGGCTATAAAGATTGATCATGAGTCTAATCGTGATTTGTATCATAGTGTGGAAAATTTGTGTATAACAGCCGGCTTGCCAATGCCAAAAATTTATATCATTGATGATACCGCGCCTAACGCTTTTGCTTGCGGACGAGATGAAAAGCATTCTTCTATTGCCATAACCAAGGGCTTGTTGATGAAACTTAATAAGCGCGAACTAGAAGGTGTGATTGCTCATGAATTGTCCCATATCGGTAATAGGGATATTTTGATTGCCACTATTACTACGGTTTTAGTCGGCATCATTGTTTTGCTGGCCGACTGGTCTTTGCGCTTTACTTTTTTTGGTGGCAAAAAATCTAATAATGATAACGACAGAGATAATGGTCAACTGCAAATAATTTTAATGGTGGTTGCCTTGGTATTAGCTATTTTAGCTCCTTTGTTCGCTCAAGTTATACAATTAGCTATATCAAGAAAACGAGAATTTGTGGCTGATTCGGCTGGAGTACTTTTAACCAGGGATCCAGAAGGATTAATCGCCGCTCTGGAAAAAATATCAGCCGATTCAGAACCGTTGGAAGTTGCTAATCGAGCCACAGATCATGCTTATATAGCCAGTCCCTTTAAGAGTGATACTGATGCTAAAGTTGGCTTTTTTACTAAACTGTTTATGACACATCCTCCGATTAGCGAAAGGGTGGCTGCCTTAAGAAGAGGTCAGTAGGTGTAAAAAAATTTATTAAATATTTGGTTATGTTGGCACATATAAGAGGAAAAATTTTAGAAAATAGACAAGTTTATGTTGTAATCGAAAACAATGGTCTCGGTTACAAGGTTTGGGTTAATGCTGATTTAGCAGCAATTTTAACGCGTGGCTCGGAGGCGAATTTATGGCTTTTCCATCATATTAAAGAAGATGGCCAATCGTTATACGGTTTTTCTTCTTTTGAAGAATTAAATTTTTTTGAATTATTAATTTCTGTGTCTGGTGTTGGCCCTAAATCAGCTTTGAATATATTATCGGCTGCTAAAATTAATGATTTAAAAATGGCTATCGCCATGGGTGATCATGCCCCCTTGGTTAAAGTTTCCGGCATCGGTAGAAAGACGGCTGAACGTTTGGTAATTGAGCTGAGAGAAAAAGTTGATTGTCTGCCAATTGCCACTAACGATGTTAATAATAGCAGCGCAATTTTAGAAGAAATTGAAGCTTTAATGGCACTCGGTTATAGCGCTAACCAAGCCCGTGAAGCGCTACGCCAAGCCAAATCAGGGACTAGCCAAGAAAGGATTAGAGAGGCCTTAAGGATAATATGAGGATAAAATTTTTAGATAATGAAATAGCTTGGGAAAATTTTTTAAATAATTTTTCCGAAGCTGACTTTCTTCATTCGTTTGAATGGGGGAAGATTAATAAACCAGCCAGGTATTTAGCGGTAATAAATGATAATGGGCAAGCCTTGGCCGCAGCAATCTTACTTGAAAAAAGAGCTTTAATTTGGAAATATTTTTATTCACCGCGAAGTCCGTTGTTTGTTAATGATATTACTGCCGAACAAAAAAAAGACTGTTTGGTTTTTTTAAGTGATTTTTTGTCGATTAATTATAAAAATTGTTTATTTTGGAGACTTGAACCAGATATTGATTTAAATGACTTAAAAAAATGCGCTTTGGATGATTTTGTTAAAACGATTGATTTACAGCCAGCCAAAACCTTGTATTTGGATCTTCGTTTTTCAGAAAATAATCTTTTAGAAGCAATGCATTCTAAAACTCGATATAATATAAGATTAAGCGAGAAAAAAAATTTGATTGTTCGCGAAGCCAAAAGAGATGAATTTGATGAGTTTTGGAAATTAATGAAAGAGACTGGTAGCCGAGATGCTTTTGGGGTTCATAGTAAAAACCATTATCAAAAAATATTAGATAGTAGTAATGGTAAATTCAAACTTTATGTTGCTATTTGGAATCATAAGATAATCGCCGCTGGAATTTTTTCTTTTGTTGGTAAAACAGTAACTTATTTGCACGGAGCATCTTCTAGTGCTAATCGTAATTTAATGGCTCCTTATGCTTTGCATTGGTTTTTAATACGTTTAGCTAAAAAATTAGGTTTTTTAAGATATGATTTTTATGGCATTGACGAGCATAAATGGCCGGGTGTAACGCGTTTTAAAAATGGCTTTGGCGGAATTATCAAAGAATACGCCGGTACATTTGATTTCGTTATTAATTCAGGCTACTATAATTTATACAAAAAACTCAGGGCAATAAGGCGTAAATTTTAAAGTTATGAATAAAATTTTGATAAAAATAAAAAAAATAATACCGAAAAAGCTGTGGAATCTTCTTTGGCCAATTTATCATTTTAGCATCGGTTTGTTAGGCAATATTATTTATAAATCGCCATCACAAAAAATGATTGTTATCGGCGTTACCGGTACTACCGGCAAGACAACCTGTGTTTATTTCATTGCTAAAACTTTGCAATCAGCTGGCTATAAAGTTGGTTTTACTTCGACGGCTATGTTTGGCGATGGTGAAAAAGAATGGACTAACGAAAAGAAGATGACTATGGTTGGGCGTTTTTTTACCTATAAACTTTTAGATAAAATGGTTAAGAATGGTTGTCAGTTTGCTATTGTTGAAACAACTTCAGAGGGTATAGTCCAATATCGGCACCGCTTTATTAATTATGACACCTTGGTTTTTACTGGTCTTTACCCTGAGCACATTGAGTCTCACGGTAGTTTTGAAAAATACAAGGAAACAAAAGGTATGCTTTTTGCCCATCTTAAGCAATGTAAGACTAAATATATAAATGCTGATAAAACTATTAAGAAAGTTGAGTCCGGATTAAAAAAACTATCGCTTAATCGAGTTAAAAAAACTATTATTGTTAACGGCGATGATGAGCATAAGGATTATTTTTTAAATTTTTGGGCGGAGCAAAAAGTTCAATATAAAAAGATTAAAAACTCTATTGATGTCGAGGCTAATGAGCTTGAGTTAAAGGACCATAGTTTTAAAGAAATTGTCGCTACTAATTTGTTTGTTACTAATAAGGGTACCTTGTTTAATATTTGTGAAAGGGGTGTTTGTAAAGAGCCACGTTTTAATTTTAAGGTTTTGGGAGAATTTAATGTTGCCAATGCTCTGACGGCTGTAGCGGTCGGCTTGTCTTTTGGTTTAACTTTGGAAACTATCAAAGATGGTTTAGAAAAAATAACTGGCGTTCCTGGCCGATTAGAAAAAATTGAAGAAGGTCAAAAATTTTCCATTATCGTTGATTATGCCTTTGAGCCGAAAGCAATGGAAAAGCTTTATGAAACAATCAAAATTTCAGCGCACCATAAGATAATTCACGTACTTGGCGCTACCGGCGGTGGTAGGGATATAGCCAGACGGCCTGTTTTAGGCAAAATTGCCGGTGAGAATGCTGATGTGGTTATTATTACTAATGAAGATCCATACGATGATGATCCTTTGATTATAATAGATCAGGTTGCTATTGGAGCTGAAAAAGCTGGCAAAATAGAAGGGGAAACATTGTTGAAAATTAATGATCGGCGTTTAGCTATTAATAGAGCGCTTAAATTAGCCGAACCAGGTGATATGATTTTAATTACTGGCAAAGGAAATGAACAAGCAATATGTATAGCTAATGGAGAAAAAATACCTTGGGATGATAGAGTGGTAGTTAGGGAAGAATTAGCTAAATTATAATTAATATGAGTTTTGTCCATCTGCATGTCCATAGCCATTATTCTTTACTCGACGGTCTTTCTAAGATTGACGATATTGTTAATTTTGCCAAAGAAGATGGAGCGCCAGCGATTGCTTTAACTGATCATGGAGTAATGTATGGTATTGTAGAATTTTTCCAAAAAGCTAAAAAGGCTGGTATAAAGCCAATCATCGGCATGGAAGCTTACGTAGCAGTTGGGTCAAGACACAACAGAACCTATAGCCGCGGTGAAAAGGTAAGCCATCACTTGTTGCTTTTGGCTAAAAATAACATCGGTTATAAAAATTTATTAAAATTGACTTCTTTGGCTCACATGGAGGGTTATTATTATAAGCCGCGTGTCGATTGGGAAATTTTAGAGCAGTATCACGAAGGTTTAATCGCTTGTTCGGCCTGCTTAGGCGGGGAAATAGCTCAGTTAGTCATTAAAGAAAAATATGATGAGGCTAAAAAAAGAGCCAAAGAATTTAATGATTTATTTGGTCAGGATAATTATTATTTAGAAATACAAGATCATCCCGATTTACATGAACAGGCCAAAGTTAATGCAAAATTAATTGAGTTTAGTCGAGAATTAAAGATACCGTTAGTGGCTACTAATGACTCGCATTATACTAAAAAAACTGATGATGAAGCTCAGGATATTTTGCTTTGCCTTCAAAATAAAAGCAAAAAAGACGACAGTAATCGAATGTCGATGCTTGGCGGAAATTATTCTTTACGACCCAGCGAAGAGATGCAAGAGATTTTTAAAGACGTGCCAGAGGCTGTTGCCAATACTTTAAAAATTGCCGAAATGTGCGATGTTGAGATTGAACTAGGCAATATTCAACTGCCTTATTTTGAAGTACCTGATGGTTTTGATGGCAACTCTTATTTGCGGCACTTATGTTTAGAGGGTTTGAAGAAGCGTTACGGAAAAACCTATGAAGAAATTGATAGTGTTTACAGAGAACGATTAGATTATGAATTAGAAGTAGTGTCCAAAATGGGTTGGCCAAGCTATTTTTTAATCGTAGCCGACTTTATTAATTGGGCTAAAGATAATAAGATAGCTGTCGGACCGGGCCGGGGATCGGCTGCTGGTTCCTTGGTTTGTTACTTGGTGGGAATTACTAATCTTTGTCCGATTAAGTATGACTTATTGTTTGAGCGTTTTTTAAATCCAGAGCGTATTTCTATGCCTGATATTGATACCGATTTTTCCGATGCCAGGCGTGATGAAGTTATACGTTATGTCCAAGAAAAATATGGTTTTGATCATGTCGCTCAAATTATTACTTTTGGGACGATGGCTGCCCGCGCTGCCGTTCGCGACGCCGGACGAGTTTTAGATTATCCTTATGATTATTGCGATAAGATATCTAAAGCAATTCCAATGTTTACTACTATCGGAGAAGCTAAAAGTGAAGTTCAGGATTTTAAAAATATTTATGCTGAAGCGGATGCTCGTCGAATTGTCGATTACGCTCAACGTTTAGAAGGGGTGGCTCGCCATGCTTCGGTACATGCCTGCGGAATTTTAATCACTAAAGATGCCTTATCGGAAAGTGTGCCAGTTCAGTACGTAGCGACTGATGACGCTAGTTTGGTTAGCCAATACTCTTTACACCCAGTTGAAGATTTGGGTTTATTAAAAATGGACTTTTTGGGTTTGAAAAATTTAACTATTATCGAATCCGCCATTAAGATAATTAAGGGCACGCGCGGCATAGAAGTTGATATTGATAATATTCCGCTTGATGATAAAAAAACCTTTGATCTATTTAAGCAAGGAGAAACAACTGGTGTCTTTCAGTTTGAATCAAGCGGCATGAAAAGATATTTAAAAGAACTGAAGCCGACTGAAGTAGAGGATATTATTGCTATGGTCGCTTTGTATCGTCCAGGACCGATGGAATGGATACCTGAATATATCTCGGGTAAACATGGTAAAAAACCTTTAACCTACTTACATCCTAAGTTGGAACCGATTTTAAGAAAGACTTATGGCGTTGCTATTTATCAAGAACAAGTAATGCAAATGGCCAGAGATTTAGCTGGTTTTACTATGGGTCAGGCTGATGTTTTGAGAAAGGCCATGGGTAAAAAGATTGTTAAGCTTTTGGAAGAACAGCGAGCTAAGTTTATTAATGGTTGTGTTGAGAATGGCATTACCAGCGAATTGGCAACTAAGATTTTTTCTTTTATTGAACCTTTTGCCGGTTATGGTTTTAATCGTTCTCATGCGGCGTGCTACGCCTTGGTTGCTTATCAAACAGCTTATTTAAAGGCTAATTGGCCGACTGAATTTATGGCTGCTTTGTTGACTGCTGACCAAGGAGATACTGAAAGAATTGCCATTGAAATTGAAGAAGCGAGATTAATGAGTGTCGAGGTCAAACAGCCGAATATCAATCAGTCGTTTGAATCTTTTACCGTGGTTACTTCCGGGACGGCTTTAGGGCAAATTGCTAAAGAAGATGAGCAAGTTGAGATTATTAGATTTGGCTTAAAGGCGATTAAAAACGTTGGTGAGCATATTTCCGAGCAGATTATTAAGGAGCGGAAATTAAATGGAGTTTTCAAGGATTTAACTGATTTTTTACGTCGTGTTCAAGATAAGGATCTTAATAAAAAATCATTAGAAAGCCTTATTAAAAGTGGCGCCTTTGATGATTTTGGCGAACGTGGTCAGCTTTTAGCTAATATGGAAAATTTATTAGCTTTTAATAAACAGGTTACTAAAGCGGAAACAGAAGCGGCCAATTCTTTATTTGGAGGCATGGATACTGATATTTTGTCGATTAAACTTAATTTAGT
Source organism: Patescibacteria group bacterium (assembly GCA_028704945.1). Classification (GTDB taxonomy): domain Bacteria; phylum Patescibacteriota; class Patescibacteriia; order Patescibacteriales; family Patescibacteriaceae; genus 1-14-0-10-37-14. Next base: position 91,802 of record JAQWEL010000004.1, read on the forward strand.
CGCAGCTGAACCAGTTAAGAATCAAGAAAAATTAGCTTGGGAAAAAGAACTCTTAGGTCTTTATGTCAGCCAGCATCCATTTAATGATTATAAAAAGGCCTTAAGCGGATTAGCTAAGCCCTTGGCTCAAGTTAAGACTCTTAATAATGAAGTAGAAGTCAATTTGGCTGGAGTAATTATTGCTATCAAAAAAATCTTAACCAAAAAAAATAATGAAACAATGTTATTTGTTAAGATTGAAGACGGGGTTGATAATTTGGAATTATTAGTTTTCCCTAAATTGTTAAAAGAAACGCTGAATGTTTGGGAAGAAGGTAAAATTATTTTAGTGTCAGGCACAGTTTCTGATAAAGATGGCGAAATTAAAATTTTGACTAATTTCGCATTGGCTTTAAATCAAGACAATGTTGAAGAATCAATTAATTTATTCCGAGCTAAGCCAGCCGCTCCCAAGAGGTGGGGCGGAAGAAATAGGGGTGATTACGGCGGTGGAACTAAAACTGACTCAAGCTATAATAACCAGCCGCAACGTGACAATATTGCTCCAGTTTTAAAAATTGTTGCTGAGCAGAAGAAATTATCAGCTGAAGTCTTGATAAAATTGAGACAAATTATGTTAGATAATCCAGGGGAGCATAAAGCTTATCTAAAAATAAAGAATGATGTCGGCGGACATAAAATAGTTGAATCAGATCTAAAAGTTAATTTTAATCAAAATTTGATTGATATTATCAAGGCCGATTTTTCCGGCTTGGTTGATGTTTTGTCTTAATTTTGGTATATTTAAAGGCGGGGAGATTTAAAAAATATGAAACAAGTTAACACAGACAAAAAAGCAATTGAGGAACTTTTAACTAGAGGGGTTGAAAAAATTTATCCTAATAAAGCAGCTTTAGAAAAAGAACTATTGGCGGGAAAACGTTTAAGGTTGTATTGTGGTTTTGATCCTTCAGCTAAAAGCTTGCATATTGGTAATGCTATTTTAATAAACAAATTAGCCCAATTTCAAAAAATGGGGCACGAGGTTATTTTTTTAATCGGTGATTTTACTGGTATGATTGGCGATCCGACTGATAAAACCAGTGTTCGGAAGAAATTAACCCGAGAAGAAGTAAGTGAAAATTCAGTCGAATACAAAAATCAAGCCCAAGCTTTTTTAGATTTTAAAGGCGATAATGCTGCTACTGTCCGTTATAATAGTGAGTGGCAAGATAAGCTAACCTTTAAAGACTTAATAGAACTTTCTTCTAATTTTACTGTCGGGCAGATGATTATTCGAGAAATGTTTCAACGCCGTTTAAAAGAAGAAAAACCAATCTATCTTCACGAATTTTTATATCCGTTAGCCCAAGCTTATGATAGTGTGGCCATGGAAGTCGATTTGGAAATCGGTGGCAATGATCAGATGTTTAACATGATGTGCGGCCGTGATTTAATTAAAAATTTAAAAAATAAAGAAAAATTTGTTTTAACCACCAAGCTTTTGGCTGATGCTAATGGCAATAAGATGGGTAAAACTACCGGTAATGCTTTATTTTTAGATCAATCTGCCAATGATATGTTCGGCACCGTAATGAGCTGGCCTGATGAAATAATTCCGATTGCTTTTGAACTTTGCACCCAAGTTGAATTAGCGAATATAAAAAAAATAAAAGAACGGTTGAGTGATGGTGAGAATCCGAAGAATCTTAAAATTGAGTTAGCTTTGGAAATAGTTACTATTTTTAGGGGAGCCGAATTAGCCAAAAAGGCAGCTGAATATTTTCAAACTACTATTTCGGAAAAATCCGCTCCAACTGATATTGTAGAGATTGCTTTAGCCCAAGCTGATAGTTTATTTTTAGCTGTTGTCAGTTTTTATGGCGCTAAAAAATCAAAAAACGATCTTAGACGTTTATTTGAACAAAAGGCCGTTTATATTAACGGTGAACAAACTGATAATCTTAATTTTAATTTAAAAATCGGTGATGTTGTTAGAGTTGGCAAGAGAGATTGGTTTAAAATAATTTAAACATATGAAATCTAAGTCAATTTTTGGCTTCACTTTGATTGAAATAGTCCTGGTTGTTTTTATAATAGCTTTTTTAGGATCATTAGCGTTTGTCTCTACAAAAAGCATTTTAAATAAGTCAAAGGAAAATCAAAAAATTGATGATATTAAAACATTGCAAACAGCGCTTGATTTATATAAGTCTAACGAAGGGTTTTATCCAACCACCTCGACCATAGTTGCTGGCCAACCGCTTCTTTCTTCGGACGGCACTAAGACTTATCTAAAAGCAGTCCCTAACCCAGTTAGTAACAATAGTAATGATGCTTATTATTACTATCAATTGCGAAACGGCTCTTCTTATAAAATTGACTACAGACTTAAAAGCAAAGTTGGTGATTTTCCGGTCGGTAAGTGTTCAGCTACTCTGGGCTCTGTTTGTAAAACTTGTAACTCGGTTTGTACTAATAAGTGCGCTGGAGAATTAGATTCTTGTGAAGATCAAACTTGCTCCAACCCAAATGGTAGCGCAATCATTAGTGATATAACCGCCACGGCTGATACGTCTAAAACCTCAGTAATGATCAATTGGACAGCTTTTTTTTATACCAACACTACTTATAAGCTAGAGTACAGCAGTTCAACAAATGGTGGTGCAAGTTGGAGTGCTTTTAATACACTGGCCGAAGCTACAACAACAGCTTCTTATAATCATACTGATTTAAATAGTAATTATCAGTATAAATATAAAATAACTCCCACAGTTTGTTCGTCAGTGGTTGGTACGAGTGTTGTGTCCAGTCCGGCTGGCTGTATTGCCGTCGTATCTGCTCCGACTGACTTGACTTTAACGCCAATAACTAGTGGCATAAAAATCAATTGGTCAGCTGTTGCCGGTGTTACGAATTACTTAGTTTATGGCACAGCAAATAATAGTGTTAATGTGTTAACCACAACAACTAGTTTAAATTATACCAAGAATAATTTAGTCGACGGCAACACTTATTATTTTAGAGTTGCTGCGACTATTTGCGGTAATATAGCAACTTCTAGTCAACAATCAGCTGTTGCCGGCGGGCCTGATTTATGTGGTACAGCAACACTGACAACTGAGTGTAGCACTAGTACTAATAGTAAGGGTGATTTATGTGGAGGAGGGTATTTGTTTTGCGAAGGTGAAGCTAATTGCGGTGGCGCTAATTTAGTAGCTTCAATGCCTATTAGTAATACAGGCAATTGTTCCTATACTGATAATTTAAAGTTAAAATGGCGACTAACCAGCACCACCATTGCTGAAGCCAGCCCTTATGACGCTACTAACACTTATATTGGTTACTTAAATCTTAATGGCAATGCCACGCCAACAGAAGATAGCTATAACCCTGATCCAATGTATGCCGCCGCTGCTTTTTGCGCCACTTCCACTATGAGCGGTTTTGACGATTGGTATTTGCCAAGTTCAGCAGAAATATGCGCTATGATTAGGAGCGGAAATTTTTGTGAATCCCTGACCACTAGTTGTTTAGCAGGTAACGGACAATCATCAGCTAAAACACCTTTGAATGGTTGTACTAATGATAATCCTTTAGTAGGAGCTTTGGCTGGTGATGATCAATCCAGTTATTGGCAATCCAAAGAAGCCGGTGGTTCCTATCCCGGCTATTCTCTTCGTTGGCGAACAAATACTGGCACAAACACTTTAACCAGTAAACACACGACCCTGCCTAAGCTTCGTTGTATAAGAAGATTTTAATAATTGATGTAAAAAAGGATAATTTAGCTATAATATAAAAAATATGAAATCTAAGTTATTAGCTGGCTTTAACTTAATTGAAATAATTTTTGCTGTTCTTATATTAGCCTTTTTAGCTTCATCAATGTTTATTCCTTTTAAAAACGTTTTAATAAAGTCTAAAGATGTTCAGAAGCTTGATGATGTTAAAACATTACAGTCAGCACTTGATTTATATAAATTTAACGAAGGTTTTTATCCAGCTACTTCAACTGTTATTGCTGGTCAACCGCTTACCTCCCTTAATAATACTAAGACCTACCTCAATAAAATACCTAGTCCGGTAAGTGATAGTAATGACGATGATTATCAATACTATCAATTACAACAAGGCGGTTCTTATAGGATCGATTATAAAATAGAAAATAGAACTGGTAACATTTCACCTGGCAAATGTTCAGCTACGCCGAGCTCGGTTTGCAAGCTTGAAATATAATAAAACTGCGGTTTAAAATCGCAGTTTTATTATAATTTTGTTTAGATTAAATATCTAAGTTTTTAACGTTTTTAGCATGAGTTTGGATAAAATGTTTTCTGGCTGGAACGTCATCACCCATTAACATTTCAAATGTTTCGTTAGCCTTGGCACCATCCTCAACTAAAACTTTTTTCATGGAACGTTGTTTTGGATCCATGGTTGTCGCCCAAAGTTGTTCTGGATTCATTTCGCCCAAACCTTTGTAGCGTTGAATGTGTATTTTGCTTGATTTAACGGTTTTATTAATTTCTTTAACAGGCTGTTCAATGTTTGTGTCCTCGCTATCTTCCTCTTCGGCTTCTTCACTATCCTTTAAAATTTCTTCTGAATTTGCGGCAGTGATGCCCATGTTAGTTAAGATTTGATTTTTTTCTTCATCAGAATAAGCATAATGAACTTGAGTACCTTTTTTTATCTGATATAACGGCGGTTGAGCAATATAAACATGTCCACGCATGATTAAATCAGGAAAATGACGATAGAAAAGAGTAAGAAGCAATGTCCTGATATGAGCACCATCAACATCAGCATCAGTCATGATGATAATTCTGTGATAACGCAGTTTTTCAACATCTAACTGATCGCCGATGTTCATACCCATGGCTATTACTAGATTTTTTATTTCATTATTAGCCAGCATCTTATCCATCCTGGTTCTTTCAACGTTTAAAATTTTACCACGCAAAGGCAGAATGGCTTGGAATTTGCGATCACGACCCTGTTTAGCACTACCTCCGGCTGAGTCTCCCTCAACTATATAGAGTTCGCAATCGGCTGGATTGCGACTAGAACAGTCGGATAGTTTACCTGGTAGCATTGAGCCTTCCAAAGCTCCTTTTCTAAGAATAGTGGCGCGAGCGGTTCGAGCTGCTAATCTAGCTTGGGCGGACAAAAAACATTTGCCGATAATAGCCGTGGCATCTTTAGGGTTTTCTTCTAAAAAGGAAGCGAAGGCGTCGCCGAAGATTTGTTCAACATAAGTTTTCATCTCAGCGTTGCCTAATTTTCCTTTGGTTTGGCCTTCAAATTGCGGATTAGGCAGCTTAACGGAAATAATAGCAGTTAGACCTTCTTTAGTGTCATCGCCAGTTAAATTAGCGTCTTTTTCTTTTAGTAAACCTTTATTACGGGCATAATTGTTTATTGTCCTAGTCAAAGCGCTACGGAATCCAGCTAAGTGAGAACCACCCTCAGGATTTATAATATTATTAGCGAAACAAAGAACATTTTCGTTGTAGCCTTCATTGTATTGTAAAGCTACTTCAACTCGACTGTCATCTATTTCCTTATCAACATAAAAAATAACTTCATTTTTAACAGATACGTTGCGATTCATGGCCTTGATGTAAGTTCTAACCCCGCCATCAAAAAAGAATTTATATTTTTTTTCTTCACCCTTTTCGCGTTTGTCTTCAATGGAAACCTTAATACCTTTGGTTAAATAAGATTGTTGGCGTAAACGGTCAAGAATTTTTTCCCAGCTATATTCAAGCGTATCAAAAATACTGCCGTCAGCTTGAAAGGTGATGGTAGTGCCGGTACGATTAGTTTTAATCGTTGGCTTTGCTTTGTCTTGAGGCACGCCACGCTTGTAGTTTTGAACCCAGATTTGACCATCGCGGTGAACCTCTGCCTTGAGATGGTCAGATAAAGCATTAACAACACTAACACCGACGCCGTGTAAGCCGCCAGAAACTTTATAACCAGAACCGCCAAATTTACCGCCAGCATGAAGTTTAGTTAAAACAGTCTCTAAAGCAGAAACTTTAGTGGATGGATGAATGTCGGTTGGAATACCTCGGCCGTTATCCGATACGCTGACGTAATTGTCGGGTAATAAATCGACAGTGATAGTGTCAGCATAACCAGCCATTGCTTCATCAATGCAGTTATCGACAACTTCCCAAATGAGGTGATGTAGGCCAGCACTGGAAGTGCTACCAATGTACATACCTGGACGTTTGCGAACAGGTTCTAATCCCTCCAAAACGGTAATCGCTTCTGCGCCGTAGCCAACAGATGATTTTTTTTCGTCTTTCTTCATATTGAAATTAATAGAATTAATCCATTTTATAGCTCCTCTAAGCCTTTATTTATTTAATAATTATAGCTTATTTATTTCAAAATGACAAGTAAAATCGGGCTAAAAATTATCTTTTACCTTAAACTAAACTTGTGGTATAATTAAATAAAATTATGTTTATCGATAAAAATAAAACTTCTCAATTTTCAACTTCTAAAGACTCTAAGGCTAGTATTTTAGAGAAAACTTGGTTTAAAGTGGCTGGTATAAGCGTTATTAGTCTATCTATTGTCGCTATAGCTTTGGTGGTTTTTTTAAATCTGCGAAATAAGAAACAAGCAGTAATAGAAACAGGGCCTAAAAATACCGATTTAACCAGTCTATTACCAACAGATATTAAGCCATTAGAAAACTCTGAAAATAGCAATAATAATAGTTTAGTTCAAGCAGAGAAAGTATTTTTTGGAAATTATTATCAAGAAATTAAAGAAAGCTTTACTGCCAAAAAAAAGGATTCCGATTTGCCGCTTGACGTCAAGGTAGATGCCGCTAATTATTATCCTTTGTCGCGAGAAATAAATCTTGATAATGTCGTTAATAACCTGAATACCAACGGTTTTGCGGTAATAGATAATCCCTATGAAAAGGAGGCCAAAGATTTTTATTCTATTTATAATATAATTAGCCAGAAGCAATTGCCGTTTTTAATAACGAGCGATTTCATGTATTATTATTATCAAACTTTTTTAAAAAGAATTTATAAAAGTATTGAGACCGATGTTTTTTATAGTTCTTTTTGGGATTTGAATAAGGAGATGTTTGAGCAGGCTGATCAGCGTTATCGAGAACGCTATGTCAAGGTCGGTATCCTTAATGATCCGATTTTAGAAGGATTACGTTTAGAAGCGGTTTATTTTGCTATGAATTTAGAGCTTTTAAAACCGCGACTCAACCAAGTTATTCCCATCCAAAAAGATTCGGTTAAGCCGAGGGATTATTTGGCTGGTAATTTTACTAATTTAGAGGCTGAAAAATATAGTTTTACGGCGCCAGATTATTTAAACCCGACCATTAAAAGCGAATTAGCGTTAATTGATAAAGCTGGTAAATATAATAAAGACATTAAATCGCCAGCTTTGCTTTATGAGCGTGATTATAATGAATTTAAAATACCGCTTGAATATCAGTATACTCCTAAATTAAATAATTTGTTTCAAGCTATCCGTTGGACTAAGTCCTTATTTCCTCTCTACTATAAGGACGCGGATTGCCCCAGTTGTTTTTTAGATAAACAAGATTGGTACATTAATCAAGCAGCCGCGCATTTAATTGCCCGTGATTTATATCAGAAACAGGCTTGGCAAAATAAATGGGCTAAGGTTTATAAGGCAATCGGTTTTTTTTCCAATATTAGAAGCGAATTGGCTTATATCGAGTACGACCAAGCCTTTAGGGAACTATATCCTAATAAAACAGTAGAAGATGTTTTTGATAATAGTAATCCAAGCCGTAATACTGATTTGGAAATCTTAAAAAACAAGATTGCTGATAATGATTATGATCCGGCTAAGGGAGGATTAAATCGCCAAACTGAAGTTGGTAAAAGAGAATCAGGCATGCGTATCTTGCAGGATGATTATGATCCAACTGAATTTTTTTATAGCAAGCTTCTTTATGATAAGGTTGGCAATTATATTAATTATCAAACCAATAAAGTCTATCCAGGGCTTAATACCTTATGTGATATTAAGGCTGACACTAAAATTCGTTGCCGTGGTATAGCGCTTGATTTAATTAATCCGACTTTTAACGAGCCAATTACAACTGATTATTTTGCTGTTAACACTAAATATGAAAATTATGCCAATCAAGTTCCTTTATTAAGATCGCATTTTGCTAATTTTAATGAAGTTGATTGGCATAAAGACGCTTTTTGGTCAAATTATAATATTGGCAGAAAATTTTTAAATAGCCGTCGTCAAGATAATTTTCCTCATACAGAATCAGCTGCTTGGGTAAATAGGGTTTTAGAAACAGTGGAGTCAGCTAATTTAAGCATAGGTTTTAGTTCTGATCATTGGATATCTTCAGTAAAAAAGGAAGTTAAGTTAAGTACCGCGCCAAGTAAAGTAATCGCCTATCATTATATTGAACCCAATCTTGATTTAATCAGTGAGATGTTGGCTAATACTAAAATGATTTTTAATGTTTTTGTTAAGCTTGATTTAGTTAAACAAAATAATGGTGATTTTAAAGAATTAATAGAAGACTTAGAAGTGCTCCGCTTAATGGTTATTAAAGAAAATAAAGGCGAGGACTTTTCTTACAATGATTGGCTTAGCGTCAACAACTTAATCAGTAAATACTATGTTGATAGCCTTGGTGTTAAAGAGAGAAAAATTAGTTTTAATGATCCTATTAATGATCCAAACGCTCTAAAGGCAAAAACTTTAAAGCAATCTATCAGTAAATTAAAAATATTAGCTGAAGTTCATAAGGTGGGTGATAGGGATGTGATTTTTGTCGGCCCGGCTTTTAGCTACTGGGAAGAAAAATAATTTATGCTTAATTTTTTTGATAAAAAAGAAAAAGTAAAAGAAGAAACTCCGGCAGATATTCAAAAAGTTCTCGAAGAAAGAGCAAATCTTTTAGAAATTTCCGGCGGCTTGCCTACTAAATGGCTTGAACTCGGAGTTTGGTATACTACTAATAAAAAAAAATTATTCTTAATTCTGACCTGGACTATTGCTATTATCGCTGCTGTTGTCTGGGCTTATTGTTTATATTTTTTAAGTGATTATATTATTCACACTCGCGATGCCCAAGAAAATGAAATCGCTCTTTCGAATACTATTCAACGGGTAGTTAGAAAAGATCCACTGGCTGATTATAGCTATAATTTCGTTAAAAGTTTGCCGATTGATAATAACCGTTATGATTTTGTCGGAACTATCACCAATAAATCGAATAATATTTGGCTTGGGTTTAATTATCATTTTGAAGTTGACGGCAAATCAACGGAAAGGCAGACAAGTTTTGTTTTACCTGGAGAAACAAAGTATTTGTTATCCTTGGGACAGACTATTGAAAGTCCGTCTTACAATGTTTTGCTAGTGATTGATAATTTGTCTGTTAACAGAATAAAACCCAAAGAAATACCAGATTGGAGGAATTATTATGACAACAGAATGTCGTTTGTATTTAAAGACAAAACTTTTGTTTCTGGCGGAACGCTTGGTTTATCAGAAAGATTGAATTTAAGCAGGGTTAGCTTTAATGTTACCAATAATTCCGCTTATAATTTCAGGCAAGTGCCATTTTTGATAATCTTAAAAAGCGGAACCGAGATAGTCGGTATTGATCGTTATATAGTGAATGATTTTAAGTCGAGAGCCAGAAAATATGCCGAATTAAGCGTTTTAGGTAAAATTGATAATGTTGATTATATTGAAGTATACCCGGATATTAACATCGCTGATTCTTCGATTTATAGTAATATACAATAATAAATAGCGCTATTGAAAAATAGTTTTTAAAACAATACCCTAAGCTTATCTGGATTTAGGGTATTATTTTTATTAATTTATGTTAGCCAGAATTTTAGCTATTATAAAAAATTTAGACTGGTGGCTTGCTTTGGCTGTTTTTGTGTTGACTTCAATCGGTTTAGCAGAATTATATAGCATTGATAGCGGTACCGGCGGAAAATTATTTGAACATCAACTCATTGTAGCTTTGGGTGGTATTTTAGCTGTTTTGATTTTTGTGTTTATTGATTACTATTTTTTTTATAGTTATAGCCAGTATGTTTATGTTTTTGGGGCTATCATGCTTTTATTGGTTTTATTTTTTGGTAAAGAAATTAACCACACCAAGGGTTGGCTTATTATTTTTGGCGTCACTATTCAATCGGTTGAAATAGCAAAAATCTGTTTGATTGTTGTTTTAGCTAAATATTTTTCCAAAGCTTTGATTAAAATTAATACTGTTAAGGTTTTAGTCCAATCAAGTTTATTAGTTGGCGGCTATGTTTTGTTGGTTTTATTACAGCCTGACGCTGGCTCCGCTTGTGTCTTAATTGGTATTTGGGTAATGTTGATTGTTTTTGCTGGTTTACCTAAAAAATATATTTTTTTCTCACTTTTAGGAATCATTATTGCTGGTTATTTATCGTGGAATTATTATTTGGTTGGCTATCAGAAAGATCGCATTATGAATGTTGTTCACTCTGCTAAAGGTTCTTTGACAGGGGATTATAATGTCAATCAGGCAATTATTGCTGTTGGATCAGGAAAATTAACTGGCAGAGGGCTTGGTTTCGGCTCCCAATCACAGCTAAGATTTTTACCAGAAGCTAAGACCGATTTTATGTTTGCGGTGATTTCTGAAGAATTAGGTTTAATTGGTGTGATAACAGTCCTCTTGTGTTTTCTTATAATTTTCTTTAGAATTTTGATAAATTTGGCTAATGTTAAGAATAATTTTGGGATATATTTCTTACTCGGGACCCTGGGCTTGATTTTTATTCAAATGTTTACTAATATTGGTATGAATATGGGGCTTTTACCTGTGGTAGGTATTACGCTTCCTTTTTTGAGTTATGGCGGCAGTTCTTTAGCCGCTAATTTATTCCTAATGGGGATTGTTCAAAGTATTATTGTTAGAAGTAAAATTAAAAATTATTAAAGGAGACTAATATGTCCGAAATTAAAATGAAAGCTTTCTTGAGAGAAGATAAGGAAGCGAAGTCTGCCCACCAACTTATTCCTGCTGAATTATATGGTCCGGAGACTGAGAATAAACATTTATTGATTGATTCTACTGATTTGGAAAAGATTTTTGCTGATGGCGGCAAGGCTGTTATTATCGACTTAGATATTAATGGTAGTGTTTTTCCAGTTGTAATCAAGGATATTCAGCGCGATCCGATTAAAAGCCGTGCTATTCATGCTGATTTATATCAAATCAAAGAAGACCAAAAAATCATTGTTGAAGTTGGTTTAAATCCAATTGGTAAGTCACCAGCTATCACCAATATGGGTGCTACTTTGGTAAAAAATATGGATACTTTAAAAATAGAGTGTTTGCCAAAAGATTTGGTTAAGCATATTGATGTCGATTTAGCCAAATTAGACAATCTTAAGGCTGTTGTTAGAGTAGAAAATTTGGCTATGCCTAATGGCATTGTAGCTAAAACCAATGGGCGAGCTGCTATTTTTAGTGTTATGGCTTCACGTAAGTCTAAGTCTACTAAATCAGCTGAACCAGCCAAGCCAGCCGCAGCTAAGAAATAATTTTGATTTTAAATTGTTTATATAAAAACCCTGTGCTAATTGTTAGAGCAGGGTTTTTTATTACTGTTGACATTTTAGTATATTTATGATATAATAAAATATTAAAATTGTTATTTAAAATTATTAATATATAAGGAGTTTATCGTGGTTGCTACTAAAAGTGCTCGCAGTGCTCACGCTACCCGTGAAAGACTTGAAGAACTCGATTATGTTTTTCAAAGCGGTGACTATCAGGGTAGGTCTGTCTTAAGCCTTTTGTTAGGCGGTTATTATTTGGACATGCGTCAAATGTTGCGTAAATTGGGAAAGGCTAAAAAATCATCCCATGCTCAACATATTGCGCTTGATTTTTGGTTGCCGAAGGTTAATCAGTTAAAACCTAGTAAGGTTTGTCCGATTTGCCACAAAAGAACAGTTCACTTTTTTTTATTAAAACAAAATGGAAGAAATGGTTTTTATGAGCCAAATTATGACAAACTTTGTTGTGATAATAAAGCTTGCATAACAGCAATGCATTATGGTGAGGGTTGCCCGGGTGTTGGTCGAAGAGTAGTTGATTGGACGGTTCAAGGAAAAAGCTTGTATGATCTTCGTTCTAACTTTAATATCCCGCAACCTTTTTTAAAACCAGAGTGGGTAACTAATCTTTTGCATGTTGCTTATGAATTGCCTGATGTTTTGTTTGACAAGTTTGCTTCGAAAGAAGCCAAGAATCAAGTCGCCTTCGCTTACATGGTCAAGCGCCTTATTAAAAAATGAGTAAATTCAAACCCTGAGATAGTATCAAAGGGTTTTTGTTTTTTTCGAAAAACTTGTCGAAAGTGGGTAAGATAAGGTATAATAAAATATAGATCAGAAAAGTTATCTATGGTAATATTTCTTATAAATATATTTTTTAATATATTATAGCTCGTCTAAAGTTATTAGCGAGAAAAATTTATGAATAAGGCTAACAAAGGTTTTACTTTGATAGAAGTATTAGTAGTAATAGTGATTATTGGTATTTTAGCGACTTTAGTCACTGTAGCTCTGGGCGCAACTAAAGTTAATGCGAGAGATGCGAAGCGTATCTCGGATATCAAACAAATGCAAACTGCTCTAGAGCTATACTACAATGAAGAGAGTACTTATCCGCCTACTTCAGCCTTAGCTGTTGGTCAAGCTCTAGTAGGAACACAATCCGGTAAAACCTTTATGGGCAAGATTCCAGCCGGACCTAATATTGGAGAAACTTATACCTATACTCAGATAAATGGAGGTACTTCCTATATCTTAGGCTACGTCTTAGAGAAACCAGTTAATGAATTTGCTGCTGGCGCAGCGGTAGCTGTGCCGGGTAATGTTAATAATCATTGTCTGTCTTGTAGTGGTAAATACTGTGGTTCAAATGGTTGTGGCGGAATTTGTGGCACTGCTTGCACTGGCTCTACCCCAGTTTGCAAGAGTGATTATACCGCTTGCGTTGGCTGCAATACTAACAGTGATTGTTCTAAAACACCTGCTACACCATATTGTGCTAGCAACGTTTGTAGTGCTACTAGACCAACTCCTTGTTCTGATACTGTTAGTGCAGCAGCGGAGTGTACTAGCTCTAGCGCTTATGGCGCTATTTGTGGTGGCGGTTATTTGATTTGTAAATCTGATGATAATGAATGCGGTAATATTAATTTAATCGCTGCTCCGTCTAATTGTACTAATCCGACTACTTGTAATTGCGCTACTGATAGTTTAACTAAAGCTTGGGAAAATCCTAATGACAGTGTTTCAGAAGCAGGTAACTATACAGCCACAGATTTGTATATTGGTTATAACAACCTTAATGGCAATGCCAGTAAGACTGCTGTTAATTATACTCCATCAACTAAATATGAAGCAGCTAAATTTTGCGCTGATTTAGTGATAAATGGTTTTTCGGATTGGTATTTGCCTAGCCAAGCTGAATTATGCACTATGGTTAGAAGCGGAAACTATTGTGGTAGTATAACAAGTGCTTGTGTTGTTAGTAGTGGCCAATCTTCCGCTACAACTGCCTTGAATGGTTGTACTAATGATAATCCATTACTGTCCGGCTTATTTGGCGCAACCTATTGGTCGTCGACTGAGTATAGTGCCGCAATCGCTTGGTCCCAGACCGCTGCCAATGGTACTCAGTATAACTACTACTCTAAGGCTAACACGCGTTATGTTCGGTGTGTTCGGAGATTTTAGGTGAATAAGCAATAATTTGGTTTTATTATAAATACTGGCTATAAATTGACAGTATTTGTTTTGTTAATAAAAAGCAACAGTTATTTTAGTTGGGAATAAAACCTTGATAATTTTACGCTTGTTTGGTAAGCTAAAATAATTGAATATTAGGAAAAAATATGAAAGAAATAGCTAAAAATTTTGATGCTAAACAAAATGAAACCAGTCTTTATGAAAAATGGGAAAAAGACGGTTATTTTAATCCGGATAATTTGGTCTTAGAGCCAACTGCTCCTAATTATACTATTGTTTTGCCACCGCCAAATATAACCGACAAGCTTCATTTGGGCCATTCAGCTATGTTAGCGATTGAAGATTTATTTATCCGTTATCATCGGATGAATGGTTATCGAACGCTTTGGTTGCCTGGTACAGATCATGCTGCCATTGCCACGCAAACCGTAGTAGAAAAGAAAATACAGCGTGAAGAAGGCAAGACCAGACATCAGCTTGGTCGCGAAGTTTTTTTAGAAAAAGTTTGGGAATTTTTAGGAGAAACTCAAGCGACAATTTTAAATCAAATCAGAAAAATGGGCGCTTCGCTTGATTGGTCGCGCTTGGCTTTTACTTTGGACGAACCAAGACAAAGAGCAGTTCAGGAAATGTTTATCCGCATGTATAATGACGGTTTAATTTATCGCGGAGAAAGGATAGTTAATTGGTGTCCGCGTTGCCATTCAACCTTGGCTGATGATGAGGTGGAATATATTGAGCGAGCTGGAAAATTATATACCTTTAAATATTCGGCAGACTTTCCAATGGCTATCTCGACTACTCGCCCAGAAACAAAACTCGGCGACACCGCCGTAGCAGTTAATCCTAAAGATGAACGCTATAAAAAATATATCGGGCAAATTTTTGAAGTCAATTTTTGTGGCGTTCCGTTAAAAATAAAAATTATTGCTGATTGGAATGTTGATATGGAATTTGGCACCGGTGCCGTCGGTGTTACCCCGGCGCACTCTATGGTAGATTGGGCTATGGGTCAAGCTAACGATTTGCCAATCGTTAAGGTTATTAACGAAGAAGCTAATATCCAGTCTGGTTTTGGCGAATTTTCTGGCCTAAGCTCATTAGCGGCTCGCGAAAAAATTGTTGAAATGCTGAAAACTGATAATTTAATGATTTCAGAAGAAGACCTAACTAATAATTTGTCGGTCTGTTATCGTTGCAACACGCCTATTGAACCCTTGCCTTCTAAGCAATGGTTTGTGGCTGTTGATAAGCCTTTAGCAAGATTAGGTGATAAGTCTTTAAAACAATGCGCGCTGGAGGCGGCTAAAAATAAAGAGATTGAATTTATTCCAGATCGTTTTGAGAAAAAATATACTGACTGGATGACAAACTTAAAAGATTGGTGTATCAGTCGCCAAATTTGGTTTGGTCACTCTATTCCAGTTTGGTATAAGGGCGAAGAAATTTTTGTCGGAACCGAAGCGCCAATCGGCGAAGCTTGGATTAAAGATCAAGATACTTTGGATACTTGGTTTTCTTCCGGTATGTGGACTTTTTCCACGCTGGGTTGGCCAGATAATTTTAAAACTGAAAAATTAAATGATTTAGCCAAATTTCACCCCACTCAAGTTTTGGAAACCGGTTACGAAATTATTACTTTGTGGGTTTCTAGGATGATAATGATGAGCTATTATGCTATTGGCGAAATTCCGTTTGAAAAAGTTTATTTGCACGGCATGGTGTTGGATAAAAACGGCAAGAAGATGAGTAAGTCAAAAGGTAATGGCATTGATCCGTTAGATATGATTGAAAAATATGGAGCTGATGCTGTCCGCTTAGCTTTAACTACCGGAACCACGCCAGGCAACGATGTTAAATTTTACGAAGAAAAGATTGAAGTAGCTCGAAACTTTGTTAATAAGCTTTGGAATATAGCTCGATTTATATTGGGCCAACTGCCTGACAAAGTAAGCGAAATAAATAAAGCAGATTTAACTTTGGCCGATGCTTGGATTTTATCGCGTTTAGAAAATGTTAAAGCTGAAGTGTCGAGCTTATTAGAAAAATATGATTTTTCTGTTGCCGGCGAGATTTTAAAAATTTTTACTTGGGACGAATTAGCTGATTGGTATTTAGAGGCTTCTAAGTTTATCAAATCTGAGTCAAGCCCAGCTGTCTTAAAGAAAGTCTTGACGGAGGTTGTGGCGATGTGGCATCCGTTTATTCCATTTGTCACTGAAACTATTTGGCGAGAGCTAGATCAAGAAAAAGCTTTGATAATTTCTAACTGGCCAACTAAGGAAGATTATATTAATTTGGAAGCAGAAAAAAGGTTTGATAAAGTTAAGGAAATTATTATCGCTATTAGGAATGTTAGAAGTGAAAATAAAATTGAACCGTCGAAGAAATTACCAGCCATGATAGTCAGCGCGGATAGTGATTTAAAAGAATTAGCCACTTTAATAACTTCTTTAAAAACCGGTTTAGCGAGTTTAGAGTTTGTTGATAGCTACGAAGCGGGTGTTGATGCGATTTATGCCAAAACAGCCATTGCCTCAATTTGGATTTTAGGTGCCACGGACGCAACGACTGAAAAGGACAGAATAACAAAAGAAATTGCTAATTTGGAAAAATTGGTCAATCTTGCTGAAAAAAAGCTCGCCAATGAAGACTTTGTAGCTAATGCTCCCAGGCAACTTGTTGATAAAGAACGTGAAAAGCTAGATCAATATAGAAATGTAATCGCGGATTATAATAATCAGTTGATAAAATTGAGTTAATACTGCATTGTTGGTTGCTTGTTAAAATTAAATGATCTGTTGTCAAAAGTTGATTATTTTTTGTATAATGAATTAAGCAGTTGATTTTTAAATCAAAACAATGATTAAAGTTAAAAAGCATGGCGTAGTTATCTCGCCGACAACAAGATTTTTTGAAGATCGATCAGTTTTGAATCCTGGTATTTTGCAGGATGGTAGAACTGTTCATATGATTTATCGGGCTATTAATAAAGAGTATATGTCTGCCTTAGGCTATGCTCGTTTTGATGGGCACAGGAAATTGGTTGAACGTTGGAGCCATCCCTTTTTAGAGGCTAGCACCGCTTATGAATCTAGAGGAGTAGAAGATCCAAGAATAACTAAGATTGGTGATACTATTTATGTAACTTATGTTGCTCATGACGGTAAGAATGCTCAGATTTGTTATCTTTACGGCAGCGATTTATTTAATTTAAGAAGAGGCGGAATAATCGGACCCAAAATAAAATATAAAGATGCAGCTAAATTGTTTGACAAGAAGAAACTAAAAGATGATTATTTATTTTTTGAAGCCTATTATCGCAATTATTCCGGTGAAGATGTCTTGATTTGGGAAAAAGACGGTGTTATTTTTCCGGAAAAGATTCGTGGTAAATACGTAATGACTCATCGTATTTTACCGGACATACAAATTGTCGCTTTTAAAGATTTTGAAGATTTGAAAAAACAGTCTTTTTGGAGAGAATATTTAAAAGAGGTTCATAAGCATGTCATGCTGGAAAACAAATATCGTTTTGAAGAAAGACATATTGGCGGGGGAGCCCCGCCGATCAAAACGAAGATGGGTTGGTTAATGATTTATCATGGTGTTGAAGAATCTAATATTAATAGGGTTTACCATGCTGCTGCCGCTTTATTTGATTTGAATGACCCGACTAAACTGATTTCGCGTTTACCTTATCCTTTGTTTAGTCCTGACAAAAGCTTTGAACTTAAAGGACAAGTTGATAGTGTCGTTTTCCCTACCGGCACTGCTATTTTTGGCGATAAATTATATATATATTATGGCGCAGCTGATACTCATATCGCGTTAGCGAGCGTCAATTTAGACGATTTGCTTGATGAACTAAGGAGGTACAAGACAAGTCGCAAGCGCTAATATGCCACAACCTAAATCCCCATGTGTTTTATATGTCAGCACTTTTCCACCGAGAGAATGCGGCATAGCTACTTTTTGCCAAGATTTAACCAATGCCATTGATAAAGAATTTTCTCCGGCAGTAAAATCAAAAATTTTAGCGATGAATGTCAACGACACTTCGCTTTACAATTATTCCAAAAAAGTTTGTTTGCAAATTTCCGACAATGATCTTGAGGATTATTTGCAACGCGCTAATGATATCAACAATAGTCCTGATATCAAGCTGGTTAATATTCAACACGAATACGGCATTTATGGCGGAGAATGGGGCAACTACGTTTTGCCTTTTATGGAAATGATTAAAAAGCCGATTATAGTCACTTTTCATACTGTTCTGCCAAGACCAAGCCGTGATCTTAAAAAAATTACTCGTCAGATACTTTCTAAAGCTTCCGGCGCAATCGTGATGACTGATCACTCGGCTAATCTTTTAAAGCGTACTTATATGGACGCTAATTTGAAGCGCCCTATTGCTATTATACCGCACGGAGTTCATCATATTCCTTATCCTTCTAAAACTAAAGCCAAAGAAGAATTAAATTTATCTGGCAAAATAGTTTTATCAACTTTTGGCATGTTAAATTCAGATAAAGGAATTGAATACGCTATCGAAGCTTTGCCAAAAATTGTTGAAAAATATCCTAATGTTATTTATTTAGTCCTGGGCGCGACTCATCCGGTTGTTGTCAGACATGAAGGGGAGCGTTATCGTAATAAATTAGTAAAATTAGTGACTAAATTAAAATTAGAAAATAATGTTAAATTTTATAACAAATATTTAGAATTGCCAGAGTTGATTGATTTTTTACGAGCCACTGATGTTTATATTTCCCCAACTTTAAATCCCAAACAAGCTGTTTCCGGCACTATCTCCTATGCCTTTTCTTGCGCTTGTCCGATTGTGTCGACCGCTAATCAGTATGCTAAGGACACGATTAATCGCGAACGAGGTATTTTAGTTGATTTTGCTAATGCTAAAGCGATTGAAACCGCTTTAATGACTATGCTTGATGATCATAAGATGCGGGTGGATATGAAAAAAAACGCTTACTATTACTCAAGACACATGACTTGGCAGAATGTCGCCTTAGCTTATTTTAAATTTTTTGATCAATTTACTCCGATTATTCCACGCGATAAAGATAAATTGCCAGAAATCAATTTGGGCCATGTAAAAAAATTAACCGATGATTTTGGCATGATTCAATTTGCTAAACACACCAAACCAGACATTCATTCCGGTTATTGTTTGGATGATAATGCTAGAGCCTTGATTGGTTGCGTTAGTTATTATAATCGGGTGCCCAAAAAAACAACCCTTGATTTAATTAATACTTATTATCGTTATTTAAAATATTCCCAAAAAACATCTGGCGCTTTTAAGGATTTTATCAATAGAACCGGTGAAGTTGAAGAAGATAGGGATTTAGAATCACAAGATTCTTTTGGCCGAGCTATTTGGTGTCTGGGCGAGGTGATTAACGCTAAGCGTTTGCCAGTAGAAATAGTGGAGGGCGCTCGTGATATTTTTAACAAAGCTTACCCTTTGATTGTTGAACTTAAATTTTCTCGCTCAATCGCTTTCTCTATTATTGGTTTGGCGAATGTTTGGAAGTTTTATGGAAAAATTGATGATAAAAATAAACAGGAAGAAATAAGAGCGATGATTGCCAGATTGGTTGATACTTTGGTTAGCCGTTTTCACGAACAGTCGGCTGATGCCGCTTTGTCTGGACAGAATTGGCTATGGTTTGATGATCATCTAACTTATTCTAATTATAAGATTCCAGAAGCTTTATTCAGGTCGGCGGAAATATTGAACGACAAGAAAGTTTTGACTATCGCCAAGACCTCAATTGATTTTTTAAACACTATTACTTTTGAAAAAGGTTATTATAATGCTATCGGACAGGATGGTTGGTATTTCAGAAATGGCAAGCGCGCTTACTTTGACCAACAGCCAGAAGACGCTGCTACGGCCGTAGAAGCCTTAGTGGCTGCTTTTGAGGCGACTAATAATGATAACTATGCGGTTTTAGCGCGTGACGCGTTTCAGTGGTTTTTAGGCAAAAATCACCTTAACCAAATGATTTATGATGAAGCGACTGGCGGTTGCTATGATGGCTTAGGCAAACATAGTATTAACTTTAATCAAGGCGCTGAATCCACCATCAGTTACTTCTTAGCTCGTTTAGCGGTTGAAAAGGTCTTTAAGGAAAAAGTTGAAGAAAAAGAAGAGCTGACCGAAGAAGAAAAAGCCGCTGCTTTAAAGGCGGAAATAGACAGGATTGAAAAAGAATCACAAGCTTTTGTTTAAATTATAGTTTTATTAATATTGGTTATAACCGATTTGTCTTGTTGGACAGGTCGGTTTTTGTTTTAGAATATTAGTAATAATATTTTTAAACGACTTAGACACTTGTTTAAAAAAATGTTACAATGTAAAAAATAATTTGAACACATGATTGGAAAAATATATCGTAAATTTAAATATAAGTTATTAGCAAGAAGATTGATTAAAGAGCACGCTTATGACCGCTTGGAATTTGAGGATCGAGATGTTTTGGAACGTCTAATTTTGCCAAACATCTTGGCTGATTTTAATCCTAAAAAAGTTTTGGATGTCGGCAGGGAAGATTATCAGATGTGGTATAATGAATTTTTTAAAGGACGTGAATTATGGACGGTCGACATTGACCCCAAACGCAGTGAATTCGGTGCCGTTAATCATATTACTGATGATATTGCCAACATCGGTAAATATTTTCGTAACAATTATTTTGATTTTATTTTGATTAACGGTGTTTTAGGCTGGGGACTTAATAGCCATAGTTTCATAGAAAAAACTTTTACTTCTCTTTATCAAATAATGAAACCTGGTGGAATTTTGATTTTGGGATGGAATGATTTAGATGATTTAACACCAGTAAAAATAAATAAAATTAAAGCTTTAAAATCGTTTGAAAAATATTTTTTTAAACCCTTGCAAGCTTCTCAGTTTAGATGTATTGGAGAGGGGCGTCATACTTATGGTTTTTTTAGAAAAGCAAAAAAATAATATGCCAAAATTTACCAAAGATCAAAATGAATTGAATATTGAAACCGCTTATACTAAAGCTTTGGAAGTTTTAGACGCCTGCGCTAAGACGGATACCGGCGCTTTTCATGCCTCTGGTTTGCCTGGTGGCTATGAAGCAACCTGGTCGCGCGATTCAATGATTACTACGCTGGGAGCCGCTTTAATTGGAGAAAGATATCGTGAACCGATTAAGAAAAGTTTAGATATTTTAGGTAAAAATCAGTCATATTTAGGGCAGATTCCTAATTGTGTCGGATCTTTTAATCTGGATAGACAATCTGATGTGACTTTTAATTCAATTGATTCGACTTTGTGGTATATTATCGGTTTGGTTGTTTATTCATGGCGTTTTGGGGAGAAAGACTTTTACGTTAAACATAAAAAAGAATTAACACTTGGTTTAATTTGGTTGTCTTATCAAGATCCGGATGAAGTTAGAATGTTAGTTCAGCAGCCGACTATGGATTGGATGGATGCTTTTCCTCATAAATATGGTTATGTGTTGAACACTCAAGCTTTGTATTACGGTGCTTTGCGACTGATTGGCAAGAAACGCCAAGCTGAGCATTTGAAAAGAGTTGTTAATGGACAATCTCATAAATATTTAGCTCTTTATGACCCTAAGCTTGGCTATTATTGGCCTTGGGCTTGGAAGAATCACGATGATAAACGTGAGCACGAAGAATGGTTTGATTCTCTTGGCAATTGTTTAGCGATTATAACCGGACTAGCTACGCCGACTATCGCTAATAAGATTTTAAAGACTATTAAAGATAGACAAATAAATTATCCTTATCCTTTGAGAGCAATTGACCCTCCTTTAAAACCAGGTGGACCCGAATGGAAAGATTATTTTGCTAATTGCGACGCGCGAGAACCTTATCAGTATTTGAATGGAGGTATTTGGCTTTTTATTGGTGGTTTTTATGTGGCGGCTTTAGTGAAAATGAAAAAGTACAAAGAAGCAGAAAAAGAATTAGCTCGTTTAGCCGAAGCGAATTTAAAAATTATTACGGACTTAAACGATGATGCTTTGGCTGATATCGCTAAGCAAAAGAAAATGAACAAGAGCCGTTTAAAAAATATTCGCCAACAATCTTTTAATGAATGGTTGGATGGTAAAACAGGCGAGCCTAAAGGAGAGCCATATCAAGCTTGGAGCGCCGGCGCTTACCTTTATGCTTATCATTGCGTTAAAGATAAGATGGTTTGGTATTTTGATTACGAATAAGTTTTATCAAAACAATCAAACTTTTGTTATAAAGTGCACAAAATAAAAATCTACAAATAAAAAATGATGTCTTAGCAATTTTCTTACGCCCATAGCAAATGCTCTGGGGCTGAAAACATGCTTCGCCATCATTTTTATTTACAGATTTTATTTACAAATATTGTCATTCCGAACGAAACAGAGTGTAGAGAGGAATCGCTCTTGATATGAGAAGTGCAAAAATCAACATATATTTAATTAGGACTACCTATTACAAACAGAGGGATCTCTCGCTATGCTCGAGATGACAACAGGGAAGAGGGAATGATAAAAGGGAAAATTAAGAGAACAGACAGAATCAAAAAACAATATTAAAGATTCAAAGTCGAGGTTATTAGATTGTAAGCATCACGCGCAATTTTTTTATAATTAAATTCTTTAGAGGCATGCTCCAAAGCAGCTTGTCCCATTTCTTCTCTTTTACGGTCATCCGTTAAAAGTTCAGTGGTGTATTTTACTAAATCAGGCACGCTGGCTCGATAAGCAAAGACTTTTGGCTTATCAAAAACTATCTTGTGATCAGCGTCAAAGCCCATAGATTCATAAGCCCATTCTTCTTTTAATTCCACAGCTTGAGCAACTTCAGCTAAATAGCCGGTTTTTCCATGGATAATAGTATCAACCGGTCCGCCAACGTTAATGGATATTACTGGTTTGCCGCAAACTTGAGCTTCCATTTGGATCATGCCAAAACCTTCTAATCGGCTTGGCGCGGCGTAAACATCACAAGCGGCTAAAAGCACGCTCATAAAATCATGGGAATACATGCCGTTAAAATAAACAATTTTTCCGCGATCAATGCCTAATTCTTCGATAATACTTTCTTCTTCGGCGCCATGGACGGCAGCTGATTCAGAATCACTAGCCTTGAGGACGTATTTCCAATTTGGAAAATCTTTATCAACTTCAGCTAAAGCCCTTAACATTTCTTGCGCTCCCTTGGATGTCACGTCGCCACCGACAGTTAGAATCATTTTTTCGTGCGGTTGGACGCCAAGCATATTCCTCATAGCCTGTATCTTGGGGTCAGATTGTGGAATCGGATGGATTTCTTCAGGATCAAAACCAATGCCTAAAGTTTTGAATTTATCGACATTTACTCCGTCGCGTTTGAATGTTTCGGTTACCCAATTGGACGTTGAAAAAACTAAAGGCAATTGTGATAATTCCTGATGATAATTCGCCACCCAGCCATTAGCCACAAACCAAGGTATAGGCAAAATGCCAGCTCTTTGCGGAGAAAAAATTATGTCAGGGGAATTTGTCCAACAACCGATACCTAAGGCGATATCGGGCTTGAAACCAGACATAACCCATTGCTTTTGCAGAGAGGGGCGATAATGACAAGGAACGACTTCTAAGTCGAATTCAGCTGACATTTCTTTAAGCCCTTTGTAAAGTAGATTGCCTTGGATGCTCAAACCATCTGGTTCGACAGGGTAGGCGTGTAAGACTGCTATTTTCATAAAAACAAGTTAGGTTGCTTAGGCAACTTTTGAAATTAATATTTAATAAATTTTAATGCTTCAGGATTGGTTGAATAGCCAGCGTCAATACCTTTCGGGTCGAAACCGTAAAGACAAGACATCGCTTCTATCTTTTTTTGAAAAATATCTTTTGGCAAATTGATAATAAAGTCAGAATCTGTTTTGGCGCTTAATTTGTATTTAGATATTTTTTTGTAATTAAAAGCCAATAGCGCCCCAGTTGAAATTTTTTTAGCGCTTAGTAATTCTTTAATCGCTAAGTGTAGGCCTTTGTGGCGTTCATGTCCATATTCGCCATTAGCGCCATGAGTAAAGATAAAATCAAAATGCTTATTTTGGAAATATTTTAAAATTATTTTTTTAGCGGCTGGAATTGATTGTTTAAAATTTAAACGACCGTCGTCGTCCCAATCATCGATTATCCCCTTGGCTTTAAAAAAATTAGCCACACGTTGAAATTTAGGCGCGCGATCGGTGTCACTTGATCTGGACATAGACAGTATCAGCCAGTTAGCTTGTGGATTGGCCGCAATTGTCCCACCCAACCAAATTGTTTCATCGTCAGGATGGGCAACCACCACCAAACAATTAGCTCCTTGCGGTAAAATTAATTTATTCATATAATTTAAGTATAACAATGCAAATTAAGCATTGCAAGACTTTAATATGAAAATCATCATTGCTCGTGATTATGAAGAGATGTCTGAACGAGCCGCAAAAATAATCATTGATTTAATCAAGCGAAAGCCAGAAGCTGTTTTGGGTTTGGCTACCGGCGCTACGCCGATAAGACTGTATCAATTATTAGTCCAAGCTTATCAGCGAGGAGAGCTTAGCTTCGAGAAAGTAACAACCTTTAATTTAGATGATTATGTTGGTCTTAATAAGAACAGCCGAGATAGTTTTTATTCTTACATGCACGAAAATTTATTTTCCCAAGTTGATATTCGCCCAGAAAATATTAATTTACTTGACGGTTCAGCTTCAAATTTAACTGACGAGTGTTTGAATTATGAAAGGTTGATTAAAGAAGCTGGCGGTATCGACCTTCAATTATTAGGTATCGGTTTAGACGGCCATATCGGCTTCGCTGAACCAGGCTCAAGTTTTGATGGGCGGACTTTTGTAGTTAATTTAACCAAGAGCACAATTGAAACTAATGCCAAAGGTTTTATAGAATTAAAGCAATCTCCAACTCAAGGTATTACGATGGGTCCGGGAACTATTATGGAGGCTGGGCAAATATTAATGCTGGCTAATGGCTTGCATAAGGCTCCAATTATCCACAAGGCTTTTTATGGACCAGTCACTGAAGATGTGCCAGCTTCTGTATTGCAACGTCATCCTGATTGCTTGGTTATCTTGGATGCGGCGGCTGCTGGAGAATAAATATTAAATTAAAAATATGAATGAATTTTTTAAAAAATTTAATTTTAAAAAAAATGAATCAAAGAATATTTTTATATCAAATTTTTTGACTTATTTGGTTATTTTTTTGATGTTATTTGAATTGTTCGTACTTTTTCTGTTACCATATATCATTTTTTGGCATGTGCTAGGCGGGAATGAAGTTG
>JAQWEL010000013.1 GCA_028704945.1 Patescibacteria group bacterium
ACCCCACTTCATCCAAAGCAAAACTTCGTATTGGGCAATTATGGGTAAGAGCTAGAAATTACAATGATGCCCTATTATATTATAAGGAAGCCCTTATTATTGATTCCACTTTTGCACCTGCTTACCGTGAATTAGGCGATTTATATACTTTGGCTCGCCAATATGATAATGCTATTGCAAATTATAAAAAATTCCTAAGCCTCTCCGGAGATAACATTTCTGCGAAAATCCGTTACGCCTCCGCTTTAATAAATGCTAAAGATTATGAAGAAGCCATTATTGACATCAATCAAATTTTAATGGTTGACTCCACCCATAATGATTTAAACAGAGCTTTGGCTTATTCTTATTATGAAACTGGCAAATTTGATAAAAGCATAATTTACATTCAGAAGTTTTTGAAAAATGCAAAACCCGAAAAAATCAGAGCAGATGATTATGTGTATTGTGGCAGAGCTTATGCAAAGACAAAAAACGACTCCTTAGCTGCAATAAATCTTTATGTTGCTTTTCAGATGGATACCACAAAAGCCGATCTTTTATCAGAAATAGCTCTATCATACAGCAAATTAAAAAAATACGATGAAGGAATTAGTTTTTTTGAAAAGAAAATTGCCATGGGCAAAGCCGTAGCCAGCGACTATTATAACTTGGGTAAGGTTTATTATAATGTTCAAAAATGGGATAAAGCCGACACTACTTTCGCCACCTTTAATGAATTACTGCCCGATTATGTTCAAGGTTATAGCTGGAGGGCTCGTACCAAATCGAATATGGATCCCGACGCAAAACTTGGATTAGCCAAACCAATTTATGAAAAATTAGTCACTAAAGCGCTTCCCGATTCCGCTAAATACGTTAAAGAAATTACGGAAGCCTATTCATTCCTGAGTTATTATTATTTTGTACAATACAACATATCTCACAGCACTCTTGATGCAGCTAATTCGGTATTGTATTGCGAAAAGGTATTAGCAATCACACCAAATGATGAAAAAGCCAAGACCATTCTCAATGAAATGAAAGGAAAAGTAAAATAAATTTAAAAACAAGTTAGTCTATTATAAAACAAAACCATAAACCCAGTTTATAAACCCAGCGTCACAATTTTTTTATTATTAATTAAAATTTATTTATTTTTGTGGCGTTAAATTATTTACAAATCTAAATTAATTAAAAACAGTAACTAAACTTTAAATTCTTTAAAAATGAGCAAAAACGGTCAACCACTAAAAGATGCATTACGTTCAGTATTTGCAATCGGTACTATTGTGATAGCCCTTGTTATCGGTTTCGTGATTTTCAAATTCATCATGGGAAATCCTATCAACTTCGAAGGCGGAAACCCTAAAGGCCAACCACTACCAGGAAATTATTTAGGCGTTATTTATAAAGGGGGATACATTGTACCTTTATTGATATCTCTTATATTAATTCTTTTCACCTTCGCTATTGAACGTGCAATTACACTTGCAAAAGCAAAAGGAAAAGGCGGAATTAATGTATTTGTTTCCAACATTCAGAACTATCTTGCAAAAGACCAACTTGATCAAGCTATTGTTGCCTGTGACAAACAAAAAGGATCTTTGGCTAATGTTATGCGTTCGGGTTTAAATAAATACAAAGCGTTAAAAGATGACGAAACCCTTGAAAAAGAACAAAAAGTTTTATCTCTTCAAAAAGAATTAGAAGAAGCCACAGCTTTGGAATTACCTATGCTTTCGCGCAACTTGGTTATTCTTTCAACTATTGCTTCTATTTCGGTACTTATCGGTTTGATCGGAACTGTATTAGGTATGATCCGTGCATTTGCCGCTTTGGCTTCCGCAGGTTCACCTGATGCATTAGCTCTTGCAACCGGTATTTCTGAAGCTCTTATCAATACGGCTTTCGGTATCAGCGGTTCTACTATTGCTATTATTCTTTTCAATTATTTCACTACACGCATCGACAGCTTAACATTTAAAATGGACGAAGCTAACTTCAGTTTACTTCAGACATTTAATACAAAAATTAAACGATAATTTATTCTGTTTTTTATAGCCTTTTGCTATTCATAAATAGATTAAAAAAAAATCAATATGCCAAAAATTAAGCTACCGGTTAAATCTCCACACATAGACATGACGCCTATGGTGGACTTATTTTCGCTGTTGTTGACATTCTTTATGTTAACCTCATCTTTTAGACCCCAGGAAGCTGCAATTATTGACACCCCTACATCTGTATCAGAAAAACAATCGCCAGACAAAAACATAATGACGTTATTGGTTGATAAAGATGGTAAAGTATTTTTCAATATTGATAATGGAAAAGACTCTTCTACAAAATTCAGGGCCGACGTATTGCAGGAAATGGGTAGCAAATATAATATCAAATTTAACAAGACTGAAATCGAAAGATTTACTAAAATGTCATCTTTTGGGATGCCCATTAAACTTGTTAAATCATGGTTAAATACTCGCGATTCTAAAAAGATTGAACAGTACCAGGTAGGTATGCCTATGGACTCTCTTGATAACCAACTTTTATACTGGATTTATTGCTCACGCAAGATTAATCCTAATTTTGAAGTAGCTATCAAAGCAG
>JAQWEL010000005.1 GCA_028704945.1 Patescibacteria group bacterium
CCCAAAAATAGTTTTTTGAACTTTATTAACTCGTCCATGTCCATGACAAACTGGGCAAGTGTCAATTTTAGCTCCTGGTTCTACGCCTGACCCGTTGCAATGTTTACAGGCGACATCTTTACGAAATTTTACCTTTTTTTCAGCGCCAAAAGCAGCCTCTAAGAATTCTATTTCTAAAGTCATTTCTAAATCGCTACCACGCGCAGTTTGGCTTGATCTTTGACCATGACCGCCAAAACCAAACATATCGCCAAAACTGCCAAAAATGTCACCCAAATCCTCAAAATTAACATTATAACCTTGACCATTTTGGAAACCGCCAAAACCGTTAAAGCCTCCACCCTGCGATCCGGCGCCAGAAAAAGTTTGTCCATACTGATCATACTGAGAACGCTTCTCTTGGTTGGATAAAACTTGATAAGCTTCATTAATCTCTTTAAACTTTTCTTCATTACCACCAGATTTATCAGGATGATATTGATGCGCTAATTTATGAAAAGCTTTTTTAATCTCATCACCATTAGCGCTTTTGGGCACGCCTAAAATATCGTAATAATTTTTATTCATTTAATTAATCCTTAAAGCCTATTTCTTTTTCCTCAAAAGGCTCTGCCTCGCTTATCTTGCCAAATTGATCCTCATATTTCTTTAAATTTTCATTCATAGCAATAATCATTCTTTTGAAGTGCGCCGGGGTACTAATTAATTTAGCTACTGTTCGTCCTGATGGCGGTAGAATATTGGCAAAAATTAAGTGGAATTCTTCCTTATTATGGCCGATGTTAGCAAAATTAGTATATTCAGCGCCAGGAATCCCATCAGCGATATTTAATTCACTATTATTAGGCATAAATTTATTTTAATCTAATTAAGCCACTTCACCTTCTACTGGGCCATTATCGGCCTGATTATTAGTAGTGTTAGTATTTTCGGCTTGAGGCTGTTCAGCATTAGTTTGAGCTGTCTGGCTATACATAGCTGAACCGATGCGCTGAGCAATTTGATTTACTTCTTCCATTTTAGCCTTTAAAACTTCAACGTCAGACGATTCTTTAATATTTTTTAATTCGGCTAATTTAGTTTCTAATTCAGTCTTGTCGGCCGGATTCATTTTATCGCCTGATTCTTTAACTAATTTTTCTAATTGGAAAACCACGGCATCAGCCTGATTGCGAACGTCAATGGCTTCTCGTCTTTTTTTATCTTCATCAGCATGTATTTCAGCTTCATGACGCATACGCTCAACTTCATCTTTGGATAAAGACGAAGAAGCAGTAATAGTAATCTTCTGCTCTTTATTAGTGGCCTTGTCTTTAGCTTTAACATTCAAAATACCGTTAGCATCCAAGTCAAAAGTTACTTCAACTTGCGGGATACCGCGCGGAGCTGGCGGAATACCATCTAAAATAAATCTACCTAAACTTTTATTATCAGCTGCCATCGGGCGCTCTCCTTGGACGATATGAATTTCAACGCTGGTTTGATTATCAGCCGCAGTTGAGAAAACCTGAGAACGGCTTGTGGGGATAGTGGTGTTTCTTTCAATAATCGGAGTGGCAACACTACCTAAAGTTTCGATACCTAAAGTTAAAGGGGTAACATCTAACAATAAGACGTCTTTAACTTCGCCCTGTAAAACGCCACCTTGGACAGCTGCGCCCATAGCTACTACTTCATCAGGGTTAACGCTCAAATTAGGCTCTTTGCCAAAAAATTCCTTAACTTTAGCTTGGACCAAAGGCATACGAGTCATACCGCCGACCATTAATATTTCATTAATATCACTAATATTTAATCCGGCATCAGCCAAAGCTTTACGGCATGGTTCCAAAGTGCGGTCAACTAAACCTCCGACAATGGATTCAAGCTTCGCTCTGGTAATTTTCATCACCAAATGTTTTGGCCCGGCGGAATCAGTCGCGATAAAAGGCTGGTTAATTTCTGTTTCAGCCATAGTTGATAATTCAATCTTGGCTTTTTCAGCGCCATCCTTAATACGCTGTAAAGCTAAAGTGTCTTTGCTCAAATCAATACCTGAATCACGCTTAAATTCATCAATAATATAACTAATTAAAACTTGATCAAAATCTTCTCCACCTAAATGAGTGTCGCCATTAGTAGCTTTAACCTCTATGGTGTCTGGAGAAATATCTAAAACAGAAACGTCAAAAGTGCCGCCACCCAAATCATAAACAACAATCTTCTGACCGGCTTTTTTATCAAAACCATAGGCTAAAGCGGCGGCTGTCGGCTCATTGATAATACGTTTAACATCTAAGCCGGCGATACGTCCGGCGTCTTTAGTAGCTTGACGCTGAGAATCATCAAAATAAGCTGGCACAGTGATGATGGCCTCAGTAATGGTTTCACCAATCTTAGCTTCGGCATCAGCTTTTAATTTAGATAAAATCATAGCGGAAATTTCCTCTGGGCTATAATCCTTATCTTGCATCTTAACCTTAACGGCATTGCCGGCTTGGACAATCTTATAAGGATAAAGCGAAACATCGCGTTGCACTTCAGCGTCATTATAAGAACGGCCGATCAACCTCTTAACAGCGCACACAGTATTTTCCGGATTGGTTACTGCCTGACGTTTGGCGGTTGCCCCAACTAAGCGTTCACCATTCCTAGCGACAGCGATAATCGATGGTGTAGTTCTGGCGCCTTCTGCATTTTCAATAATTTTTGGCTGTCCCCCCTGAATAATAGCCATTGCTGAATTGGTTGTTCCCAAATCAATACCTAAAATTTTTCCCATATTTTTTATTTAAATTATTATTTATTAATTTCATTAATTTCTTCTTCTTGTTGTTTAACATTATCATTCAATTGTTTATTCAAACTATCAGCTTGATTTTTAACCGAACTGGAATTATTTTTAGTGCCGATTGTTGAATCCAACACTCCGCCTTTCATAGCTAAAATAATCCCAATAATCACAACTGTTATTAAAATAACAATTAAACCTAAATAACCGTTTGGCTTTTTAAACATAAGATTAAAATAATTTTCACCTTCAGGCGCCCAAGTATTTAGACGCCTTAATCAAAAATTATTTTTTATTAATCGTCTTAATCTTGATTTGTTTCGGCTTGGTTTCAGGCGCTTTCGGAATAATAATCTTCAAAACCCCATCTTCAGTAAAAGCTTCAGCTTCTTGTCCGATGACATGGGCTGGTAAAGGAATAGTTCGGTAAAAAGAACCGCGTCTAATCTCCTTTTTGTAATAATTTTTTTCTTCGACTTCGCTTTTCTTTTCTGATTCCCCCTTAATACAAAGCACATCATTTTCAATTGAGATGTCGACATTTTCCGGGTCGATGCCAGCTAATTGCGCTTCGACAACAACCGCGTCTTTTTCTTCATACATATCGACAGAGGGAACGAAAGATTCGCCTGCTTGTCTAATGGTTGGCATAAAGCCATTAAAAGTTTTGTCCATTTCTTCAAATGGATCAAAGAAAGGTGTCCATTTAATAATTGACATATTTTTTTATTATTTTCTCTTGCCAGAATTAATTGACCAGCAAAAGAATTAATTATTTATCTTTAAATTTATAAACGACAACTTTAGCCGGCATTACTACTCGGCCGTTAAGCTTGTAACCAGCCGTAGCTTCCTTAACGACTAATCCATTCTTATCTTTGTCATCTGTTTCTTCTTCCGACAAAGCTTCCATTGTATTATGATCAAATAGCTGGCCAGTTATTTCAATCTCTTCTACTCCAGCAGACAACAAAACATCTTTAAACTGTTTAGTAACAAATTTTACTCCCTCAAGCCAAGCATCAGAATTTTCGTTAGCATGAGCAATAGCAATCTTTAAATTACTATATACCGGCAACAAATTAAACAACAAATTTTCATTAGCATATTTAATAATGTCTATTTTTTCTTTGTTAGCTTGCTTTAATAAATTCTGATAATCTGCCAAAGCTCGGCGATATTTATCTTCATAATCAATTTCTTTAGCACTCTCTATTACGTCTTCAAGCTGAGTTTCTTCCACTTCAACTTTTTTATCATCTTTTAAATTTTTGTCAGTCATAAATTATTTTAACAAATTATTAATATGGTTAATCAAAGCTAAGTTACGACCATAGTCAGATCGCAAGGGGCCAATAAGTCCAAAAACACCTTTTTGACCATCTATGGAATTATATTTGACCAAAACAGTTGATAAAAAATCACCAAAAGGACATTTAGAACCAATCATGACTGATGGTTCAGCCGGCAATTCATCAAAAGAATCATAAATAATTTCATCCAAACGATCGATAATAGCTGAAATATCATAAACAATACCTAAGCCAGCAAATTCTGGTTGCGATAATAAATTGGTTACTCCGGTATAATAAACATTGCGGCGATGAAAGGCCCAAAATACTGCCACAGAAGATAAGGCGGCTAAATTCTTAGCAACTTGCTTCAAAGAATACTCGTCCTTATCGCTTAACAAATCTTTAAAAACATCCTTTTCTTCTTTGGCTAACGAAACTGGTTCTAAATTTTCTAAATACCAACAGAATGCTTTTTCTGTCGGAATTCTGCCAGCAGAAGTATGCGGTTGGCTAATTAAACCCATTTCTTCAAGTTCAGCCATTTCGTTTCTAACTGTCGCAGAAGAACAATCCAGGGCATAATTTTGTACCAAAAAACCAGAGCTGACTGGTACACCGCTTTTAATATATTCGCGAATAATAATATCCAAAATTTTAACTTGTCTCTCTTCCATATTTTTCGCTAAAAACAAATAAAAAATCTAAAAATAAACAAAAACCGCTAATAATATAAACATTATAGTCCTTAATTAGCAGTCATGTCAAGAGAGTGCTAATAACTTATACTAACACCCTTATTTTATAAAATATTAAAAAAATACCGCTTAACTATTAAGCCAAGCGGTATTTTTTTAATATTTTTTGCGTTTAAAGGCTGGTTTAGAATCCTTTTTAAAGCTTCTTTCTGTTCGGCCAAACTCTTTTTTTAATTTAGCTTTACCGAAATATACTTTCTCGTCATTAGATTTAAAATCTTTTTTCTTAGCATCTCCTCTGGCAAAGGATTTTTTTTCAGGATATCTCTTGTCAGTAGCTTTTTTGTCTGAATATTTACCGAATTCTTTTTTCTTAAAATCACGACTATTGTCAAAATTGCTTCTTGGCTTGCCGCCATAACGTCGTTTACTTGAATCACCCTGTTTAGGAAATGACTTAGGACCAGTCATATCGACAGCTCCGTCATAATTCTTCTTTTTAGACTCAACCAATATTTTAAATAAGACGGCTGCTACATCTAAAGAAGTATACTCATCACCCATAATCTTTTCAGCCAAATTAACATATTGTGATAATTTTCCTTGAGCCAATTCTTCTCTGATTTTTTCAACTTGGGTATTAGCCATCATTTCATCAATATCTTCAACCGAAGGAATTGTTCCTCTCTCAATTATCATCTGATTAACTCTTTCAATTCTTTTTAAATGATATAGCTCGCGTCCAGAAACAAAATTAAAGGCTTGACCACTCTTGCCAGCGCGTCCAGTACGGCCTATGCGATGGACATAGTCTTCATCATCGCGAGGAAAATCATAATTAAACACAGCTTCAACATCGCTAACATCAATACCGCGGCCAGCTACATCGGTTGCTACCAATATTTCCAGATTGCCCTTGCGAAAACTATTCATAACTTGGTCTCTCTGACGCTGGCTCATATCACCATGCAAGCCATCAGCTGAATAACCGCGACTTTTTAAATTTTCGACTAATTCGTCAACTCTGACTTTAGCATTACAAAAAACTAACGACAGTTTAATACCATTGATATCTAATAATCTAGCCAAAGCTTCCGCCTTAGCTCTCTCAGAAACCTCAAAATAATGCTGTTTAATTTTAGGAGCATTAACTTTATGGCTAGTAACGTCAATATGAATCGGTTTGTTCTGATAACCCTTCATTAATTTTAAAATACTTTCGGCAGCGGTAGCAGAAAACATAACCACCTGCTTTTTATCCGGAGTATCTTTTAAAATAATTTCAATATCATCCCTAAATCCCATATCAAGCATCTCATCAGCTTCGTCTAAAACCAATATTTTAAGATGATCGAGTTTAATAGATTTGCGTCTAAGATGATCCATTAACCTGCCCGGGGTGCCGACAACTATTTTTGGATTCCTTTTTAGGGCGACTAACTGCCGACCAATATCTTGTCCGCCATAGACTGGCACGATATTGAGAGGAAGCTTACTATAAGCTGATAACTTTCTAAACTCTTCGGTGGCTTGGATGACCAATTCACGAGTCGGGCACAAAACCAAGGCTTCCAAATCATTGCTTTTTGGATCTATTTTTTCAATCAATGGGATAGCAAAAGCAGCGGTTTTCCCAGAACCAGTTTGGGCTTGGGCAATTACATCAGCTCCTTTCATTATAATCGGAATAACAGCTGATTGGATTGGTGAAGCTTCTTCAAAACCCATATCAGCTATAGCTTTTAAGGTCGGAGCAGACAATTCCAATTCTTCAAATTTTAATTTTTTTATCATCATTTATTTAATAAACAAAAGGTGGTAAAACCACCTTTTCAATTTAGCTTTAATAATAGAAAATTATAACATAAAATAAATAAAAATGCAAGTAAAGTCTATTTTTTAGCTAATATAACTATATTTTTACCAAATACTGGATAATAAGACCGGCCAAGACACTAACTCCAAATAATAATCCAAGAATAATAAAAACAGCTTTTTTGTCTTTTTCTTCTTTCAATAACACTAAAATTCCAAGACCGCCACTAGCGCAAAGACCAGCTATAACAGAACCATAAGTAATAACCCCTTTTAAATATAATTCGGTTATAAACACAGAAGCAGCGCAATTAGGAATAAGACCAACAATGGCTGCTAAGAATGGTTGAAAAATGATATTCCCAGTAAATAAACCATAAAAGGCATCTTGGCCAAGCCAAAAAACTAATAAATTTATCAATAAAGTAGCCAAAAAAATAAAACTAAATATTTTTAAAGTATGTATTAGCGGATGCAGAAACAGTTCTTTAAATTTAAATTTACTGGCCGAGGAACTGGTGCTATGACCGCAGCAAGCTTCTTCATTTAAAACTTGTGTATGATTGTGATGTTTATCATCTTCCCCTTCGGCAAAAGCATGGATGTGTTCTAAAGTTTTTTTATTTTTTTTTCTAAAAATAAAATCTATTCCGTAGCCCGCGATTAAAGCAATAATAATTTTAGTTAAAAGCAAAGGTAAGATAACGCCAATCTTATCAGGCTCAGACAAAATAATCGGGATAGCTTCGTCAGAGGTTGATAAATAAACAGCAATTAAAGTGCCGATTGTGGCCAAGCGTTGGGTATATAAAGCTGTAGCCACGACTGAAAAACCACATTGCGGCACACTACCGGCGATGCTGCCAATCAAAGGACCAGCCGAACCTGATTTTTGGACTTTTTCTCTTATTTTATTACCCAATTTGTATTCAATCAATTCAATTCCAATATAAATAACCAATAACCAAGGAATCATTTTAAACGAATCAATCAAAGCATCAAAAAAAATCTCTAACATATTTAAACTTTATTATTTCAAAAAATTTTTTACCAAACTATTAACCTCAAGACAAGCTTGGTCTAAATTATCATTAATCACAACATAATCATATTTAGATTTATATTCAAGTTCTTGCTTGGCTTTCTCTAATCTTGTTCGAATTGCTTCTTCGGTGTCAGTATTCCTACTAATCAATCTTTCCTTTAATTCATCCAAAGACGGCGGGGCAATAAAAATGGCTAAAGCTTGATCACCTAATTTCGCCTTAATATTCAATCCGCCAACCACATCAACATCAAATAAAATAGCTTTATTATCGGCAAAAATTCTGGCCATTTCACTTTTAAGGGTGCCGTAAATTTTATCGGGGTAAACTTCTTCCCACTCAAAGAAATCACCAGCTTCAATCTTTTTTTTAAATTCTTCAGTAGTAAAGAAATAATATTCTCGGCCGTTCTTTTCACCTGCTCGAGGAGAGCGAGTGGTAGCGGAAATGGAAAAAGCTATCTCGGGTATATTAGCTAACAAACTTTGAGCGATGGTGCTTTTGCCTGAACCGGACGGAGCGGCAATAATAATGACTTTATTTTGATTCATATAAATTTAACTAATATCGACAATATGATAAACTACTGTTCTTTTAGGCAAACACACTTCAATCCTATCGCCAATGTGTTTACCGAGCAAGGCTTGTCCCAATGGCGATTGTTGCGAAATAATTCCAGCCACGGGATCGGTTTCGGTTCCACCTAAAATTTGATAAATTTTTTGTTGGCCACCCGTTTCAAGAGTAACGGTTGACCCAAGTTTAACTAAGCCATCAGCTTTGTCAACTTTAATAATCACAACGTTGTTTAAATAATCTTCTATTTCTAAAATTTTAGCATTAATTCCCCTAAGTCGTCCTTTAGCCATCTGATAAGCATGATTTTCAGAAAAATCTCCCATTTCAGCTAAACGAGCGACTTCTGCCATAGCTTTAAAACGCGATACATTTTTCAATTTATCTAACTTATTCTTTAATTCTTCAAATCTAGCGTCAGTAATGTTAATGTCAGGTCTTTCGTAGACTTTGTCATAACGCCTCTTAGGTATTTGCATAAATTTAACTATTATCTAAATCATAGCAAAAATATTGAATTTTGCCACTATCTAAATTTTTAACTATTTGCCCCAATCATCTGAATAAAAAAGCCGATCTTATTAAAAAACGGCTTTACTTTATCTTTTCTTAATAATTTAAGAATATGCTTAATAAAAAGCCCGAACCTGAAAAGGACGCGGACTTCTGGAGTCTCTGGCTTTTTATTATATGATTATAGTAAAAAATTTTAACTTTGGCAACAAAAAATACAAAAAACCTGTCTTTTATTAAAAAATTATAAAAAACAGGAAAAATATATTCAATTTTTTAAACTATCTTGTTGCGCCTGAGTAAGCGATTGCTCGAACAATATTCCAAGCCAAGGCGCTGACTGGCGCATGACCGTAAATAGCTCTAAAAGTCTTTATGGCCGTTTGTTCGCTGTTTAAATTACGTTGGAGCGGCAACAAACCATAGGCAATAACCATAATTGCATTTTCATCAATATTATTATTTAAGTTAGCCTTACGATGATAAACTCTAACAAATTCTTCCATCGCTTGGCTTTCAGCCTTACTGCTTCTTTCAACTGGCCAACGCCCACTGGCAATTTTTAAAACATCAGACCATTCCGTCTCGGCATTAGGTAATTTACCATAAGCCTGAAAATAAGAGTTAATAACAGCGGCTCGTTCGCCAGCGCCTAAACGCTGCGTGGTGCGAGTACCATAAACAATAAAGCTGTTAATGGTTATTTCTTCTTGATCGGTTAGCGTTTTATCTAAATTCAAAATTACATCATATTTTATCAAACCAGCTTGCTCCATATCAAGATTAGGCTGATTATTTAAGTGCGCTAAAAGCTGTGCTGTATCTTTAGTATTGATAATCTGCGCTTCCGAAGCTATATCATTTAAAATGTTACTAGTAGATGGTGTAATTGGCAAAGTTTCTGATATCGTTGTTGGAATATCAGATATCCCTTGGCAATTTTTTTGCACAGCTGTTTGTTGTGCTGTCGTTAAAGAACAACCGCTTGGCGAGGAGCTGATAATAGAACGAAATTGATAATTGCCAGAGCAGACAGGATTCCAATTAGAATAAACAACATTAGTGCAAGTGCCAGCTGTACTTCCTCCCCCGCCTCCGCCGCTACTACCACCGCTACTTTGCGCCACACAACTGCTACCACTTAAAGTATAACCCGAATTACAAGTGATGGAGCAGCCAGGATAAGCAGCGACTGAGCCATTAGAAACTGAAGCGGTTGAACAACTAAAAGCATAAGTTGAGGTTGTTATTGGCCCAGCTGAATTATTGTTATAACAAGCTAAGCTTTTAATAGTTTCTGAACTGTTTACAGAAATAGCTCCAGAATATAATGTACCGACATTGCACGTCGTGGCATTGGTACAACTAGGAGTCGTCCCATTTGTCGTATAACAAATAGCTGTCGAGCCGGTAGCAGACAAAGTAACGCTTTGAGCGCTAGTGTAAGCACCAGCTGTCGGAGAAACTGTTGGCGCAGCAACCACTGTGCCATCTACACTGCCAGCATTACTATTTAAGCCGGTATTAAGATTACCAGTAATAGTTGAAGCTTGCGCTACTAAAGCGAAACCTCCTAAACAGATACTTACTATAACGATAAAAAAATCTAAACTTTTTTTAATCATATCTTTTAATTTAAATTATCAAATTTTAATAATTAATTTAGTTAGGGGAAAAATTGCTTTTTCCCCCAGTAA
The DNA here is from genome assembly GCA_028704945.1 of Patescibacteria group bacterium. GTDB lineage: Bacteria > Patescibacteriota > Patescibacteriia > Patescibacteriales > Patescibacteriaceae > 1-14-0-10-37-14. The sequence continues at coordinate 10,408 of JAQWEL010000005.1, forward strand.
ATTAACTATTTCGACAGTTTATCGAACAGGAACAACTGACGTTATGCCGTATTGTGTGGAATAAGAACCAGCAGTAGAGCCAGTTGGTATTTTAGCTTCAACCGTAACCTGAATTTGACGACCAGCGGTAGCTGCGTCTAAGTCACCGTCTAAAGTTATTATTGCGCTATCCGTGCTGGCGGCGGTAATTAACCTGGCATTAGCAACGTCAGCATTAGCTGAAGCTTGAGCAGAATAAAATCGGATGTTGTCAGCAACTAAAATAGTGTTATTGCCACTGCGCCAATTATCAAATTTCATCGCGAAACTTGTTTCTGTTGTTGGGACTGTAATGTTGAATGTCCATGACCAACCATCAGCTGTAGCTGAATCACCGTCTGGCCAACCGCCGTTAACCGCCGCATAAGTTTCATTAGAATTAATACTGGTTACTGCCAAACTGCCATTGCCTTGACCGGCAGTGGTGCTTTCAGTGATAACAACACTTTGCAACGAGGCTGTACCGTTAGAAGTTGATAAGGCGGCATTACCAGTCGGATCAGTAGCGCGAGCAGTAAAGGTTGTGGTAGCACTTTGTGGTAAAGCGATAATAGCTGACCAAGCTGTTTCCCCGGCAGTAACAACCACGGTACCCACTACATCTGAGCCGTTTAAGATTTGGACTGTCACATCATTAGTGTCGGCCGTAATCGTACCGGCAATTGTATAATAATCGGCATTAACTGTCGCATCAGCGGTAGTAATAGCTAAACCGGCGGGAGCAGCTCCGTCAGAAGCAGCAGCGGTTGTGAAATGATTAATGGTAGTACAGGTCTGAGAAACGTTAGTGAAACAGACTTGATAATAATATAAAGTGTTAGCCGAAAGCGAAGACAGATTTATGCTGTGAGTGGTGCCGCCTTCACCTGGAGTTCCGGTGGTCGAAGAAGATCCGACAGCCACCGTAGTCCCATATTTAACCTCATTGGCCGTAGTATTAGCGTTAGTTGTCCAGGAAATAGTCGCGCCCGTAGTAGTAGCCGTGGCTACCGGTTCGCTATTTAGGACTGGTCCAACCATACCGGATATAGTAAGATCCGCTACATTCTTATCAGCTGAGTTAAGAGCCGCACTAGTGTCGGTAATCGTAGCCGTATTATCAGCATTTAAATTTAATTTAGCTACTGCGCCCCAAACACCGCTGGTAGTCGGCGCCGATAAAGTCATTTTTACTTTACTGGAAGTTGATCCAGCGGCATAAGCTGTGGTAGCGCCATCAGGCCAATTGGCCGCTGATAAAGCTTCCAATGAATACCTAGAAAATTTCCAATTACCATCTACGATGGCGCCAGGGGCTACTGGCTCTGAAAAAGTCACCTCAATTACCGCGCCGGTTTGCAAATCACCGTTAGCGGCAGCTTTGGTAATGGTGGCAGACAACGGGACAGGCGCGGCGCTATCGGTAACAGCCGGTGAAGATGTGCTATTAAAGGTCTTGGAAACTGTTTGATTATTAGCTGCATCTTTAATACCGGCATTAGCAGTTAAAGCAATATTTAAACCGGTAATAGAAGTATCATTACTAGCGCAAGAATAAGTTAAGCTTAAATTAGCAGTCCCGTCCGGATCAGCAGCTTCGCTAGTGCAAGCGCCATGATTACCAGAAGTACTCACATCAAAACCATTGGCACCAGATGCCGTATCAGATAAATTCTCTGAAAAAGTCATGGTGGCTGTGTCTAATTTACCATTAGCGTTAGCATCGTTAACAGCGATTGTTAATATTGCCGGAGCTGCGCCATCGGTACCAGTGACTGTTTCAGCATTTGCCATCTCGTTAACAGTATCTGAAATATCACCGGCAGCAGAAGCATAAGTAGGATCAGCGGTAATAGAAGTATCACCGGCTGTGCAACCAGTTAAAGCCACAACTGAAGTCGTGGTTGCTACAGCGCTATAATCAGCCGCGGCAGCAGTACAACTATTAGCAAAAGTTACGCCATCAAAGGCTCCTCCGGCAGCATCGACTATAGTTACCGGTTCTGAATAAACGATAACTGCTTGGTCAACAGTACCATTACCATCATTATCGGCTGTAGTAGATGTTTTAAAGACCGGCTTAGCGCTATCAGTCACACTCTCATTAGCTGTCGCGCCAGTTGCATTGGCCACTATAGGTGTCAGGGCTGCGTCCTTCCACATAGTAGATAAATCACCGGAAATAGCAGTGGAGCTTGTAGCTGTATTTACTGTTACTTGACCGGTTATTCCAGTTACAACGACGTCGGCACTGGCCCCAGCCGGATCAGAAATAGTGGCTGCGGTAAAGACAGCCGTCTGACCATCTGGCAATAAAGTTACCGGCAAATCGCCAAAAACCGGTGCAGCGCCATTATCAGTATCTACATTTTCTGACCAGGTAAAAGTTATTTTATCAATCAAACCATCACCGCTAGCCGCATCTTCAATAGTTACTGTTTTAATTAAAGGAGCGGCGCCATCAGTTGAAGTTTTTTCAGTAAATGAAGCTAAAGTGCTGGTACCATCAGTAACAGCCCCATCTTGTATAATATGTAAAGTATAATCAGTTTTTTTGGCAGTTAAAGTCTGGCTACCGCTAGTAACACCGATATAAATTGTGCTGTCATTAGCTACATCGGTCACATTGCCGCCAGCTGTTGGCGTACCTGAAACAAAAGTTTCTAATAATAAGCCATCAGTAACCGCGTCAGTCCCTGCTTCAAAATCTGTAGCATCTACCGAACTGTCAGCTATTGCTTCAGAATATACCACCTTTACATAGTCAACCGTACCATCATTATTGTTGTCCAAAGTTTGTGAAGAGACATAAAATGGCGCTGCGCTATCTGTTGCGGTGACAGTAAAAGTTGCGGTATTATTACTGCCGCCGTCAGTTACTCTATTACCACCACTATTAGTATAAGTAATTTGTGGATTAGTTGCGCCACCAGTTTTATCAGCGTCACCAAGCATAGATAAGGTAACAACATTAGTAGCAGCAGAGGCGGCTGTATCGTCAACCAAGTTTATAGTGCCGGCCTCAGCTACCGACCAATCACCATCAACATAACTAGACAAAGTCACTGCTTCCGAAAAAGTAATTTCCACTGTATCAACCCGACCATCTGGGCCGGTAGCATCTTTATAAACAGCTGACAAAGCTGCTGGAGCCGCTTTATCAGTAGCTGCTACAGCGCCAGTAGTAACTGTCAAATTAGCGTTAGCATCAGCTAAAGTACCGGCTGTATAAGTCACTGTTGGAACGGCGTCTGTATCAGCGGTAGCATGTTCCGCTAATTTCAAGTAAAAAACAGTATCATTAGGAGTTGCCCCAGTAGATATACCATTAACAAAAGTAACCCCGCCAATTGTGCCACTATATGTTGCATCAAAACCTTCAGCATGACTGGTGGTGAAGTTAGCTAAAGTAATGGTCGTATCTACGACAGCTTCACCCATAGTCACCTTAATAGCATCAATCTTACCATTAACATCTAAATCTTGTGTTTCTCTATTTGAAAAAGTTGGAGGAGTAATATCAGCGGAATCAACAGTAACAGCTGCTGGATTAGTATTAGCGGTCACGTTGGCTAAATCTAGAATGTTCGTGCCCACTGCTACTACAACCGTATCAGTTGCTGGAGTGATTAAATTAGTGCTATCGGTATCGACTCTAGTAACACGATAACTATCTCCCGTAATTGTCCGAGTTGTTCTGGTAACTGTGTTCGTTCCACCGCCTAAATTAGTACCATCAGTGGCACCATTAGCAAAAGTCAAGCCTGCTTCCAAATTTACAATTGATGGTGGAGTTGCGTTCATAGTTTCAGAAAAAGTAAATTCTAAAAACTCTCCGACATTATTCAAAACATCGGCTGTACCTCCTACATCAGCGCCACGAGCCGACAACAATACTGGTTTGACGTTGTCAGTAAGCGCGACATTGGTTTGATTGGCATAATCATTGGTCGCGGCCGAAGCATCTTCAACTATTGCTCCCCCACCAGCGCTATTATAAGAAAAATCAATCACGCCGGTATAGTTATCCGCATCACTGTCATCAAGATTTAAAGTTACTTTAGTTGCTCCACCTCCAGCTGTAGCGCCAATCGCCACTGTGCTTATTGTAATGACACCAGTTGTTGTATAATTTCGAGCAGAAAAATTAGCATTAGCAGCGGCCGCTCCTTTATCAGTCAAATTCTCTGAAAAAGTAATGACATAGGAGTTAGTTTTACCATCATCATCACTATCCGAACCAATTGAAGAGAGCATAACCGGAGCTGCGCCATCGGTACCAGTGACTGTTTCAGCATTTGCCATCTCGTTAACAGTATCTGAAATATCACCGGCAGCAGAAGCATAAGTAGGATCAGCGGTAATAGAAGTATCACCGGCTGTGCAACCAGTTAAAGCCACAACTGAAGTCGTGGTTGCTACAGCGCTATAATCAGCCGCGGCAGCAGTACAACTATTAGCAAAAGTTACGCCATCAAAGGCTCCTCCGGCAGCATCGACTATAGTTACCGGTTCTGAATAAACGATAACTGCTTGGTCAACAGTACCATTACCATCATTATCGGCTGTAGTAGATGTTTTAAAGACCGGCTTAGCGCCATCAGTATAAGATTCAGCCACATCGCCGTTTAAAACTTCAAGCGGAGCAGCGGCTCTATCAAGGATAGAATTGGAGCCGGCATCACTATAAGTAACGGTCAAGCCAGTGATAGCGGTGCTAGCCACAGCATCGCCAGTAAAATTTAACGTTAAGGTTGTCTGGTTAGTATTCGAATAATCAGCATTATCGATAGTAATAGCCGAACCGTCATTTAATAGTATAGCGCCGAAACCGTCTCCGGTATCAGTAAAATCAACCGCCTCGGAAAAAGTTAAAGTTACTCTATCAATAGTGCCATTAGCATCTTGATCCAACCAATTAGCAATAGTAATAACCGGTTTAGCAAGATCTGTAGATGCAGTCGGTCCATTAGAAGCTAAAGCGTTATCAGCTAAGTCAGTTAATGCTCCAGCAGTATAAGTAACATTAGGGATAGCATTAGTATCAGAAGCTCCCCCTTCAGTAAAAGTAATGTAAATAACATTATTATTAGCTACATCACCATTAGTAGTGGAAGAAAATGCTTCACCAGCATAACCAGCTACATCAAAATCAGTTGCAACTACCGTAGAATCTAAAATTTCATCACTAAAAGTAATCTTCATAGCATCAATCTTGCCATCACCATCCAAATCTTGAGTCTGCCGAGCAGTAATTGTCGGCACGGTGTTATCAACTTCAAATTGATCAGTTACTGACCAAGGAGTAGTAGAGGTTGAGCTACGAATCAACAAACAATAGTCAGTCGCCGCATCTAAACCGGCGATTGTTGCCCCATCCCAAGTAAATGAATTACTTACATTATTAGAATCAACATTATTCCAATCTGAGTCAGTTGGGTCAGGACTAGCACATCCTCCTGTTATAAGAGAATTCCGCCCATATTTAATTTCAATTGGACCATCAAAAGCGGTCCTAGTCCAAGCTACGGTTCTTTTAGCCGCAGAACTGCTGGAACCGATATATTTCACACCAGTAGAACCGGCAATAGTGGCGGCAGTTAATTCTGTCCCACTATTAGACTGGGCATAAGCAAGAGATACAACAAATAAACTGGTTATCAGCGTAACTAAGCTTATAGCCAACATCAAACTTTTTTTCTTTAAATTTTTTTTCATAGTTTTTTAAATTGGACTGATAAAGTTTAGACTTTAGAAATTCGACAGTTTCTAAAGAAAAATTTTATTAATTCAATTCTTTTATATTATTAATTAAAAAAAGCTCAAACAAAAAATATGTCCGAGCTTTGAAAGCTTCTATGGCTATTATTTAATTATTTAATTAACAACAAATTTATCAAAATATTAAAATAAAAACTCAAACAAAAATGCCTGAGCTTTGGAAGCTTCTATATTATTAATTAACTCTTAAAAAAATACTGCCAAGAGTTAATCTCTTAATTTATTTTAAATATATTTATATTATACAACTTATCATTAAACAGCGCAATAAATTATTTTAAAAAATAAAAAGTTACAAATGTTAGTAAGCCAAGGCTGTGTTTTAATTATTTAATTAAATCTATATTATTTTAAATAAATGATAAGTTATTTATCCACAACCTCAATCATCTTTTAATAACCAACCCAAGACACAATAACCACAAAATTTTCCGTAGTCATCAAAGGTTGGGGTAAAATACAATTCATTGTTTATAACTTTATTATTCGCATCCCTTCCAATACTGCATATCTCTCGGTAAGGCTGTTCAAGGGCGGAAAAATAATTAAAAAACTTTTTACTTTCCAATTTAGTTTCGTCTGATAAAAAATCAAAATAATTTTTACCAATAATGCTTTCCTGCGAAAGACTTAAAAGTTTTTCCACTGATTCGCTTATACACTGACCTATCCCAGTTTTATCTAAATAAAAATAAAAATCACAAGCATTATCTAAAAATTTAGATTTGTCTTTTGTTAAATTTTTCTCAACATTTAAACCATTTTTTAACTTCACGAGCAGCAACACATATTTTTCATCACTGGTGAACTTATACAATTTAAAACGAATGGTTACGGGGACATTTAGGCCGTCTTTAGTTACGTGGACGGTATTGATTTGAAAATAATTATCTTTGTTCAAAATCGACTCTTGTTTGAAAAACTTTTTGCCAAGCTCCAATGACAACGAAGGACTGAGTCGAGTAACTTCCTTACCTAATAATTCATCGTTAGAATAACCCAAAATTTTACAGGCGGAATCACTAAAATTAATAACCAGTCCTTGCTTATTAACAATAAGTAGGTACTGGTTAACATCATCTATTAATTTAACACGATTTATTTTACTGATGGTTCCACATTTTTTACATTTTATTTCCAATGTTCCATCAAAAAAAATACCCTTAAATAAAAGTTTTCCACAATTACAGCGGTATTCATTTAAAATGAATATGTCCATATGTATTATTATACCACATTTATTAAAAACAGACAAAGTGCCGACTTTTTAAGCTTGTGATTTAATAATTTATGCCAGTAAAACTAAACGACCGGCAAAAAAACAATATCCTTTATTAGCTAAGTTTTTGCTTTATTATAAGCTCTTTTTTAAACACTTGACAAAATTATTATTTTATGATATATTTATAAGGTAATAAACTATTTTAGAAAAGTCGTCGAGTTTCACAAAATTTTTTAAATTTACAATTTTGTTAACTAATCTCTCTATCTATATGAACGGAGTTATAAAGAAAAAAACTGACAAGGGTTTTGGTTTCATCACCCCTGAAGGTCAAGACAAAGATTTATTCTTTCACAGCAATTCTTTGGTTGACGTCACTTTTGACGAAATCCAAGAAGGTGATAATGTCACTTTTGAAAGCGAACAGTCCCCTAAGGGTATGAACGCTGTCAATGTACAAAGAGCTTAATATCTTTTTATAACAAAAATCCCCGCCTTTTCTGGTGGGGATTTTTGTTATACATTAAATTAATAAATAACTACTTTAGTGCCAACTTGCGCCCAATCATAAAGCCGATTCATATTTTTATAGCTAACATTAACACAGCCATGACTGGCCGGCTTGCCAAAATTATTATGCCAATAAGCGCCGTGGATATAAAAACGTAAATTCCCTGTATAAAAATGTAAATTCCATTTAGTGTTAGGGTAATAAAAATTATATCCCTTGCCACCGTAAATTTTAACCGGCACTTTATCCAAAATTTTAAATTCACCTTTAGGCGTTGGCATTGATTTAATTCCAGAGGAAATAAAAAATTCTTCTAATTTCCTGTCACCAAAATAATAAGCTAATTTCTGTCTGGTTAAATCAACCTTTATTACTTTAGAAACTGGCTTAGTATCTTTAGCTTTGGGGTTAAAACCATTCATTACTTCAGCGCCATCTTTAAAACCATCCCCGTCAGTATCAGGATTATTCAAATCGGTGCTAAGGGCGATTTCCCAAGCATCATTTAAACCATCTTTGTCAGTATCTATTTCAAATAATTTTTTACTACCGCCAGCCAAGGGTGAATAACCATTAGCTACTTCTACTCCATCCTGGTAGCCATCTTGATCCGTGTCTGGATTATCTGGATTAGTCCTATAAACAGATTCCTTGCTATTATTCAGTTGATCGTTATCAGTGTCTTCGCCGTAAGCCGGAAAAGCAAACAACAAACAAACCAGAGTGATCAATGTTATAATTCTCTTCATAAAATAATTATAGCAAAAAAACGATCGCCTGAATACAATTCTAATGATATAAAAAATAGGCTTAATTAAGCCTATTTTTTATATCATTATTAATATTGATTCAAAATATCATCAAAAACATTCATTATAGGTTTTCCAAAATAATATTTTCTCAAATCATTCAAACTCCTAATGTGTTTTTTCTTACCGTCTACAATCACATAGATCTTTTTATTCTTTCCGCGCAGCAAGGTTCCGTTGCTATATTTTTTAACTTCCAAAACTACAGTTTTATTAATTTTTTCCCCTAAAACTTTTTTAGGAACGATAATATTTGGACTCTGTTTAACTTCTTTTAAATTTATATCTGCTTTAACAACTGAAGAAGCTGTTCCGTTCTTATCAAAAAATTTAACATAGACCGTTTTTAAACCATAACCATCTGATAATTGCCAATCCTTGCTATCATTGTATGATTCTTGAGAAGAATAAACAAAACTATCATTGTTAGATATTGTCATTTTCGTAGCGCTGCCACCAACTAAGCTAAGCTTAACTTTGGTTGCTTCGGTTTCCAAGGCGCCGTTATTAATAACAACCTTAAAGCCACCAGCAGGGGCATCAAATGGCAAAATAATTGAACCACTACCACCGCCACCGCCACAATTCTGTTGATTACAAGACTGGCTAACAGCTGGTTTAGTAGTTAAACACAAATTATCGCTAACAGTATTTTCACCACTACGACAAATAACTGTTCTAGTTTGAGTTCCACCTCCACAACTGACATTGCAAGCACTCCATTCACCACTAAACCAATCATAACTTTCACAAGATTGGCTAACTAAAGGTTTTGTGTCGGAACATTTATTATCAGCCACTAAATTATTACTTTCATCACGGCAAGTTACTGTTCTGGTTTTTAGCCCAGCATTGCAAACGCTCCAGTCACCTGTTTTCCACGTATAAACATTAATATCTAAATTGCTAAAACTAGTCTGCCACTTTAGATATGGATAACCGCCATTTTTATCAGCCTCAATCGCCCAAATGTCTTCAAAATTCCAATTAACAAAATTATCCGCGTCCTTCATTTGTGCGTCAGTCAAGCCGGCTGCATCATTACAATTTTCAGCACTATTATATTGATAACTGCCACACATATTATTTTTTCTTGAAACTTCTTTATTCCAATAATTATCTGCCTGGGTACCGCCTTGATACTGCCAGCCAAAAATACCGCCATTATCTTGAGTGGCATATTGGATGCTAGTCACAAGAGCATTACTATAAGAATTTCTTGCCCAGCCGCCATCAATCCAACGTTCATTTAAACCAATAACACCACCGCCTTGACCAGCTGAAATACGTCCCTTAGCATAACAATTTTCAACTGTCCCGGAATAATTCTGTCCAACCAAAATGCCTCCATAACCAATACTGCCACTCATCAATAAATCAGCCCAACTTTGAGAGATGACGCCGCTATTTTGTGAAGCAAAACCACCGCATTTGCCATTACAAGCAAATTTTCCAGCTAAAGAAGTTTTTTCGATTGTGCCAAAATTCATGTTTGTTAAAGCTCCACAATAAGTAGATTGGCAGTTAATATCAAGATTACGAAAATTTAAACCAGTAATTTTACCGATATTGGACACGCTATTAAAAATACCTGAATTATTAGCTGTATTCATGTATAAATTAGAAACAATAAAGTTCTTACCATCAACTGTGCCGCTAAAATCACCAAGCGACAAAAAACCGGCGCCGCTATTCCAATTGCTGGTAGTACTACAATCTATGTCGTTGGTTAAATTATAATACCAACCAAGATGTTTACTGATGTTTTGTAAATCCTGGCAAGTAGTAATTAAAGCTGGATTTTCAGCCGTACCTAAATGAGCATTATTAATTGTTAAATTAATTGCTTCGGAAGTAAAAACATTACCGGCATTATCTTCAATTCTCAAATAAACTTTATAGGTGCGATCTTCTGAATTTTGAGTATTCCAGTAAATATTATAAGGAGCAACATTAGAACAACCGGCTAAGCTGGCAGGACTATAGTCACCAAACCAAACACAAACATTGTTTATGCCAGCATAACTATCTTGGACGCTGGTTTGAAGCAACTGGTTATTACCCGAGACATCATTTCCATTGGACGGATTACTGATACCGCCAGTAGGCATTTGTCGGTCGACTTTAATAATCTTAGTTTGAATATTCTCATTATTACCGTTGATATCAACAGCATAATAATTGAAATAACTTATTCCATCTTCACTGATTGCCACGATATCACTAACTTGAGAAAATTCATTTCTATTCGTACAAGCAGCTGCATTTTGACTTAAACAATAATAAATTTTATCAACGCCTACGCCATCACCATCATTAGCGGATAAAGAAATATTAATTACCCACCTGCTCCAAGTGTCAAAAGTATATTCTTGAGTACCTTCATAATTATAAGTAGCGCTAATAGAGCTGGTTGGCGCGACACTATCATTGCAATGACTATCTTCGCTATCTCTATATCCGTTGCAATCGTTATCTATATTATCATTGCAAACCTCAACACCAGTATAAATACAATTATACGGATCACAAGCATTACCAATACTGTCATGGTCATCATCTAATTGATCCATATTTCTAGTCACAGGACAATTATCACAAGCATCGCCAAGACCATCACTATCTGAATCTACTTGACTTGAATTAGCAGCTGAACGACAATTATCGCTAACATCACCAACTTTGTCTCCATCTTGATCAGCTTGATCAAAATTAGCCAAATATGGACTATTATCGCAAACATTTCCAATTCTATCACTATCAGTATCATTCTGATCAGCATTAGCAATATTAGGACAATTGTCACAAGCGTTTCCGATTCTATCACCATCAGTGTCGGTTTGGTCTGTATTAACCAAGGTAGGACAATTGTCTGACGAGTCAAAAACGCCATCAGCGTCAGCATCATTAGAGCCAGAGCCCTCTGTTGTGGCTAAAGTTGAAAAAGCAAAGCCACTAAAGGCAAGCAAGAAACACAAACAAACTACCCAGCGTTTGCCTAATTTGTTAAATCTTTCCATAAATTTTAAATTAATGAAATAAAGTTTTTAAAATTAACAATATATTATATACAATTATACCACAAAAGAACTTACCAACACTTTATATTAATATCTTTAGTATATCAAGGTATAATTTACGTGAAAAATGACGTATTTGCATAACAAAAAACGGATAAAATTACCCGTTTTAAAGTTATCCACAAGAAATCTAAATTTTACCCAAATCTAAATAATCATCAATTCTTATTTCTTTAACAAAATCTGGCATATGGCTGACCATAATCATCGCTCCTTCATACTCATCTATCGCCTGAGAAATTATTGGCAAATGACGGAAATTGATGTGATTAGTAGGTTCATCAAGAATCAAAAGCCCGGGTTCCATTAAAACCAAATGAGCGAAAGACAACAAACCTTTTTGACCTTCTGACAAATCACCGATTTTATGATCCATTAAATTGCCACCGATCAAAAAACCAGCCGCAACTGAACGCATTGTTTGTTTGTCAACCCCATCCTGCAAAACGCTGCAAAGCGAATCGAACACGGTTGAATTAAAATCAAGATTAGAAAAATCTTGGCTATAGTAACCGACTTTAACGCCCTCTAAAATTTTTGCCGCTTCATTCTTGCCAGAAACAAGCGAACGTAAGAAAGTGCTTTTACCGACTCCGTTAGGACCGGTAACTAAAATATGCGTTTTTTTACGAATTATTTTATCTATCGGCTTAACAACAGGTTCATGGTCATGAATAATCTTGATTGATTTAATATTAACAATCTCCCCAGAAATATCTTGAGCTGGTATAGTAAATTTTCTGATTGCTTGATCTTCTTTTCTAATATCAACTATATCTTCCTCTAATTCAGCGGTTTCATCTTTCATTTTTTTAGCCAGCTTACGCATTTTACCGCCTTTATTGGCAAAAAAGTTAACCTTTTCTTTGCGATCTTTGATTAATTTTTCTAATTGGGCATTTTTGCGCTGTTCACGCTCAACTCGCTGGCTGATTTCTTCAACAACTGAATAATAATCGCCGACATAGGTTTCAATCTTATGAGTAAAAACATCTAAATAAATAACTCCCTCAGTAAAACAATTTAAAAAATCAGCATCATGAGAAATAACAATAACTGTCTTTTCATACATTATTAAAAATTGAAGCAAGTGATCAATACCGGCTTGGTCAAGATTATTGGTCGGTTCGTCTAATAAAAGTATATCTGGATTTTGAATAATAGCATAAGCCAATAACAATCTAGCTTGCTGTCCGCCAGATAAATCGCCAACTCGCCTATCGGTTGGAATAACTAAATTAACCACATCTAAAGCTTTACTAATTTTACTGGCTAAATTTGTTGGAACAATCTCAAAAGCTTTGGCAAAATATTGTTCAACTGATAAGTCCATATCTTCGCGTGCCATGACTTGGCAAGCTGTCGCGATGGTAGCGCCGTTGGTAATAAAAATATTACCTGATTTAGGCTTATAATCACCTTTAATCAACGCAAATAAAGAGCTTTTACCTGCTCCATTCTGACCCATTAAAGTAATTTTAGCATTTTTATGTATGTTAAAACTAACCTCATCTAATATGGGTTTTTTATGTTGGTACTCGAAAGTTACCTCATCAAATCTTAAAATTACTTCTTCGGCCATAAAAAATAAAAAAGGCGCTAAAATTCGCCAACTTTTATAATATAACAGATTATTTAAAAAAAGTCCAGTAAAATCAAAAAATGCTTAATTTATTCAAAAATAACCAAATTAAAGTGATTCCTCATTTCGCTTCTCTTATTCGGAATGACAATATGGGTAAAAAGCAACCATTAATTAGTTACTTGATAGTATTTAACAGAATTATTAATCCCTTTGCTTGAAGAAGCGAAAACACCGCTACCGCCCCCTGGCGTTGGTTCAACAATGGTCGGCAAAGTAATTGGTTCGTTATTGTTTTCTAAATTAGCGTATAGTGTGCATTTTTTGTCATCAGTCACAATATAAATATAATTTGATTGAGTCTCGGAACCGCTCTTGGGATCACGCCAAACTTTAGAAATTGCTTGCTGGTATTTTTCATCTTTAGCTTTAAGCTCGTTAATTAGATAAATCAAATCATAAGTGCCGGAACCGGCGTCAGGCACATAACAACTAACTGTCAAAATTTTGCCGATTTGTGACAGTTCGGCTTTTCTTTTAACATCATTTGCCTTAGCTTTGACATTAGAAATTAAGATAATAGACATGGTTGCCAAAAAACCAATAATGATTACCACCACCATTATCTCAATTAAAGAAAAACCTTGCCTGCAATTTTTCATAAATTTATTATTGCAAATGATAAACTGAATAATCTTGTCCGAAAGTATTTTTAAAATAGGCGTAAGCGATGAAATCGACACTAACTGTTTTTTTACTTTGCCAATTGCTATGAATCCAAACCATACCGGTTGGAGTAGAAGCTGCCACGATAGCCGTGTGCGGCCAATCATTCTTAGACATTTTCATTTGAACAATGTCTCCGCGGCTCACACTTTCAATCGAACAATTTTTAGTAATCACCCGATTGTCAGAGCTGGGGTTCCAAGTATAGTTATCATCACGGGTTGTAGGCAAGGCCAGCATATTGTTAGTCGCCAAGCTAACGACTTTGCTAACCCAAGGCTTGCAAGTCAAACCGACATTTCGGCCTTTGTCTAAAAAAGCAGCGCTAATCAAACGATCGTCCAAAGTTTCTGTAAATTGGCCAGTTGGGCGATAGGTACCGACAGATGCGCCTTCAAAAATATTAGCAGCTGAGTTATTAATTACATTACTTGTGTTAGATGTTACGCAAGACTGCTCTAAAATAAAATTACCACCGGCGCAACCAGCTGGCCAAGAAGCTATAATACTGCGCGTTTGATTACCCCAAGCTGAACAGGCTGACCAATCAGTGTAAGTCCAATAAGCACATGAATTGCTGGCAATAATATTTTTATTACTAACAATGGTGGAACTGGCGTGATTAAGAGTAGCTGGATCATTAGCCAAAGTATCTTCTTCATCGCCACGACTGGGAATTAAGATATAACCTAAATTAGCTTTGGCTCGAGAAATTGGTCCGAATATCCCAGAGGCGGGGCTTATTCCCCTGTCTTTTTGCCATTTAACAACAGAAGCTTTGGTTTGCTCCCCATAGTAGCCGTTAGGACCATAACCGTATTTTGGACTAGGTTTAGTAATCTTTAAATAACCGCCTTTAATCAATAACTTTTGCAACGCGAGCACATCATTATTTGAATCACCTAATTCTAAATCATTATTAAAAATATAGTTGCCAATAATTTCATTGGCAGACTGATTATTTTCTGCTAATACTTTTGTAGGTTGGACAAAAAAACCAAACGAAATAAAACAAGCGGCTATCAAGATGACATTATATTTACTAATATTATTTGTCATAAAAATCAAATTTCAAAACTATCGAAAATTTTTAAACTTTTGATTATTATAGATTTATTATTATATTATACTACTTTTATTTGAAAAATACGACCAATTAAAAAATTATTTAATAAATAGTTTCTAACACAAAATGAGCTTTAGAGCTCATTTTGTAAAAATTTATACTTCGGTTACTAGAATTTAAAATCTGCGGATGCAGCGTACATATGCTGATGATGCATCAGTTTTTTGGTACCCCCCATCATATATATCAACATTATCAGTTAATTTACCTATCCAAGTATAAGAAGCATTTACTTCAGTCGATGATCTGTAATAAACACTAGAGGCGGCGCCAGATATAAAAGGAGTAGTATTAGTACAACCATTTAAAGGTGTTCGAGCAGCTGTTTGTCCACTACCAGCTTCACAAGCCCCGCCCGAAAGACTACTACAATGTTGTCCGCTTCTAACCATGGCGCATAATTCATCTCTGCTCGGTAAATACCAATCATCATAAGTTACTCCATTGAATGTTAGAGACAGATTACTACAAAAGTTAGCAGCTGGATAGTCAGTACTAGGGGCATAGGTAGCTTCTGTCGGTGAAGCATTGCCATTTATATTGTTATAACCAATATATAAATCATTTGCTATATAGGGAGTGGAGTTAAGAGTATTAGAAGTTTTCCAGGCTAATTTCAATGAATCAGTCCCGCAACTACAATTATTCACAGTAGTGCAACCAGATGGAGCAGCAACTAAATTAGCGTTTCCACAGCTTGCTTCACCAGCTTTACAAAACAATGTTCCGCCGCCACAGATAGCTCCATAGGCGCTAGAACTATTGCATTCAATTCCAGCGCTGACTGTGTCAGAACAAGGCGAAAGTGTGCTACAAACATTACTAGCACAATATGGCGTAGCCGGTGTGTCAGAACAATCACTATTAGTATTACAATCAACGCAAGCTGTCCCATTAGTCTTACAATAAGGTGTTGCTCCGCTACAATTATTTGGAGCACATGTGCCGCCACAGCCATTTGAACCGCAAACTTTACCGCTACAATTAGGGGTGCATTGATTATTAATACTACCTGGCACAGCAATCGCTGCGCCAGCAGCGAACTCATTAACGGGTTTTTCTAAGACATAGCCTAAGGTATAGGAAGTGCCGCTATTTATCTGAGCATAGGTATAGGTTTCTCCAGTATTAGGTCCAGCTGGTATCTTACCCATAAAGGTTTTACCAGAAACTGCTCCTACTAAGGCTTTGCCGACATCTAAGGCAGAAGTAGGTGGATAGGTGTTCTCTTCATTGTAATATAGCTCTAATGCAGTTTGCATCTGTTTGATATCCGAGATACGCTTCGCGTCTCTCGCTTTAACTCGAGCTGTACTCAGAGCTACAGTGGTTAAAGTCGCTAAGATACCAATAATAACTATTACTACTAATAGTTCTATTAAGGTAAAACCCTTTTGGTTTTTGAATTTCATAATGATTACTTAAAATAATAAATTTATTATAACACAAAATTTAATAAAACAAAAAATTTAAAAATATTCATATTAATTTACTCATAAACTATATTTATTGTAAAAAATCAAATTACATGTTTAACTATTATCAGCTCTTTAAATTTTGTACCATAATCAAGGAATAGAAAATGTTATGGTTTCTTCTTTGCTTAAGCGCTTATTTGATTGGCTCAATTCCTACTGGCTATATTGTAGCTAAAAGACAAAACAAAGATATTAGACAGGAAGGCAGTCACAATATCGGCGCATCCAATGTAAGCAGGTCTTTAGGCTGGCTCTGGGGAGCATTTGTCTTGCTAATTGATTTTGGCAAAGCTTTTGTATTCTTGTGGCTAATTACGCCATTTTTTACCAACGATATCGTTTTGGGTAAAATTATTGGCGGCGCCTGGCTAATCATCGGCAATGTCTATCCTTTGTGGCTCAATTTTAAGGGCGGCAAAGGCATAGCGACCGGAACAGGCGTATTCTTAGCCATCTTCTCTAACGGCTTAATTATTGCTTTAATCATCTTTACTTTAGTCTGTGTAACGACTAAGTATATATCCGCTAGCTCGCTATCAGCCGCAATTGCTTTGCTATTAACGCGACTACAAACGATTATCAACAACAACAATTACTTTGCTCAAGAAGCTATGGCTTTGAACTTTTTAATTTTTTGTTATGTTACTTTAGTTTTTTTCAAACATAAAGATAATATTAAAAGATTAATAAAGCATCAAGAAAAAAAGATAAGCTTCAAAAAACCCCTTAAATAAATAAGGGGTTTTTATTAACAAATTTTATATTATAAATTTAACTCCAATTTACCCTCCATCGGATTAGTTACAGAAAAGTTAAAACGCAGACTCCGCCCGATTTTTGATACATTAAGTATTCCACCAACAGATTCTTCAATCTTATAACCTAATTCCATATATTTTTTCTCTATCACTTCCACATCAGCGCGCGTAACTAAGCGTGGAAATTTGTAAGTCAGCCACAAACCGCTCATATTATCCACCATTTTTACTTGCCCAAAAACTTGTTTTAATATCGGTAACAATTCATCATTAATTTGCTGGCTCTTATCAGTCTCGATTTTACCTTCTTGAGCATTATCAAAATTAATTTGCGCCCAAGTCTTAACTGCCGGTATTACACCAGTTTGATTAATTAGCGGGGCGGCGATGGAGGGCGAATTAATATAAGAACAAACCGATTTAATATTATTATTTTTATATTGGCAAATATCCCTAACTGTATTTTTAATATTAGTAATTTTTGGTTTAACGGTTTTGTTAATTTTTAATTTTAAATCTTCAGAACCAACTTTCATATCCTGCATTACCAAATAGCTGCTTTGATCCTGAACAATTGCTTTAGATTGGTCAGAAATACTAGCGCAAGAAGCTATCCCGCCATTAGCATCGACTTTTATCAAAATAGCTTCATTATAAGGATACCAATTATTGATATAAAAATACATTTTAGTGGTTTCTATTTTTCCTGATACGATTACACCCTTATCAGAAGTTGGTTTTAAATCATAACCAGTCAAAGTTCTTTCTACGTCAATCTTTTTAATCCAACGAGGATTAAAATCGGGGTCAATTTTAATCAATTCAATATTCCCCGCCCAAGCCTCGGCCAAAACTTTTCCAGCTTTATTTGAGGCTTCATAATACGGTTTAACTGCGGGAATTTTTGTTTCATCACCAGGTAATTTACAATTAAATTCATCGCACTTGTCTCGCAAAAGTTTGGCTTTATTGCCAGCATCTTCATATTTTGCTTTTTGACCGGCGCTATCGCGAATAACATCCTGCATAATAACAAAATCCCCATCGACTGTCGGCGTTACCTTAATATCATTGGCAGTAATGCCGGAGCTTAAATTACCAGTCAATTTTTTAGTCCATTGATAATTCCCCTGCTTATCAACTTTAACAGCCACCAATGGCCGTGGATCAAATTGAGTGATTGGTCCGACAGTGCCTTTTAATCCCTTAGTCAACAGTAAATTGTCAAAACCAATAGTCAAAAAACCATTGTCGGGCGTTGGCTGGACAGCTCTGAAATCTCCGCCCATCATTCGAAACTTAGTGACTCCCATAGTAAAACTGCTGCTAGAAATACTAGCGATGCTGTTTATTTCTGACGGAATCATTTCTAAACTTTTTGCCCAGCTTATATTTAACTTATTATCCAATCTTATAATTGTCGGTAAATCACCAATAGCTATTTCTGGTCCAAGAATATGTTCCGGCTGTTCTGCAACAGTTAAAGCAACATTAGCTAAAGCGATGAAACCGCCATCTGGTAAGTATTGCGCATCAATTGCCGTCCAATTCATTTTTTTGCTCCATTCAACTTTGCCATTTTTATTAATTTTTATAAAAACGCTAGATTGAGGTATTGCTTCTGTATCAGCAATTTCTTGGCCGTAACCAGTTTTCATTAACTTCACCAATAAGACTACTCCACCATCCGCCGTGCTCCATATTTTTTGTGGGAAATCCATACTATAATCGCCAACCATTAATGACCATAATTGTTTACCCTTGGCATCAAGCTTGCTTACTATAATATCGCCCCATAATTCTTTTTGGCTGAAATATTTATCATCAACAAAATCTATAACATCGGTAGCGGTTACAAAAGATCCGTCAGTAGTTTGAGTAGAAATTCTTTTAGTGTTGGCGGTCTGACTTTGCCCCGTGCTTTGACTGCTAAATTGTTGGCTCCAAACCAGCTTGCCTGTAGCATCGGTTTTAATAGCAAAAGCATTAGGCACTGACATCGCTTTAGCCCAAATAGTATCGCCAGTTAATAAATAACCGCCATCGCGAGTAGCTAAAACACCAAAGCCATCAGTATTATCACGCAAATGGTAAGTCTTAATAAAAGAAGCGGCCTGGTTGGCGGTTGTTGAGCAAACAGCTTCAGCTGTTAAACCCAAACTTAAACTCAAAATAAACAGACTAAACAAAAATAAAAATTGTTTCATATTTTTATTTAATATTATTTATTTATTATACTCTCCATCCAAAAACATAGCAAAAAATCGCTTAGACAAAGGTCGAGGCGATTTTATTATTGATAATTTCTTAATATTTTAAAATATACTAAAAATTTATAAAAAATATTTTACTATATACATAAGTAAAGCCCCGGCAGCAAAGCTGGTAAAGGCGATAAACAATGTTTTTTTGTCCATAATTATTTATTTTTTATTTTTTTCAAAGACCAGACGCCCAACAATAAACACAAAATAACATTAATAGCGCCTCCAGCCCCAATCAACAATTTATTATCACTAACAAAAATCATTGCCCAAATACCATAAGCGTTAGCATTAAATACAGCGTGCATAAAGGCAGCTTGGACAGTGCTCCTAGTTTCAAACCAGATATAAGCAAACCAGATACCAATACCAGTCACCATTAAAAGATGAAAAATACTACCAAATATAAATTGCTGACCGTAAAGAAAACCTAGAAAAAGAATCATTGGTGTATGCCACAAACCCCAAATTAAACCCGATAAAACACAAGCTTTTGCTTTACCGAGCGGTTCTAAATTAGGAACTAAAAATCCGCGCCAACCGATTTCTTCCCCAAGTGAAGGAATCATATTCACAATGGGTGAAACAAAAAAAGTAATAAAGGAAAAAATTAAAACCATTTTCCCAGCTGACATTGGTAATGCGACATTTATATTAAATTGGTTTAAAAAAGAAGTTAAAGTAAAGTCAGGCTTTAGAAAAAACAACCAGACAATCAAATATTCTAGAACATACATCAAAACCAATGTAACATAAGTTTTCAGATACATTGACTTGGGGCCAAATTTAAAGCCAAGTTCTTTTAATGGCTGGTGTGCTACAAATTTCTGAGTGACAATGGCGCTTAAAGCCGGAACAAACATTGCCGCCAAAACAACCATTTGCGACAAAAACGATGGGGCATCATATAAAGTAAAACCAATCATTCTGGCTATTATTACTAATAAAATAGTCAGTCCGAAAGTTAAACCTAAAAAACAATACAAAGCTTTTTTATTCAACATAAGATTTAATTTACTCTAATAAACTTTAGCTATTACAATTTATTTTATTATAGTTGAGAAAAATAAAAGGTTCAATAATAAAATTAAAATAAAAAAACCAATTTCATGCATACACACAAAATTGGAAATCATTTGATTATTTAGTATTAAACTTTTTAAAGGCTGCCACGGCTTTGGGAATGATAATTTTTTCATGATGATTAACCATCGGTTGCGGTAAATCATCGACAGGAAACCAATTGTCAGATGAATCATCTAACTCGCAAAGATAAAGAACTGCGAAAGAATGTCCTCTAACTTCAGTTAAATAATTATTAAATCCGATAAATTTCCAGCTAATCAACTTGCTTTTGAACTCTTCTTCTTCAAGCCGCTTAAAAGCATCTTCCATTTCTTCACCGGGCCTTAAGATAGTCCCTGGCGAATGATATTCTCCGGCGTAAGCTTCATTGGTGCGTCTTTGGGTTAAAAAAATCTCAACACCTTCATCACCTTGACGCAATGCCAAAGTTTCAAAGCCGACACTAACACTAACACGGGCAATCATATTAAAAAGCTCGGTTCCTAACGGCTTTTTAGGATCAATGCGACCTAAAAGTTCTGCCAAAATTGCCAATTCTTCCGGACTTAAATTTTGTTTTTCCACAATAACACCCTTTTATTGGTTATAAATATAAAAAGAACTTTACTAAAAAGTAAACAACATATTTTGTTTTTTGTCAATAATCAGTCAATGATAGAAATTTTAGTAATTAAAAAGGACTATCTTGAGAATAATCCTTTGTTTTCTAATCGAATTTAGTTGGGATAACAGACCGTGACGAATTTGCCAGAAGTCTGTCCGATCCAAAAAGAATGGAAAGCTTCGGTATTGTCTGGGTAGTTTGAACTGACTTCTTTGTAATAGTCAGCAGCTATTTGAACAGCAACATTACCAGTAACACGAAGACGACAATTAATGTAATAATCCTTATTTGGATTACGCTGATATTTACCGTGCGAATTCATCCACCAATGACTAACGTTCTTAGGAAAGAGACTGGGCCATATTTTTAGTATGCCTTTGTTGACCAATGAATTAGTCATCTCTGCAAAACTATTGTCGATATACCAACGACTGAATAATCCGCCCTCATTAGTGCTTAAGCTATTTACAGTCCGAAAACTTTCATAGTTAAGAACATCGACTACTACTTCTGTTTTGTCATAGCAATCTCTCTCAATTAAAGCGATATAATCAATCTCAACTAAACCGCTGGAATCGACGGCCAAATCTTTATTAAGCGTAACAGCCTGTAACCAACCTTGGATAGCATGAAAATCTTGATTATTATTATCGCCAGCCCAAGCTTGTCTACCCCAATCATAACAGTCAGACGGGATGTCAATCGCTTTGGGAATAATCCTGTCATCAATACAATCCTTTAAATTAAAGGTTTTGTCTTCTCTGACGGTATCGCTCGGTTTGGTTGCCTTTGGTTGGGTTGGGTTGTCGCTACAGCTAATTAAATTAATAATTAGTCCGAAGATAAGAAGAACGAAAATTACCAACTTTTTCATGATAAAACCCTATAAAAAGTACGAAAACAATTATATCCATATATATATATAACATGTATGTGAATATTTGTCAATATAGACAAGAAAAATAATTTATACAACAAAAAATAGCTAAATTTAGCTATTTTTTATAATCGGAACTAATTAATAGAAAAAATTCGGACTAAAATACCAATACTTTAGAATAGTAAATTCGAAGCTAAGGCAATAATTGTAAAAATAAATAACCAGCCAACCGTGTAGCCAAACAGTTTAATCGAGTCTTGTTTTTGATTATCCAAATACAGCATTATTGGCTTACCTATAATCAGACCAGCGGTAATGGCTGCCGAAGTCACGAAGAGCAGTAACATAGAAATCGGGGCGACAACACTATCTTTGTGACCACCAAAAATCCGCTCGGCTTTACTCATAAAGATAGCAACCAGAATCACATATACCACCATACCAAAAGCATTAATAAGGCTTTTCTTTATTAGAGTGTTTTTATTCATATAAATAAATTTTATTAAATTGTATTTATCAAGCAATTATTTAATAAGGGCACTAATATATAGACCGATGTAATATGGCCAAAGCACGAGCGCTAAAACACCTTTCCAAAATGATAGCTGTAAAAAGCCGATACTAAACAGCCAAGCCGCAAACCAAGAAAATGCCGTGAAACTACTTTGTTCGATTTTGATTTTTTCCATATATTTATTAAATTTTATATTTTTTAATTACACAATACAAACGGTTGTAATTAAAAAGGCTGACAAAAACCTCCGCTAGTGCAGTCACCAGCGCTCTCTGGACAATCAGCACCTGTTAAACAAGCTACACAGGCTGTTCCATCAGTATTACAATATGGCGTAGTTGGTGTACTAGAGCAATCACTATTAGTATTGCAAGCCACGCAAGCTGAAAAATCGCTCTTACAAATTGGGGTGCTACCAGTACAAGCGGTTCCGCAAATACCACCACAACCATCATTTCCGCAAGTTTTACCAGTGCAATCTGGAGTGCATTTGACGTTAGAGCTATTATTACTAGTATTTATTATTTCTTCTAATTCTGCTAAAGGAGCATAGACTACTGGGCGACCGGAAACTGTTTTGTAGGCCATATAACCAGTGCTGTTAAGAGAAGAAACACTGGGATCTATTGGTAGAGCAGTTAAATATTCAGCATTATTAGATAGGACTGATAAATCAAGTAAACCAGTACAATCAGTTGCATTACTGCGACATATCTCCATTGAGCTAGTACCGACCATGGCTGGTAAAGAACCATGGGCAACTGTATATTGAAGTAATGCTTTATGGATAGCATCGATATTCATAGCGCGCTGGGCATTTCTAGTTGCGGCTAATTGACGTAAAGGGTTAATAGCTATAATTACTACACTAGCCAAAACAGCTATTATTCCTATTACCAATAGAACTTCTATCAAAGTAAAGCCTCTTTTATTTTTTTTGTTTATTTTTTTCATGCTAATCTATGTTACTTAGCTATTTATTTAATATTATAACAATTTATAATGTAATTTACAATTGGCACAAAGGAAGTTATGAGAAAATTATTACCAACTTGTTTGATTCCTATCCTTACGCCAAAAATAAAATCACAGCCATTGTTGTGGTTGTGATTTTATTTTAGTACACAGAGTCGTGGAAGAAGTTAGAACCAGAATTTAGTAAATAAAAGAGGCGAATTTAATCACCTCTTATTCTTTATACTATTTTTTGTAAATCTCCGTCCAGCACAATATCTGCCATGGCTTTGATTTCGTCCGCATAAGACAATTCTTCGGGTATGGGGTTGATTAAAAAAATCTTCTTATTGTTTACATGAGCAAAACCTATTTCCATTAAGGTGTTTCCGCCCACATAATTTTTAATGCCATTTTTATCAAAATTAAGCACTAAAATTGCATCGCTGTTTTGTATGGCGTTATAATACCATTTTATATAACCACCTTCTTTTTTCAGTGTGACATGTTCACCACTCTCAATTTTTTCCATCAACTCAGGCATCTCTCCTTTAACTGATTTTATGTAGTGCTCATGAACAACTGGTTCATGCCCGATGGCTTGCAGTCGCTCCATATATTCAACCATCAGGTGCCTAAATTTTTAGCTTCCGCAAATTGTTATTTTCATATTTTTACTCCTACCTCTTTGAGCATTTCCACGATTACTTCCGTTGGAATGCCACGGAGGTAATTATTATAACTGCCGCTTATACTTTGCGCAAAAGTGGAGCCGTAATGTTCAAGAGAGTCATAACCAAGGGCATAGGTATTATAATGAGAATCTTGGTCAAGATAGAAATTAATTTCCTCATCAGAAATAATTCTTATCTTTATATCGGTCTTAACAATCTGAGTAATAACTTTATTATCAGGTAGATCAATTAAATTAATGCCTGTATAAAATTGATGATTATTACCAGATAATGTCCTTAATCTATCAAAAGCCTCTTGTCTCGATTGTGGTTTTTCTAAAATAGAGCCATTAAACCAACCAATAGAATCAAAACCAATAACAACGCATGGCTCAGTATGCTTACTGGCAACCGCCTCCGCCTTAAGTTTAGCTAGATGCAAAACTAAGCCTTCGGGATCATCAGGCCGTCCGTCAAAATATTCTTCAACATTACTACCTTCAGCTTCAAACGGCATGCCGATAATGGAAAACGCCGCTTTACGATAAGGCGATGTGGTTGCTAAGATAATTTTCTTATTCATAATCGCAAACTCCTCTTTAAATTTTAAAAAACAATTTATTTATTAAATAACACTTATAATACTAAATGTCAAATTTGGCACGGGGTCGTGGAAGAAGTTGGAACTAAAATTTATCAATAATTAATGCCAATATTTACTTCTGAAACTTTTTTTGACAGTCAATTGCGATTTTTATACACTCTTCTGGATCATAACCCAAGTCATCACACCAACGAATTGTTGAAAATATAAAATTACCCAACTCTTTCTTCAACTCCTCATCAGTATGAATGCTCTTATCTTTAATTGCGTTACGCTCCCAGCGACAGATGTCACCAAAAACCTTGCCCATTCTAACAATTATTTGTTCTAATGTTAATTTTTGTTCGCCCCAAATTTCTCGGCTATCCAATAGTAAACTTTTAATTTCCATAAAACTAATTTATTTTAATTTTTTAATCGAGCTATTGCCGAGTAATGACCGCATTTGGACAATGGCAATTTCATTAAGTTTCAAAAGCCTGTCGGCCTGAGTCAATCCTTGACGGATAAATTCGGCATTCAGCGATTCTAGATTCGCCAAACAAACCATTTGAGCCTGACTCAGCCTTAAAGGCATCGAATTCGACCCCTTTGAAATTTGAATTGTTAATTTGTTCCCAAATACCCAAAAACTCTATTGTGCTACGATTGCGCATCCAATTTTTTACCACATCCTTTGGTTCAAAAGCATTTTTATATCTCGCCATATCAGTCAAAGAAATATAATCACCGTCATTTTGAGTAAAGGTATAAATTTGCAGGCCTTGGGTGTTAATTTTTTTTCATATATTTTCATTATAACAAAAATACAAAAATAACGCCAATATCAGCGTTATTTTTGAAAATACCTGTCATGAGTTTGTCGAATGGCACGGGATGTAGGAATCGAACCCACGCTAGAGGTTTTGGAGACCCCTGTACTACCATTATACTAATCCCGCAAAATAAAGTTTTTAGTGTCTAGCTATTAGCCGTTAGCTTTAATATTTTCATTTACTCTGCTTATTAAACCGCTAATCATTTTAGATATTTCATTCACTTGATTATTCAACTCGTTAAATAAATTATCATTAACATATTTTAAATCCAACGATAAATAAAGCATTGACCGAACCTCAGAAGCTGAACCGTTAGCTATATAAAGGTAGTTTCTAAATTCCTTGTCAGAAGATCTAGCATGTCCTTCGGCAATATTATTCATAATAGACACTGCTGCTCTTTGAATTTGGTCACGAAATGAATAATCTCTACAAACCGAAAAATTAGCATAAATGCTGGTGCAAAAAATTCTTGATTTTTGCCACACCAATAAATCTTCAAACTTTACTACTACCATAATATTAGCAAATAGCCGCTACCGTTTAGTTTAAAAACATTTCGTTAGCGGCTAAGTCCTAAAAGGCTAACCGCTATCTACTAACGGCTAACTGCTTATTTGGTTTCCTTGTGCAAAGTTGAAGTGTTGCAGTGTTTGCAATACTTTTTAAGTTCGAGACGAGTCTTCAAAATCTTCTTATTTTTATGAGAAAAATAATTGACGGTTTTGCAGACAGTGCACTCAAACTTGATCATGTTATCTTGGGACATATATTTAAAAACAATTATATTTTAGAATAGCTCAACAATCCAAGGTAATGGCAATAATATTGCCGAATTGCGATTATTCTCGCCCGAAGGCGTGTGTGGGCCGAGTAGGATTCGAACCTACGAAGGCAAAAGCCAGCAGATTTACAGTCTGCCCCAGTTGACCGCTTTGGTATCGACCCGTTTCCCTCCTTAAACTGTGTATCTGAAAAGAACATAAAAATACGTCCTAAGACGCTAAAAATATAATAATACACTTAGTTTTTTATGTCAATATAGACTTTAAAATTATTTTTTATCTAATGTTAGCTATATTAAAATATTAATAAATCACAGAGGCTTAGACGAATTGATTTGGAATACTTTTTGAGCTATACTGCAATATATGTTTGAAACCATTTTAAACCTTTTTAGTGGAATGGGCTATGTTGGTATAACTATTTTAATGGCTATTGAAAGCTCATTTATTCCCCTGCCATCAGAATTGATTATTCCTCCAGCTGGCTATTTAGCCAATTTAGGCAAAATGAATTTTTTGCTAATTATTTTAGCTGGCACTTTTGGCTCTCTCTTAGGTGCCCTATTCAACTATTACTTAGCTAAACATTTAGGTTCGCCATTAATCCATAAATTAGCGCGCAGTTCTTGGGCTAAATTTTTTTTCATTACTCCTGAAAAATTAGCCGAATCAGAACAATACTTTCACGAAAAAGGACGTGTCTCAACTTTTATCGGCCGTCTTATTCCCGGCATACGCCATCTCATTTCCATTCCGGCCGGCTTAGCCAAAATGCCTTTGAGTGAATTTATGCTTTATACCGTCTTAGGTGCTGGCATCTGGTGCACTGTTTTAGCAACTTTAGGTTGGTTTTTCGGCGCTAACGAAAAACTATTAAAAGAACATTATCACCAAATATCAATTGCGGGCGGCCTTATCTTATTAATATTTATAGCCTATTTATTTTGGAAAAAATATTATGCCAAGAAAAAAAATAAATAAAAAAGGAATCGCTGTAATTTATCTTCTCGGTTTTGCTATCTCTTTGTCCGATTCAGTTTCTGGCTATGTTCAATCTTCTTTTTTATCCAATTCTTTCAACACCAGCACCATCGGAGCAATTATGGCTCTGTCAGCCTTATTAACCGTTTTTGCTTCTTTTCTCTACCCTAAACTTATAGCTAAACTAAACAATCAACCCACGACCCTGTTTGTTTCTTTTATTGTAATGGTTACTAGCCTTATTTTAGCTTTTTCCAACATCAAGCCAGTTATTATCACAGCCTTTATTATTCGCTATGTCGGCCTAATTTTGTTATTAGTTAACTTGGATATATTTTTAGAAAATAAATCTGACGACAAACATACTGGCGCTATCCGTAGCAAATATTTAACCATCACGAACATCGCTTGGCTGATGTCACCAATTCTGATGGGCAAGCTGATTAAGACAACTGACTATTCAAATATTTTCAATTTTAGTTTTGCTATTTTAGCTATCGTTATTATTTTTACTATTCTATTCAAAAAAAGTATCGCTGAAAAAGAAAAATATGATTGGCACGAAATTGAAATAAAACAAACTTTAAAGACAATCTGGGAAAAAATTAATCTAAGAAGAGTTTTTATCGCTGCTTTAGCTTTACAAATCTTTTATGCTATCGCTGTTTTATATGTGCCAATCAAATTGAATCAAGAGCTCGGCTTAAGTTGGAGCTCTATCAGCATCATTTTTATTTTTATGCTGTTGCCTTTTATAATATTCCAATATCCGGCTGGATTAATTGCTGACAAATATTTAGGCGAAAAAGAAATGATGATCGGCGGTTCTATTATTTTAATCTTAGCATCAATAATCATAGCCAAGTTAACCAGCACTTCTGTCTTTGCTTGGTCGCTGGCTCTTTTTTTCAGTCGGGTCGGCGCAGCTATTTATGAAACCATGCAAGAAACTTATTTCTATAAACACGTTGACAGTTCTGACATCTCCTTAATTACCATGTTTCGCCAGACTCGTCCGGCTGGCTGGCTAATTGGATCTTTAATTGCTTTTGTTTTTTTAAGCTTCATCACCATCTCTCAATTATTTTATATTGTGGCCTTTATTTTTGTCTTAAATCTTTTCAATTTAGCCTTTCTTAAGGATACAAAATAAAAAACATTGCTTATCAATACAACAAAAAAACAGTTCAAATTAATGAGCTGTTTTTTGTTTACCTAATTTTACTTAACGATGATTTCCAATTCTCCACCCAAGGCAAAAACTATTTTCTGCAAAAATTGCATAGTAAAATTCTGATTACCGGATTCAAATCGAGCAATATTACTTTGTGTAGTGCCTATTTTTTCAGCCAACTGAGCTTGACTGAAGTTTTTTTTCTTACGTAATTGCATTATTAAATAGGTTAATTCTAGTTGCTTGCCGCATTCATCAAAGCCAACTTTAAATTTTTTATCCTTCTTTTTTTCTTTAAGAATCTCGTCTAAATCTGGTGGGATATGTTTTTGTTTATTCATACAATTCTTTATTACTAATAACTTCTTGGTAATTATCTAAAGCTTTATTAATTTCTTTTTTAGGTGTTTTGTCTGTTCTTTTCAAAAAAGCATGCAAAATTATTATATTCTTATTAACAAAAGTAAAATAAAATATTCTGTGGTAGTTATTAGAAACATTAATTCTTAACTCTCTAATTTTACCAACAACGTGTTTCGAATATGGTTCATCTAAATAACCTTTATGTTCTCTTAAAAAATCTATATACTTAAAAAATTTTCGTTGCTCTACTAATGTCCTGTTATAAATATATTCCAAGACAAAACTTTTACCACTTATTTGGTTGATGTAAAACTTTACTTTGTATTCTATTTTCATAATTTTATATCATATATGATATTATGTCAAATACTTCTAATTAATATTATATACGAACAAAATACGAAAGTAAAGAAAAATAAAAAACAGCTCTGGCGGTGCTGTCACAAACTGAGCTGTTTTTCAATTTCATATAAAAAGTGAACTATTTTTTATATTATTCAACAATTAAACATTGGAATATTTGCTGACCGCCAACCACGAAGCTAATAAATTAACTGCCGCGGCCACAAAAAATTCAAAACCAAAAATTCGAGCAAAGTTATTACTGAAATAAGCCAAAATATTAAAATTATAACCTGAAAAAAATGTTTCTAAATATGGCTGTAATAAATTTAAGAATAAATAAAAACTGACAACAACCACGGTCAAGCTGAATAAAGTATAAATCATGCTAGAAATCAAAAATGGCGCCTTAATAAAAGTATTAGAGGCTCCCACTAAACGCATAATGCCAATCTCATTTCTATGAGTATAGATAGCTACCCTAGAAGTATTATAAATAACCATTAAGGTTATTAAAATAAAAATAGCGCTAACCAAAAGACCAGCCTCGCTAACTTTTTTGGTAATCGCATCTATTTTTTCAAGCATTATTTTATAATTGTCAAAATCCCTTGATTCAATAATAGCATCATCGACTCTGTTTAACTCTCCAATTAAAGGTTCAAAATCCTCGGCTGATTTTGGCCTGATAATCAAGCTTGGCGCTAATGGATTTTTAGTTAATTCACGTAGCGCTTGAGCTATCTTTGGATCTTTACGATTAGCTTCTTGGAATTTCATCAAGGCCTCTTCCTGAGAAACATAAATAACCTCGCCGACATTAGGTAAATTTAATAATTTAGTTTTCAAGGCGGTTACTTTTTCTATTGGGGCATCAGTTTTTAAATAAAGACTAATATCAATCTTATTTTTAATAGTATCGACAGCAGCGGCGCTGATAGCTTTGACAGCTAATAGAAGATTAACGCTGAACAGAGTTAAAATCAGAATCATGATGGTAACGACAGACAGCCAAATATTCCTAAAAATATCCTGAAAACTAAATTTGATAATACGTGAAACTGATAAAAAAAATGCCATAAGTTTAAATTATATATTTACCGATAGCTTGATCGGAAACTAATCTGCCCTCATTAAGAGTTAAAACCCGCCGTTTTAATTTATTTACTATTTCACGATTATGAGTAACTAATAAAACAGTAGTCCCAAAACTGTTTATTTTTAAAAGCAAATCAATTATTTCTTTAGCATTAATAGAATCTAAATTGCCAGTCGGCTCATCGGCTAATAAAATTTTAGGCTGATATACTAAAGATCTGGCAATAGCGGCGCGTTGGCGTTCTCCGCCGGAAACTTCATGAGGATAACGATGCATCTTGCTTTCCAATCCGACAATCCGCATCACTTGCGGCGCAATCGTCTTTATCTTCTTCATTGACTTACCGCAAACCTGCAAAGCGAATTCGACATTTTCTAATAATGTTTTCTTAGGCAATAATTTAAAATCTTGAAAAATAGTAGCGATTTGTCGCCTCAAATATGGTATTTCCGATGAACCAAGTTTGGTAATATTCCAGCCCCCGACAACAATTTCTCCTTCAGTTGACCTTTCTTCCCCGATCAACATCTTAACTAAAGTAGTTTTACCAGCGCCTGATTGACCGACTAAAGAAACGAATTCTCCTGGCTTAATATGAAAAGATATATTTTCCAAAGCAACAACATTACCATTATAATATTTGGAAACATCTTTAAATTTTATCATATACTTGGCTTAGCTTTTTAAATTAGCGTATTTAATTAAATCCATCATCTCGTTAAAGCTAGAATCGCGAGAGCTGGCTCCAAAAGTCACGATAACAAACTGGCCATTAACCGACTTAAAGCGAGTCATCAAACAATAACCAGCCTCCCTGATATAGCCCGTTTTAGAACCATTAATACCAAGCGAATCCATTTTTAAATTTTCTTGAGCCTGATCAACCACCAATTTATTGGTATTAGAGATAGTTTTTTTTGCTTTTCGATTTAATATATTGATTGTATATTTAGGCGTGACACTGGCGGCTAAAATATCTTTATTTTTATAAGCTTCTTTAGAAATAATAGCATAATCCTCAACGGTGCTGACATTGTAAGGCGACAATCCCGTCGGTTCAACAAAATGAGTATTTTTAGCTCCCCAGCTATCAACTAAGCTATTCATTTCATCAATAAACTTATCGCGAGTTAATCCGGACACGCGGACTAACGATTCTACTGTGTTGTTAGCAGAAGCTACCAAGGAAGCATAAAGCAAATCTTTAACAGTCAGGGAATCGCCGTCATTAAACCTTACCTGTGCGGCTTCCCCCATAGATGCATAAAGCTCATTGTATTTAGCGTCTTGCGTCTTATAAACAATCTTTTTATTCAAATCAATTTTTTGATTAAGAAAAACGCTTACTGCCGCTAATTTAGTTAAACTGGCCAAGGGAGCAACTTTCATAGTATTTTTAGCGTAAACAATTTGTCCACTTCCTTCGTTTAAGATAATCGCTGATTTGGCTGACAGGACGGGAGCGCTGCTAATACTACCTTCTTTAACGCCCAAAACTCGACCGTAACGATCTGGAGCAATCTCAATCGGGCTAATCGATACTTTGACGGTTCCTTGCCCTAAAGGCGCTAAAGCCTTAAAAGCTTCTTTAGAAAGATCCACTACTCGATCTGGATGTATTTTTCTTTCTGGCCCCCAGTCATTGACTTGCACTTCAATTGATTTGCCAGTATCCAAATTAGTTACTCGCAATTTTGAACCCCTAGCAAAATCAGGGCTTGCGCAAAACATACCAGGCTTATAAGCATACCAGCTCGCCTTACCGACAGTTAATACCGACTCATTAGCAAAGACAGCGAACCTTATCTTAGGCGTCTTAATCAACGTCCGAACAAAATTTTCATTGGGATAATCGGTTGTTGGCATAGCTTTCCAAGCTGATTTATTTTCGTCATAATAATAAACTTGCTTAAAGAAAATATTTTTAACATCATAGCCGATTTGCAGATTAAAAGCTTTCTCAGGCACAGATGATGTGTTAGTAATATTCAATTCGTAAATATTGCTAATTAATTTTAATTTCCAAGGTAAATTTTCCTTTTCAGTTATTTTTGATAAATTTATAGAAAAACTGCTTGACATTATACCAGGAGTAACAAATAGCCTAACCTTTTTATCAAAAAAAGAAGTTTCTATACCTTTGGTCGCTGTCGCCTGATCAATATTCAAAGATTCAACCGCATTAGTAGCCTCGGTGTCAATCTTGGTATCGATAATGGCATTATTAACACTCTTCATTGTTCCGACAGACGGAGTCCAGTCGTCATAAGTGGCTGCCTCGACGCCGGAGGCAACCGAATAAAAACAAACTAAAATCAAAAAAGATGCAATTTGACGTTTTTGAATCATAAAAATAATTATCCTCCTATACATAAAAATTTAAACTAGGCGGTTGACTAAACCGCAATTTCTTGATTATAATTATATCACAGAATTTAATTTAGACCAATCTTTTTTATTGTTTAAAATAAAACAAAAATGCGGGTGTAGTATAGTGGCAGTACGTGGGCTTCCCAAGCCTATGGCACGAGTTCGATTCTCGTCACCCGCTCAAAAGCCGACCTAGCTCAACTGGTAGAGCAACGGTATCGTAAACCGTAGGTTAAGGGTTCAAGTCCCTTGGTCGGCTCAAAACAAAAAAATGCTGTTAGCATTTTTTTTATTTAGCGGCAAAAAAATATTCAATCCACTTCTTCACATTCGGGTCGTCTTGATTAACTGAATTTTGAGAAACATCTGCTGAAGAAGTGGGGTTTTTAGACGGCTCTTGTAGTTGGATTACATTTTCTCCTTCTTTCTTAAGATTAAAGTTCAAACGAGCTTGTTCTTCTAAGTAACCATCGGATTCTAAATATTCAACCATTTTTTTTAAATCAGTATTACTAGATTCGGCTTTAGCTATTTCCATTTCTAATTCCTTAATTTGTTCATCAACTATTTTTTTATTAGAAACTCTTTTAAATAATAAAAAGCTAATTCCGCTGACAATCAATAACAGACTTATAGTAACCAATATTTTATTAAACCTTCTATTTTCTTTAAACCGCCTGTGCATACTAATTAAAATAAACTAATTAATTTTCCGTTCTTCAATAATTTCTTGCTTAATTTTATCAATCTCTTTGGGCAAGTTCATGGCTGCCGTAGACATATTTTTAAAAGTAAAGGCTCGATTAAACACAAAACTGATAAATCCCAAAAAAACATTAGAAACTATCTGTCCGATTAAATAATTAAAATTATACCAATCGCTCCAAATATGTATTATAATTGCGTTTAGACCTATGTTAATAATCAAAATAAAAGTATAAAAACCAAATTGTTTCAAAATTTCCTTCAATTCATAATCTTTAAAAGCAATAAATTTTCTTAAGAAAAAAGAAGCAATTAAACCAAAACCATAAGCTAAACAAGAGGCAGCTACAACTTCCCAACCAAAATTCTCTTTTAATATTTTTAAAAATAAAATTTCTAAAACCGTGACAACTGCTCCGGTTAAAGCATATTTTAAAAAAATTTCATGTTTAATGATTTGTTTCAATAACAGTTTATCCATATCATTACATTTCAATACACTTGTTATTAACACATTCTTTACTTGGTTCACAGTCGCCGCAAATCAAAGTTCGACCGCAATTATCATAAATTTTTCCACACTCTAAGCCAGTGCAATCTCTCGGTTTACAAATTCTTAAATTTGATTCACCGACATCATAATGATTTTTCACGTCGTAAACTTTTACTCTAAAACGAAAATCTTGGTAGCTTGATCCAGCCGGCAAAGTAACTTTTTTAGCAGTCAATTTTTTTTGACTGGCTACTATGGTATCACTCATTTTCAAACCAACTGTTCCAGAATTCCACTGCCAGCCAGCTGAAGTCCAACTAGCCCAATTAATCGGACTGCCGGTTGTTTTATCAAGCGGAGTTATTTCTGTTTTATCCCAATCAATATCATATTTGCTTTTAACCATAAAATAGATAGTAAAAGCTCCTTCGGTAAAATTTTGACTACCTAAAGTTATTTCAGGGAATTCAGCCGTGTCCTCAGCTAAAAATGAATAGCTATCGCAACGCGCATCTTCCAATAAACCAGCGTAATCCGTTTCAAAATTAGCGCATAAATCATATTTCTTATTAACAGCGTCATAAATATAAACATAAGCATAACTGCCGGCTGGCAAAATCGGAGTTTTAAAATCGGTAGCAAATTTTTTCAAATTTTCATTCCAACAAGTAACTGCTTCAAAACTATTACAAATACCAAGTTTATTAATCGGATCAATTGGTATTTGATAACCGATTGCCTGAGAAAAGGTTTCTTGCCAGCTTGGCCAAACTGAAATTGTTTTACCATTTAAATAAGTGCCTGATTCTAATTTTGGATATCTTTTTTGATTGACGCTATAATAAATTTTTAAAATATTATTAATAGAATTTAAATCAGCCAAACGCTTAACGTCGCGGATTATTCTTGCCTTTTTGCTGGTGCAATATTCGTTTGACTGGCAATCAGCATTAAGATAACAGGGTTTAACGCAAAAACGGTTTCGACAAATTTTGCTATTATCGCAATCGCTGTCCTTTAAACAAATTTTTGGAATAGAGACTTCTTTGCTTTTTGAAACACAGGTTCCTGCTCCATTTTCGCTGACAACAAGCTCATTAAATTTCCAGTTATTTAAAAGTTGGCCAAAAATATCAACGGTATCGTTATCAGCGGCATCATTATAAGATAAAGAATAAATATTGGTAAATAGTTGATCTTTAGCGCCGTTTTCTCCCGATACAATATTAGCGGCTGACACGAAGACGCTGCGGCCATCCCTAACCGCTTCATAACCGTCTACAACCAAAGACTGGGGGGCGCCCTTTGTGCTGACATTGTTTAAATACCAACTTAGCGGTGATTCATGATTTTTATTTGGAAAAACCCTAATAGCAATAGCATCCCTGGTATTTTCTTCCTCGGCGCGCGCCACAAAAGCGATGCCAAGCATCATCATTAAAAAAAAGCTAATTGTCAGAATTTTCTTGCTCATAATTATTTTTGGCAATGTTCACAATAATGTGTTCCTCGCCCACCTAAGCGTATTTTTTTAATAGCTTGTCCGCACTTAAAGCATTTTTTTTCGTAACGACCATAAACTTGCAAATATTTTACAAAATTTCCTTGCCGACCCTTAGCGTCGCGATAATCAGAAAAAGAAGTACCTCGATATTTGATAGATTTTTTTAAAACAGCTTTAATCGATTGATATAATTTTTTCCATTCAATCTCGGAAATATCGGTTATCAACCTAAGCGGTCTGATACCAGCCGAATAAAGCGATTCATCAACATAGATATTACCCAAGCCGGCAACCAAAGTTTGATTAAGTAGGGCTGTTTTAATCTTAGTCTTGCGTCCTTGAAAAACCGCTCTAAATTTTGCATAACTGAAATCTTTAGCTAACGGCTCAAGGCCTGATTTAGCTTCATATTCTGCCAATTCTTTTTTATCAAGCAATCTTAACCAACCAAATTTTCTGACATCATTAAAATAAAGTTTTTGGGAACCAAATTTAATAATCGCCCTTGTAAACTTATTGGGTAAATCCATGCCGGCACCAACAATCGGATGTCCGCCACTAAATAAATTATTCTTGTCCCGCCAAACCAACTGGCCCGTCATTTTTAAATGAATTAATAAAAATAAATCACCAAAATCTATTATAATTGTCTTAGCCCTTCGTCTGACAGTTTTAACTTTTTTATTTTTTAATTTATTCAAGAAAATAGCTGGGGTTACATTTAAAGATTTTTTCCAAAACAAATCAATACCGGTAACACTCTTGCCAGGCAAGACGTCTTTTAAATCATTAACGATTGTTTCTACTTCTGGCAACTCTGGCATAAACTACTTTTTCCACTTCTTGGGCGTTTTAAATAAAATTTTTATATCACTGGCATCTAACAGGCCATTTTGAGCGCCTAATTTGCTAATAACCGAAGATGCATTCCAAGCAGCTAAATAAAGCGCTTTTTTAATATCATAATCAAATAATTTCAAACCAGCCGCAAAACTAGACCCAAAAGCATCGCCGAGACCGGTAGTGTCTTCTTTGTGTTGGTTATCAATAACTGGCTGATAATAATATTTTTGTCCATCATAAGCATCCGCTCCATGTTCACCGTTAGTGATTACCACAACACGCGGACCCCATGATTTAATGACATTCAAAAGATTAACAGAGCTGACCAAAAAATCGTAAGATTTGGTGGCGTGTTCGGGATCGGACAAAACAATTTTAATTGCTTCGTCCTTATTCATGGTTAATACTTCAATATTTTTTAAATATTTTTTATAAGTTTTAAAACCATCTTGAATCTGTTTTTCACCGGGATTCCAAGCAATCTTAACTGACCTGTCAACCGACACAATCTTTTCCATATTTTTTTCCCAATCACCGGTCATACTGGTAACAAACAACCAATCAGATTGATTAAATTTAGAAATATCTTTATCGGTTATTTCTAACTTAGCATTGGCTGCTCGATAAGAAAAAGCAACATGTTCATTACCGGTGCCAATCACTATAAAAGAAAATCCAGAAATATCGTCAGTTATTTTTTTAGCTAAAGTTATATCAATCTTAAACTTTTTAAGATTATCGATAATTCTTTTGCCTCGATCGTCTCCTCCGTAAGTTATATAGCCGCCGACTTTTAGACCCAAAAGAGACAAGCAAACAGCTGTATTGGCAGCGCCGCCACCAAAAGTTATAAACGCTTTAGAAACATTAACTTTTGTGCCATAATCAAAGGCCAAAAACGGATTACCGGCCGCATTGTCTTTATTGGCGATTAAATGATAATCATCAATATACATGCTAATATCTTCGGTCGAGCCGCCAACAGTAATAAAATCAAATTTTTTGATTAATGACATAATTTTATATGGTTTTAAGTATACCAAATTTTGCGCAAAGCAACAAGTTCAATAATACAAAAACATACCAAAAGTCAAGCTTGGTATGTTCTTTACAAATATTTAATTTAAGCCATTTTTCTAATCAAACCACGGACTATACCTTGAACAATAATATTTTCTGGATAAAACGGTTTGAGTCTTTTATTGGCCGGCTGTAAACGAACTTTACCATGCTCTCGATAAAATCGTTTTAAAGTAGCGTATTGATTATCAATCAAAGCTACAACTGTATCACCATTATCTGCTGATTCTCGTTTTTCACAGACCACTAAGTCGCCATCCAGAATACCATCTTCGATCATTGAATCTCCAGAAACTTTCAAAACGAACATTGATTCTGGGTTGGTGGCGATACTGGGCGGGACAACAATTTTCTCATTGGTTTCAATCGCTTCAATTGGTTCTCCAGCTGTAATCAAGCCAGCCAAAGAAAGTTCAATTGCTTGCGCCCAATTGGTTTTTAATTTAACAATCTCAACTGAACGAGCCATGTTGGGCTCATATTTCAAAAAACCTTTCTCCTCTAGCGATTTTACATGTTCGTGGATTGTGGCTGGGCTGGATAGGCCGAAATGAATACCGATTTCACGATAACTTGGCGCGTAGCCATTGGCATCATCAAAGTCAGCGATAAAATCCAATACTTGTCTTTGACGCTTAGTAAGTTTTTTGTCCCCCATATAATTAAAATTAAGTCTTATATTGTATATTATAATCGAACAAAAAACGAACGTCAAGAGTATTTTAAAACCCTTTAAATAAAGGGTTTTAAAATTATTTGCGAATACAACGAACAAAATTTGTATTGGTTTTATCAACTCTGCTGGTTACTGGATTAGACCCATTAAAAGTAACAACAAAAGCTTGGTTGCTTGAATCTTCCGTACTGCTCCAATAGCTTGGAGAACCTGAAATTCCACCTCTTAATCCGCCAATATTATCATTTGCTTTAGTTAAAAATAATCTTAACTCTTCAGATGAAGGTAAATACCAATCCATAAAATCCTTATGAGCCAGATTACTGCAATCTTTAGCAGCGCTAATACCATTTAAACTAATCAATGTGTCAGTATTTTTAGAACCATCATTAGTGCTGTTAGCAGAAGTAACTAAACCTAAGTCTCCCCATCTTTGTCTATTTTGAGCTCCATCAAAATCAGACGAACAATCATTGCCAGCAAAATTACAAGGATGCTGAGGAGTTATCAAATCAAAATTCGAGCCATTGGCGCCACCGATACGATAATTCTTGGCAAACAGAACTCCCCCACCGCAGGTAGAGCCTTCACCACAATAACCACAGCAAGGCTTAGATATTTCATTACATTTGCAACCACCTTCTATTCCTGGAACACAGGTAATGGTGGGCATAGCCACGCAATCACCGCCAGGTATATTACTAACACCCTGAACTAAACAATATTGAATAACATACGATTTACCATTGGCTGTTTTGGTGTATTTATATTCTTTATCACCGCAACCACCGGTACCTTCCGTCCTTGGTTTAGGGTTTGATGGAATTGCTTTCATATAAGTTTCTACTCCATCCTTACTGATTAAAGGTTTACCAGGAATAAGCTCTTGCGCTTCTGGATAGCCTGCCTCGTTGTTATCATTAGCATAGCGTTCTAACGCATTTTGAAGTTGTCGAATATCATTTAAGCGTTGAGAATCACGCGCTTGGTTAAAACTCTTGCGAACATAGACTGTAGCAACAACGGAAATTATGCCGATAATCGAAATAACCACCAATATTTCAATCATTGAAAAGCCGCGTTTATCGGCTAATCCCCCTTTTATTTTCATATTATTTTCTTTTTAAGGAAATATTCTTTTCCTTATGCTTTATAATTAATTCCTGAGCATGATCTTTGACTTTATCAATCGCCTTATACAAATCACTCTCGGTTTTTTCAATTCTAATCATATCGCCTGGTAAAAACAAATTCATTTCAGCGCGAAAAATATCACCCTTTTGATGATGTTTGGTGGTTAGCTCCACTTCAAAATCTATCTTAACCGGTGAAAATTCATTTAAATACTTTTCAAGCATAGCTATTTTATTTTCAATATAATTTTTAATAGCCTCAGTTGATTCTAAATTTGAATACTTGATATTTAAATTCATATATTTAACTTAAAAAATTATTTAAATAAGCTTAAAATCTTACAGCTTAGACAACCCAACTTAGCAATGTCTTTATAAGTAATAAAGACAATTAAACCCAACAGCATGTAAAAGAAAATATTATTGACCAAAGCTTCCTTTTCATGGGGTAAAGCTTTGCCACGTATTTTCTCTATTATCAAAAATATAATCCTGCCACCATCAAGCGCTGGGATTGGTAAAATATTAATAAAAGCTAAATTTAAAGACAAGATAGCTGTAAAATTCATCAAATAAACTATTCCCAAATCAGCCATTTGACCAGCCATGGTAGCAATGCCGATTGGACCAGAAACTTCCGCGGCGACTGATTGGCCGCTGAATAAACTAACCAATAATCCCCAAAAACCTAAAACAATCGCCCAAAAAAGAACAAAAGTTCCTTTAATACCTTTGATTATAGCTAAATACCAAGGAAAACGAGTGGTGCCGACATCAATCACAGCAACACCGATACCGCCCTTATTGGTCGAAGGCAAAATAATAGGCGTTATTTTTTTATCAATAGTCTGTTGACCACGCTTAATTTGATAATTTAATTCTTGGCCATTTTTATCAGAAACAAATTTAGTTAAATCATCAGTATTGACAAAAGCTTGATTATTGATTGACGCTATTATATCGCCGGGTTTGATATCTGCTTTTTGGGCTGGCGTACCCTTACTAACTTCAATAATTTGTATTTCATGACTAGAAACTATTGCCTTGGGATCGGTATCTTCACTAATCTGTTGAGGAATACCAATCATCATGCTAATAATTAAAATCACCATGGCTAACAAAAAATTCATCACGACTCCCGCTGCTAAAACAATTATTCTTTGCCAAATAGGTTTAGAAACAAAACTATCTTTAATATCTTCTTTGGCTGCTTTATCTGATTCGCCATTTTCTCCTTTAATTTTAACAAAGCCACCAAAAGGTATCCAATTCAATGAATAGACCACGCCGTGTTTATTATCTTCTGGCGTCAACTCACGACTGCCGGCAATAAATTTCCAGAATCTCTTACCATTAGCTTTGGCTGTTTGAACGCCAAAAATACGCGGCGGCAAACCGAAACCAAATTCTTCAGACCAAATTCCAAACTTTTTAGCTGTTAAAAAATGTCCAAGTTCATGAACAAGTACTAACAAACCAAGTACAAATAAAAATGCAATAAGTGCTGTAAACATATTAAATAGTCATTATATCTTTTTCTTTCTTATCTTTAATCTCTTTTACTAAGTCATTCTGCTTAGCGACATATTCGTCAAGCTCTTTAATGAAACGAAATTTGTCATCTTCGGATAATTCTTTGCCAGCGAAAGCTTTCTCAATATCATTCTTAACTTGCTCACGCGCTTGCCTGACCTCAATTCGAGCATCCTCCATTTTAGCGTTCAACTTCTTAACCAACTCACGTCTATTTTCTTCAGTTAAGGTTGGAATAGATAATCTTATTTTATCACCCTCATTAACAACGCTAACACCTAAATCAGCTAAAGTGATAGCTTTTTCAATGTCTTTCAAAACACTTTTATCCCAAGCCGTAATAATCATACTGGAAGAGTCAGCCACATTGATATTGCCCAAAGAGTTCAGGGGTGATCTAGTTCCGTAAGCTTCAACTTGAACATTATCTAACAGCGCCGGGTTAGCTCTTCCTGTTCGTAAACTGGCAATATCACGCTTAAAAAACTCTAACGCTTTCTGGAAATCCTCCTCATGACTAACAATAAATTGATTCATAATATTTAGTTTAATTTTAATCTTGGGGTTCGGTCATTACGCCAAGGTAAAGCACACCATCCTTCTTCGAATCCGGCACGATTACCCAGCCACGCCTCGGACTCGGCAAACGTGAACTTTTCCAAGTTTCACCTCCGTCAAAAGAAGTATAAAAAGTCGTTTCAGTAGCGTAATAAATTTTTTTAACGTCTTGCTGACTGACAGCTAAAGCATAAATTTTAGCTTGCCTTTCTTCAGTAATGAGTTGCAAAGCAATCCAATCATCACCATTATTAACTGTACGCAATAAACCATAATCAGTTGAAACAATCCACAGCCCCGGTTGAACATTTGAAGTGGCAATATTTCTAATTCGCTGAGTGTTTTTAAAAGGCTTTAAGGAAGCTGCTAAAGACTGCCACGTTTCTCCGCCATCAAAAGTTCTAAACAATCCTTTTGTTTTAGTGCCAGCCATCAACACTCGGCTGTCTGCCTGACTCATAACTAACTTAGTTACCGGGCTATTTAGAGCCGTTAACCGGCGCCAATTTGTGCCATAATCTTCACTTTTTATAATATAGCCTCTTGAATCAGAAATATAAATATTAGCTGGATTATAGTGATCTATTATAACTTTATAAATCAAATAGTCGGACACTTTATTATCAGAATACATTACTTTCCAAGTGCGCGCGCAATCTTCTGTCCTAAAAAGCTTAGAATTAGACGCGTAATAGATTCGGCACTTTTCCTTAGGGTCAACTGCAATAGAGGCGACCGGCCGTTCGGTTGTCGCTTTAGAAAATTGCCAAGTATTGGCGCCGTCATAACTGTAATACAAACCATTTTTTAAACTGCCAAAATAAACCGCCTGGTTATCTGATGGATCTAAAACGATATCAATAGCATCTAAAGGAGCAATGGTTTGCGGTTGGCCGCTAACGGTTGGCACAGCTACTTTCTGAATCCAAGTTTGAGCAAAGTCGTCAGTTTTAAAAACTCCTCCAGTCAAGCTATTATCAGGTGCGTCGCCACCAAAATTAATAACACAGCCAGACAATGTGGCTGATACAGCTAATAATATAGCAATAGTAGCTAATTTTATTTTAAACATATTTAATTAATATTTAAAATTACATTTTCTAAAACAAAACGCGGATTAACATTACTCTCAAGCTCCTCTGTCGCCGAATTCAAACATTCAATCGCCTTAATCATTTTTTCTTTGCCTAAAAATTTAGCTGCTTTATTTATTTTCTCTAACAAAAATCTGTTAACAATCAAATCGTCATTATTAAAAACAGCTAAAAGCAAATCTCTGACAACGCCCTGCCAAATTTCTAAAATTTCTGTCGCCGTAGCAACAGCTGACTGACCGCTTTCGTCTTTTTTTAAAATTTCTGACAAGTAATCAAAACGTTCTATATTATCAGCTAAAATAACAGTCAAAAATCCATCAGCTATCCGCCTTCTTCTTTCTAAATAATCTTTATCTGATAAAAACTTTTCAGCTTTCTTAAAGCTGCCTTGCGACATTGCCGCTAATTCTAAAGCTAAGGCTCTATCAATAGCTTTAGTCGTTTTTAAATATTCAAAAATTTTTTTCTCAACCGTCCGTTTAAAAATAAACACCTGGCTTCTAGAAATAATAGTTTTAGGAATATTTTTCAAAGAATTAGTAATCAAAATTAAAACCGTCTTACTGGCCGGCTCCTCCATCGTTTTTAAAAGAGCATTGGCGGAAGCTAAATTCAAATTCTCGGCATTATTAATAATGCCAAATCGATAATTACCAAAAGAGCTCATATTAGCCTGACGGATAAATTCCCTAGTTTCCTCAATACTAATATTTTTCTTGTCAGTTTCTTTTTCTAAAAAAAACAAATCGGGATGATTACCAATATCAACTAAATGACATTGTGGACAGCTATGACAAGCCGTACCGTCGTTATTCGATTCACAAACAATTGATTTAACCAAATTATTAGCCATCATTCTTTTGCCTAAATCAACCGGGCCGGCAAAGATATAGGCACCCGACAAATTCACGTCTTCTGATTGAACTTTTTTTGATAATCTTGTTAAAACCTCTTGAATTTTCTCGTTGCCTAAGCTTAAGTCTGTTTTATCTTTCATATATGGCATTATACCATAAAACCATAAAATTTCAAATAATATTCCCTTAATTATTTTGATCAATTTTATATAAAATCCGCCCTATTCAAATGCTAAGACGGATTTTACAAAAATATTAAACATTAGCTAATTTATTTAAAATTAATCAAACCTCCTAACACAACGAGCATAGCAAGGGTTAGTCTTACCAGCGGCTTGTTCTCTGCCGTTAGCAGCTGTATAAAGCATATAAGCGTTCCCAGAGCTAATAGATTCAGTAGCTGACCAAAGTTCCTGATTAGTTAAGCCGGTTATTCTAGCTGGTGATAAACAACCGCCGCTGCAACCACCAACTTGCGTAAAATAACTGCACTGATTTGATCGTCTGCCTAATTCACATATTTCATTATTGCTACCAATAACATTAAGACCGGCTGAGTTTGGTGATGTGCCTGACATTTTTGGTAAAACCCAATCTGAAAAACCATTTACAGTTGAAGTAGCGCAGGTGGAAGT
The DNA here is from genome assembly GCA_028704945.1 of Patescibacteria group bacterium. Lineage (GTDB taxonomy): Bacteria > Patescibacteriota > Patescibacteriia > Patescibacteriales > Patescibacteriaceae > 1-14-0-10-37-14. Next base: position 54,125 of record JAQWEL010000005.1, read on the forward strand.
CGCTGAATCCCAGGTATGTCGTATGCCTGTATCAGTTGGGGCGACTACTACATATTTATTCGGACTATCAGCACAATTACCTTCCCCTGGCTTGCAAATTAACCAACCTCCACTGCAAGGTGAGCCCAGTGCTGTCCCGGAATTACAAGCCGGAGTAAAATCAACTCCGGCCGTGCTACTCATTTCAGTCGAAGCCGAGCTAAGTACACCACAAACCGTGGCTTTAACAGTATAATAATAAGTAGTCGTAAAATCAGTTAAGCCGGTATTGGTATAAGTTAAAGAAGATCCACTATAAAGCTGTGTAGTTGATCCCGAACTATTGCCATAAAGTCTATAATTAGTCGCCCCTTCTACGCTTGGCCAGCTTGCTATAATAGTACCGTTAATACCTGGTAACAACGTTAAAATTGGCGGTACAACAGAATAAACACAGCCAGCCGCATTAGACACATTACTGACAGTTCCAACAATCGAAGAACAATATGTTGGTGTTACTCTATATTTATATTGATAATTACTGTTTAAACCTGTATGAACATAATTAGTCGTTGATGTTGCTGTCGTTAAAGTAGTGAAAGCTCCCCAAGTAGAGCCCGCATTGGTTGACCGACTATATTCTAATTTATACGTTGTATTAGCATAAGCTAAAACATCCCAATTAACAGTAATGGTTGTCCTAGCACTGTTAGCTGTGGCAATTAGCCCACTAATAGTAGTTGCTGATGGATTAGGGCAAACTAATTTTCCACAAGAATCTAATTCTCCAGCACATTTACCAACACAAGACCCTGCACACTGGCTGTTCATAGTATTCGGCAGGGCTTTGGCTACACCAGCTGACAAAGCTCCAGACGGACCAGCCAAGCAATAACTCAAGGAGTATGATGTTCCGCTATCATTCTGACTATAAATGTAATCGGAACCATCGGTACAAGCTCCCTCATTCCATGGCGTAGGATTAGCTGGAATTGACGCTAAAAATGTCCTGCCTGTTATTGGACCGACTAATGGCTGGCCAGCCATAGCTAATGAAGACGTTGGCGGATAAGTTCCTTCATCGTTGCGATATTCCTCTAAGGCGACTTGCAATTGGCCAATATCCGAAACTCGTCTAGCATCTCTTGCCTTAGTCCTGCCTGTACCAAGCGAAGCGATGGTTAAACTTGCTAAAATGCCAATAATCACTATTACAATCAACAGCTCTATCAAAGTAAAGCCTTGTTTATGTTTACATATCATATAATAAAATTAATAATATTTATTATACCACAAACCTAATATTCAGGACAATATAAAAACCGCTCAAAGTCGAACGGTTTTTATTAGACAATAATCTGTTATTTTAAATCGCTAATATCATGATATAAAATCTGTTCATTGATCAAAGTATAATTTGGCAATTCAGCTTCATTAAACCAAATTGATAATTCTCTTTCAGCTTCAACAACTTGATCAGAACAATGAATAAGATTGCGGACGGCGCGACCATCAACATTAGACAGCTCATAGGAGTCGATAGTGTAATCACCCCTAATCGTTCCAACGTCAGACGTGGCCGGTTCGGTTGTGCCGACAATTTTTTTAACCACTTTGACAGCTTCGTTACCTTGCCAAACCATTGGTATAACTGGGCAAGCCATCATAAATTTAATATTAGCTTGAATTATTTCTTTACCATATTCAATCGCTTCTTTTTCAATCGGCATTCCCAAGGCTTGTCTATTAGCAATAGTTTTAGCGCCTTTTTCTTGGAACCAAACATCATCTTTATTGTAATGCTTCCACAGCTGATCTTCGGTGGCTTGAATATGTTTAATAGCCATTAACTTAAGGCCTGTTTTTTCAATACGGCTGATAATTTCGCCGATTAAAGACCTTTGGACACTGTCTGGTTTTAGGATAACCAATGTCCGTTCATTTTTGTTTCCCATATTTTAAATTTAAGATAATATTTCTTGTTTTATAGCACGGCTACCGAAAAAAATCAAACTAAAATTTATTCTTCATTAAAACCATAACCATCACTAATAACCTTAATCGTCCCAGCTAAATCAGTCCGTCTAAAAGCAATTTTCAATCTATTTAGTTTCCTTAAAGTTATTTCGTGTGGATGTCCGAACATATTTCCTTGTCCAGCTGATATGACAGCTAACTTGGGGTTAACTTTTTTTAAAAAATCTTCACTACTGGAAGTTTCCGAACCGTGATGACCGATTTTTAAAACATCAGCCTTAACATCATCACCTTCTTTAATCATTTTAGCTTCAGCGGCTTTTCCAGCATCACCAGTCAGCAACAAACTGAAATTCTTATAGCTTAATTTAATTACTAAAGAATCATTATTTGGATTTTTGCCATCACTATCCTCAGCTTCTAATACTTTTAAAGACACATCTTCATCTAAAGTTAAATTATCACCTTCTTTCAACTGCTTATCATTGTTTTTAGAAATAGATTGCCAGGCTAAATAATTCTTGCTTTGGCTTTCAGAAAATCCTTCAAAAAATTGGTTTATTTTATATTTTTTAACTAATTCAATAAATCCAGCCTCATGATCATCGTGCGCATGAGTTAAGATGGCGTAATCAATTGTTTTAGCATAAAACGGCAACTCGTAACCGATTTTTTCCATAACCGCTCGTCCCGGACCAGCATCAACTAAAACTCTTTTTCCATTAGGAGTTTTAATCAAAACAGCATCACCTTGACCCACGGATAAAAAATCAATTTCCAGTTTATGATTATTCGTCGGCCATAAAGCGATAAAACAAAAAACCACCCCCATAATAGCCAAGCTTGACGCTAGCCAAATTTTAGAGAGTGGGTGGTTTTTCATATCAGCTATTTCATTTGTTCTTGTAATTCAGCAATCAAGTCGTCAGCCAGTTGTAATCCGTTAAATTTCTTAACCGCTTGACCATTTTTAAAAATAATCAAAGTTGGAATACTCATCACGCCGAATTCTTGAGCAACAGCTATTGCTTCTTCAACGTTAACTTTAGCGATTACTGCTTTATCACCAATTTCGTCAACAACATCCTCTAAGATAGGTGCCTGTATTTGGCAAGGTCCACACCAATTAGCATAAAAATCAATCAATACTGGTTTAGTCTTAGAAGCTTCAATTGCTTTTTCAGCAAAATCGGTGTCATTAAAATGTTCAACCATATATTTAATCTTAATTATAAACTTTATGTTAGTATAATATTACTTTCATTTAAAATCAACAAATTATAAATAATTTTTAATTATTATTTATTATTAGCCAATAATTATATAATAATAGCTATAAAGCATTATTAAGCTGGTTAAGGCATAAAGTTTGACAAAAAAATATTATTTTGCTATATTTTCCTTAGAATTTAGGAAATTTAATCATAAACCCTTACCAGGGCATATTTTTTGCCTTTAGATTAGGGATTTTAAAAGAAATATGGCACATAAAAAAGCTGGTGGATCCTCAAGATTAGGACGTGATAGTGAAAGCAAGCGTCTTGGCGTTAAAGTGAACCACGGAGAATTGGCTAAAGCTGGCTCTATTATTATTCGTCAGCGTGGCACCAAATATCATCCTGGTAAAAATGTTGCCCGTGGCAATGATGACACTTTGTATGCTACAACTGAAGGTAATGTTCAATTTGCTTCTAAAAAGCTTAAAAAATATACTGGAAAATTAAAGATGGCTAAAGTTGTCAATGTAACTACCACCAAATAATAAAAAATAGACTCGAAAATCCGGGTCTATTTTTTATTACCACTTTTTAAAAGTAATAACTAATATAAAAAACAATGATGAGTGGATTAAGTTTACTCGCCGGATCTTAGTCCGGCGAGTAAACTTGAACGAATTATTGTTTTTTATATTAGTTATTACTGTACCCTGTTATCCAAACAGGCCTTTATAAAAGCGGCGAATAAAGGATGTGGATCAAGCGGTCGGGAAATATATTCGGGATGAAACTGGGTGCCGATAAAAAACGGATGGTCAGTAATCTCAATAGCTTCAACAATCAAATTATCAGGACTGGTGCCGCAAACTTTTAAGCCAGCTTTTTCTAAATCGGCGCGATATTTATTATTAAATTCATAGCGGTGGCGATGACGTTCTGATACAGCCTCACCACTTTTTATTTTTTCAGCATAAATACTAGCTAATTTAGTGTCAGCAACGACCTGGCAAGGCCAAGCGCCTAATCTAATTGTTCCTCCATAACCTTTTTTCTCAATCAATTCTTTCTGTTCAGCCATAATGTGGATAACTGAATGTGGCGTATTCGGATCAGCCTCTTCTGTGTTGGCGCCAGTTAAACCCAAAACGTTGCGAGCGAATTCAATAACAGCCATCTGCATACCATAACATAAACCAAAGTAAGGAATTTTATTCTCTCGACAATACTGGATAGTTTTAATCTTTCCTTCAGCGCCACGACTCCCCCAACCTTGAGGAACAATCAAGCCGTCATAGTCTTTTAGCATTTCTGTGCCTGACTTTTCCACTTCCTCAGCTGACAACCAGGCTAATTCCGCTTTGCAATCGTTAGCAGTAGCTCCATGCTTTAAAGCCTCAATAACTGAAATATAAGAATCAGATAAAGTAAAATCGCCGGTTTCAAAATATTTACCCACAATACCGATCTTAACTCTCTTGCTGGCGTTTTTAACTCTTTCAAACATAGCTTGCCAATTACTCAAGTCGGTTTCTCTGGGCTCTAATTTAAATTTTTCCAATATTCGGTCGCCTAAATTATCTTTTTCAAAATTTAAAGGAATTTCATAGATTGAATCAATGTCTGGCGCGGAAATCACATCTCTTGAATTAACATTGCAATGGATAGCTAATTTTTTTCGGCGTGGTTCATCAATCTCGGCGCTAGCTCTGGCAATAATAAAATCAGGCTGGATGCCAGCGCTATTTAGACTGCGAACAGCATGCTGAGTGGGTTTAGTTTTCATCTCCCCTATCTTAGACGGTATTGGCAAATAGCTGACAATAACAAACAAGACGTCGTCTGGATTTTCTAAACGCATATAGCGAGCAGCTTCTAAAAATAACAAATTTTCATATTCCCCAACTGTCCCGCCAATTTCAATTACCATTATGTCGGCTTCTGATTTAGCGGCAGCGGCATTAATACGCCTAATAACTTCTTCCGGAATATGCGGAACTACCTGGACGCATTTACCTTGATATTCCAAATTTCTTTCTTTTTGGATGACTGTTTGATAAACACGGCCGGTAGTCATGTAATTTATCTTATAAATATTAGTATTCAAAAATCTTTCGTAATTGCCAAGATCTTGGTCTGTTTCATCGCCGTCTTCAGTTACAAAAACTTCACCATGTTCAATTGGGTTCATGGTGCCGGCATCAATATTAATATATGGATCGATCTTGATAGCGCTAACTTTAAAACCCTTGGCGGCCATAATCCGGCCGATTGAAGCGGCTGTCACGCCTTTACCGACACCGGACATCACGCCACCGACCACAAAAATGTATTTAGTGTTCAATGATTTTGTTTTTTCCATATATTAAAATTAAAAAAATAAGTTAAAATACCAGTTGATTATCTTATCCCCCCAATAATAAGCCACGAAAGAACCAAGCGCTAAAAATGTGCCGAAAGGCAAAGCCGATTCTTCGATAACTTCATCAGACGGCGGACCCTTTTTTTTGAATAACATATTCCAATGCATTTTTTTCTTACCAGCCAGCATCAAAGCAATGCCCCAAAAAGCTCCGACAAAATAAGCAAATAACAAGCCGACTACTATATTAGGCCAGCCTAAAGCCAAACCCATTAAAAGTCCCATGCGAATATCACCGCCGCCAACCCAAGCTCCCTTGGAAACAATATATTGCATCAAAAAAAATCCGGCACCGACTCCGGCGGCGATTAATAAATTATACCAAGGGATACCAATTAACAAATTAGCAAAAAGCATTACCGAAGCAGCACTTAGGCTGACTTCATCAACAATTATAAACCATTTGTAATCCATCAAAAAAATAACTACCAAAGACGACAGGAAAAACCAATCTCTCAAAAGTATCCAAAACCAAGTCCAATCAAAATCATTATAAAAAAACAAATCAGGTATTTGAGCTAAATTAAAATTAATATTTATTAAAAAAACTAATAAAAACAAGCCGGCAACAATCAATTCCATCAAAATATACTGCGAGCTTATTTTTTCTCGGCAAAAACGGCAACGACCTTTTAATCTAAGCCAACCAAAAACCGGCAGATTGTCATACCATTTTAAATTTTTATGGCACTTAGGACACTTAGACCGACCCCATAGGCTTTCTTCATGATATAAACGCCAAGCTAAGCAATTCAAAAAGCTACCCATCGCCAGACCAAAGACACAAACCAATACAAGAATATAAATAATCATTATTTTATCAAATTAAATTTTATTACATGCCAAAAGGCTGCTACCCCATCTTTCCAATTAATTTTTTTGCCATCTATCCAGGTACGCCCAACATAGCTGGCACTAACTTCCCAAGCGCGCCAATTGCCTTTAGATACCAAGGCCGTGATTTCCGGATCAATGCCAAATCTCTGACTAGTTAATTTATCTTTAATACCATCCAAACAAGCTCTGTTAAACATCTTATAACAAGTAGCCTCATCTGTTAAGTGCAGATTGGACAGCATATTAGAAAATAGAGTTAAAAGCTTATTGAACATAGTATGCCAAAAAAATAAAACTCGACGCGAATCCCCCTTTAAATAACGAGATCCGTAAACGACATCGGCTTTATCAGCTATTAAAGGTATCAACATCTTGCTATAATCAGCTGGATCATATTCTAAATCAGCATCTTGAATAACTATAAAATCACCGCGTGCTGCCAAAAAACCAGCTATTAAGGCCGAACCCTTTCCGCCGTTAGACTCCTTATAAATAACTTTAATGTCAGGATCATTTTCTAAACTTATTAATAACTGCCTAGTACTATCAGTCGAATAATCATCAACAATAATGATTTCTTTATTTATTTCGTTGGGTAAATCAACCACACGAACACGAGATATAATCTCTTTGATAGTTTTTTCCTCGTTATACACGGGAATAATGACGCTTAATAACATAAATTTATTTTTTAACAGCCGAGAGCCATTGGTTCATTCCTAATTCAAAATAACCAAATTTTATTTGATCAGACCTAAAACCTATATTTATCAGTATGTCTTTTAACAGACTGATTGGCAATAATGCTTTGTGTTCATCTATTTCTTCTTTACTAATTAATCCGCTGTCAGCCAAAAAACGCAACAATTTATCTGTCCAAGGTGTTGGCGTAGTTAATATAAATATACCATCAGTTTTAAGGCATCTAAAAATCTCCTTAAACAGTAATTTATCATCAGCTAGATATAAATGTTCCGCCACCGCCAACAATGTTATAGCATTAAAACTATTATCTTCAAAAGGAATATCGGCGCCAACAAAACTTTGTTTGATTAATTTAATGCCTTTTATGTCAAATTCGTCGTTAGTCAAAGGATCTAAACCAAATTTCTCCTCAAAATCAACCTGCTCCAAAAAAAATGGATAGGAACCACAACCAATATCTAAAATTTTATTTTTATCAGTAATAACTTTTAACCTGCTTAAGGTTTTTTTAGCCCTCTGCCTAGCCAAAAAAGCATCAATAAACGATGATCCGCGAGTCGATTGCTTTGCTTTAGACATAATTTTTCTAATAAAGTGAGCCGTAAGGCGTTCCGATTATACGGAAAGCAAATAGCACCATTAATATCCAATTAATTAAAACAAAAAATAAAGAAAATGCCCAGGGCAACCATATTTTAACATTTTTCAATCTTTTAAGTACTGGCAACAAACCAAAAATATAAACAATGGAACAACAAATCATCATGCGGCTACCAAAGCTTTCCCCTTGATGATAAAAACTCCAAGCGGAAATCACATAAATCTCGGCCGCGAAAAATAAAAATAAAGCTTGATAAAGCTTGTCTTTTATTTTAGTAAAAACACCGATCAAAGCTACGGCGACTATCGGAGTTAAAATAAAAACACCTTTATGCAAAGAAAATAAAGAAAATAAAATTTTAGGTTTCAGCCAATAATCAAAACCATAAGCATTATAGCCAGACAATAAATAACCGCCGTGGAGATATTTATTTATCAATAACTGCGGTGTTAACAAAAGAAAAAAACCAAAAATAAAAAATGGCCAAGTTTTATATGTATTTAAAAATCTTTTATTTTTACTAACTAATAAATCATAAACAATAAGATAAGCCGGAATAATTGCCACTAAAACATCTTGATACCTAATCAAATAAACCATGGCTAACAATATCCCCAGCACAAAAAATGATTTACGATTAAAATCACATTCTTTATATTTACTTAAAAAATAAACCAAAAAGATACTAGACCAACAAAAAGATAAGGCATGGGCATAGGTTGGCACAAAATAAATATAATACGTCAAAGAACTGCCAAGAATAATAGTCGCGATAGATAAAAAAACAATCCGCTTATCATTACCAGCCTTGACTAAATAGCGATAAATAACATAGGCAGCTAACAAGACATAAAGCAAGGCGGAAATAGATACGAAGTAATAATGAATCATGGAAAAACCCGATAGATAAAAATCATTACCGCTCAACCAATAAAAAATATTACTCGTCAGATGCCCGAAAACAAAAAATGGATACCAACAAATCGTAGTCCCTATCGGATACAACATGTTGCTACGGCCAGTTATTAAATTTACTTCCTTAGCAGAAGGATATTTCACTAAACCGGTAAATTTAGATTTAGTCTGGCGATAATAGTCAAGTTGAGTTTCGAAATCTAAATTGTGATCAAGCGCAATCGTTTTTAGATAAGTGTAATATCTAATAGAATCTCCCCCAGCTATTCCACCACTTATTTTCAAACGCAAACCAATTAAAATCAAACTAATAATCACAAAAGATATGGCTATTAATTTAATATTTTTCTTCGTATAAATTTTTTGCATAAAACTATTCATCGTTGTTTTCACTTAATCCAATAATCAAAAATAATGATGGCACAATGGTTAATAAATTACGACCGAAGGCGGTTTGATCAGTGGCATATAAATAGCTTGGGCTAAATAAATAGATACCAACAAATAAAGCAGCCATAACAAGCCACCAACTTAATATCAGCTGCAAATATTTATTTTTGCTTATTTTTTTCCAATAAACAAAAATCCAAGCAACCACTATATACCAAAAGATATTCCAATTGCCGTGTAAAAACATATTTTTAGCAAAAGCGCTAAAAACCTCTGGATGAAATCCCCAACCACCTCCCTCTGTAGTGTGTTTTAAGCCTAGATTGGAAAATTTTAAATACAAAACCCAGATCAACACTGGCAAGCAAAAAGATAAAGCCGGTAAATATTTTTTAAACTTTTTATCTTTAACTGCCTGAATAAATAAAACCACCAAGCCGGCCACTAAAAATAAAGCTCCTTCATTTTTTATCCAAAACGCCAAGGCCCAAAAAATCAACCCTAAATACAAGTCTTTAGGTTCGCTATTCTTAGTCCAAAGAGTAAAAAACACTAAACCAGCCAAAGCCATACTAGCTAAAGGCAAATCAGCATAAGCATTAAAAGAATGGTAAAAAACAAAAGGTGTACTGGCCAATAAAATAGCCATTAATAAAGCCATTGTTCGATTGCTATAAATTTTAACGCCATTATATAAAATAAACAATATAGCTACAAAAAAACCGACAAAAACAAAATTATTCAAAGCGTCATCAAACTGACCCACTAATTGTGATAAAAAAACTTGGTTAAAAGATATCTGCCAAGGATAATTGGCATGCCCGGTCTTCAGCCAATAAGAGCTTGAAGCAGGATTTAGGAACCCAATCGGATTTTCGTAAGCCAGTTTAGCTTTGTATGACCACATAGTCATTGCATCCCAGTGAATAACTGGCTTAAGCCAAGCTTGGAATATGGACAAACATACAATAAGGCTTAAAAAAATTAACAATATCTTTTCTAGCCAATTCCAACCAGTCAAAAACTTAATCGGCTTAAAAATTTTAACAGTATTAAAGAAGACTGCCCACAATATTAAAACCTGCGCCGGAATTAGCCATAAAAAAATGGAATAATTAGTAATTTTAAAAACAAAAATAGCTAAAAAATATTCCAAACCAACAATGCTTGACCCAATCAAATAAGCAAAGCTGATTAATAAAGATAGGCTAAAGCTACCGCGATTAAATCTATTGATTATCGGCAAACCAAGAGCGACGACAATTAAAAAATACAAAACAACTGATATCATATTATTTTCTCTTAAGTAGAGCGGTCTGGCCATCCCACTCCTTTAAAATTTCGTATTTCCCATTGAGTTTTTGCCCGTCACGAAAAACCTCCCCCTTGGGTGTCATTCCATATTCGACATAAGTTGCAAAAAGTATCAAATAATTAGCGTCATTTGGATTATCAACCAACTCATAATTGCCATTTAGTCGATGTCTGATTTGGTTAGCAAATATTTCTATCGGCGAATCATAATAAACTTTTTCTCTTATTGGAATATCTTTTAAATAAGGTATCAAAGTGTGCAGACTGCAACCGTTTGTACCACCCTGGTTTTCCAGCGTAGCGCAAAATCTTTTAAGTTGACGTTCGTCGGTCGAATTATTAATGATGTTATTTGAATCAACTAAGCTGTTTTTAGCATAAGCTATCATCTCACCTAATCCCAAGGGCAACCAAAGAATAAAAGCTATTACCCAAAAAATAGGCAATTTAAATTTGGTAATTTTTTTATTAAAATTACCGCTAAAAACAAAACTGCCGATGACTATAATTAATATAAAAGCAACGCCTAATATTTTTAAAATATTAGTGCTGTCGTTATCATTGATGCTATAAAGCATTTCTGGCAAAGTAATAGACGGTAGCATAAATTTAAATAAGTTTATTTAGCTTAATAAACCTTTAATATATTTTTGAATAATCTCCGGACTTGCCTTTTCGTAGCTATTAAAAAAATTACCAACTTCCCCAAAAACAAAAATTTTAGCGCCCATTGGAGCCCACTGCACGGGATTATTAGCTAATGAAAAAATTGATATTACGGGAATACCCAAAGCTGCCGCTATGTGGGCTGGTCCTGAATCAACACCGACAAACAATCTAGTTTTAGAAATTATTTTGACTGATTCTTCAAGTTTTAAACCTAAAAAAATTTTTACATTGTCGCCAGCTAAGCTTTCTGCTATCAGTCTTTCTTGGCTTGAGTTGCCACCTATAACAGCAATCTGTTTATCATAAAAGTCGGCGATTAATCTTTGCCAATTATTAAATGGCCAATTTTTTTCCAAAGAAGTATATAAATGCAAAATGATATCAAACTCCTTGCTATCATTTTGGGTATTTAAGACAGGGGCTTCATTTGTAATGTTTAATAAATTTAACAGCTTTAAATTCATTAAGCTTTTATGGGTGGCTTCATCAGTTTCAATGCCGTTATTTAATAAAGCGCCTAAACCTCCATTAATAAAACCGATTCTATTCTTTATTCCCAATAGCAACAAAGAAAAAATAATGAACGGATCACCTTTTAAATCAACAGCTAAAGTAAATTTTTCTTTTTTAAGTTGCCTTAATAATCGCAGCCAAGCGAAAAAATCAAGGCGCTTGCCATTGCGAGATAACCAAGGAATACTAAAAAAAACTCTATGAACGTAACCTGGCAAAAGTTGTCCAGTCAAAGGCGAGGCTAAACACCAAATTTCTGCGCCAGTTTGATTGATGGCTCTAAAAAATGGTTCGGTTAAAACGATATCACCTATACCACCAAAATTAACTATCAATATTTTATCATTACTGTCCACTGTTATTTTTTTCTGCTTAATTCCTCCTAACACGACAAAAATAAAATCTAAAAAACCAAAAAATATTCTTAGACTTTTTTTCTTGTAATAATAATATTTTGGCCAAATCTTCATTGTCTTATACTTAATTTAAGGATTAATTATAGTATCTTTGATAATATCACCAATCTTACTTTTAGAAAAATTACGGCTAATATTAATAGAATTTTTAGAATAAACATTAATATTTTCCAAACATGCTGTTATTTTTTCCAGGCAAGCATCAATATTAAAAGGATCTACCAAAAAACCATTATTATTAATAACTTCCTTTATGCCACCCCTATTGCTAGCAACAACCGGCAGACCGTAAGACATAGCTTCTATAACGACTCTGCCCAAAGGTTCCTCAAGCAAAGCTGGGAAAAAAAACACATCGCACTCCTTATAATATTTTTCCACCTTATCGTATGGCACAGCCCCAACCATTTCAATATTTTCAAGTTTACCATCCCTCTTTATTTTTAAACAATATTCCATCATTTCGCCATCGCCGACTATGACAAATTTAAAATTAGGACGACTGATTAAAGATTTCTGAGCTACTTCAAGAAGCGTTTTTACACCTCTGTGTTCAACCAATCTGCCAATAAATAAAATCTTGATGGAATCATTATCTGATTTATTGTTTTTGGGCGCGATATTTTCAGGCAACTCAAATAGATCATAAACATTATAGATATTTTCTGATATGCCAGCCGCCTTAACTCTAGCCAGCATTGCTTGACTGACTGCCAAGCTAAAATCAGCTTGAGCTAAAATGTTAAGCCTTTTCTGAAAATATTTTTTCTTGTAATATTCCCAAATAAATCGTCTACCAGGCTGATGTTTAAAACAAAAATCAAATCCTTGTCCGTCACAAGTCTCTGCGCCATGTAACATATCCCCTCTTAAGCAACAAAACCAATAGTCACGATAATGAACAGCTGATTTTATATTCATTTCTTTAGCGGCTAAAATTGCTCCCACGGCAGTAAAACGACAATCTGACGCATAAACTAAATCTATTTTTTGCTCTTTGATAATCTTTTTAAAAAATGTTTTTAAACACCAATCCCTGATAAAAAATATCGGAATTTTTCGGATATCAAAAAAAACAAAATTTTTAAAATCAGGATATTCATCAATTGATGAAATAAAAACATTATGTCCCAATCTTTTTAAATCTTTAGCAATCAAAAAAGTAGAAACGGCTGTTCCGCCCTTGCTTTGCCAACCACTATAAACTGTAATCAAAATATTCATTTTCTAAAAATTTTATGTAAATCAATGCCACAATTCTTAATTAAAACTTTTAAAAGATTAAATTTAAAATTATGGTGGCAGATATAGTCATCAGCAGATTGATTTTTTATTATTTTTTCAGGATGAACTACAGGGAAATTAACTTTATTTAAAGGCAGTTTAGCAAATTTATCATCAGGGTCAAGGCTATGGACAGCTCCGGGACCGAAACCGATATTAGTTACTAAATTATAATTTGGGTTAACGGCTAAACCATTGTTTTTTAGCATGGCATAAGTCCACTGATAATCCCAGGTATTAGCTCTGCCCTCGTAAACTTTTTGTAAAATATATAGCCACTTCTGTTGATTAAACCACTTCTTACTTATTTTTTTGACAATATTTTTGTTGTCTGGCCAGTCAGTCATATTGACATCATATTTTTGCCAAGCTCGACGCCAAGTCGCCCAACCCCAAATATGAGGAATTTGGCTAAAATAGTAATCCGCTTCACCAATCTTTTTTCGCTGAAAAAAATTACCGCTAATATGCATTATTCTTTCATCGTCTTTATATTTTTCCAATAATTCTTCGCAAAGATAAAAAAAACTTGGATTAGGCAAACAATCGTGTTCAAAAATAATACCAGACTCAACATTATCAAAAAACCAATCAACAAATTTACCAATAGCTAATCTTGGCCCCAAATTTTCTTTTAAAAAATTAGTTTTAATTTCGCAAGGCCAGTCAACTTCTTCGGCTAATTGTCGAGCCTCATCACAAGCTTTTCCCTCATTTTTATCTAACCTTGAGCCATCGGCGGCGATAAATAATTGACTCGGCCTGATTTTTCTTATTTCGTTCAAAACTAATCGAGCTGTGTCAGCTCGATTAAAGACTATTAGTAAAATTGGGGTATTAAACTCTTTCATGTTTTCTATTTTTAACTAAAATAAACTTTTTTATAATTAACCTAATAAATTTTAAAAAAGAAATCTTTCTAAAAATATTAAAATTTAATTCTATTGAAAAATTTTTGTCTAAAATTTTTGATATATATACATAAAAAACATCTTTTATAATTTTATTTGTTGTCTTTTTTTCATATCCATTTTTAATAAAAAAAGCTTCTATCTTACTTAAACAATCCAGATATTTATTGATACTATTTTTGTCACAATCAATACCGGAGGCTATGCTGGCATTAAGATAAATTTCTTCATCAGATAATATTAAATTGTTATTAAAAAAAATCTTTTGTGTTTCAAAAATAGATTGCTGTAATTTATTATGAATAGTCTGCTTGTGAGACGTTTGATTTCCGTGAATCCTATATTTTATCAAATAGTCAGAAAAATTAAACCATTTACCATATTTAAATATACTCAACCACAAAGAATAGTCTTCAGCAGGTGGCTTGCTAGTATCAAAAAAAATATTATTATCTCTTAAAACATCAAAACGCAACATCACGGCAGACGTGTTAAAAGGATTGATAAAAAAAGACAGCGGCTTGAGATAATCGTCATTCCCACCATAACCTTTAATTTCCGATTTAGCTCCACCAAAGGTTAACATTTTTGAACCGCAAATAATATAATCTTGATGACTTTCTAAAAAATTAATTTGTTTACTAAATCTATTAGCAACGCTGATGTCGTCAGCATCGTGAAACGCTAAATATTTAGTCTTTACAAAACTAAATCCATAATTTCTAACGCCAGCTAAACCTAAATTTTTTTCTGTCGAAACAACCTTGATTCTTGAATCTTTATTAGCAAATTCTAAAGCTATTTTCAAACTATCATCAGTAGATGAGTCGTTAACAATCAAAAGTTCAAAATTTTTATAATCTTGTTTTAAAACCCCTTCAATAGCTTCAGCTAAATATTTTCCCCCATTATAAACCGGCATTAAAACTGTTAAATTTATTGTCATAATTTAACCCACCTTTCTGGTATTATATCATTATTTTTAAGTTTTTCGTTAACAAACCAATTTTGAGGAGCAATAATGATTGAATCGTCTTTTTCTCCCAACCAAGCGCCCCACCAAGAAAAACTACTATTAGCTATTATGTGATGTTTACACTTAGACATTAAAATCAGCTCCTCATAATCAACCAAATCTTTCCCTGACACAACTATCACTTCTTTGCTCCTAAAATCTAAATTATCAACTGCCCAAGCGGAATCATCTGAAAATAAATAAAAAATTATATCGCTATTACAATTAATAATATAGTCGATTGCTGCTTGATAGTAGCCAACGCCACAAAGATTTAAAACTTTAATTGTTGGGGCGTGATTTACATAGTCACCTCTTCTAATGTGAATTGAAGCTGAATTTTTATTTATCCCGTTTTTCCATTCAATAAATTTTTCCGATTCCTGCTTAAGTTGAAAATCTTTTATAATAGCATCCTTTGTGTCTAAAAAATATTTCTCTGTCTGCCAATACCCATCAAAATAACCAAATTTTGTTTTTTCTATTTCATTATCAAACTTGTTCGCATTTTTCTCTTTATAATAAAAAGGCAAACGTTTAAAAACTTTACTAAAAAAATTATTATTAATTAATTGACTAACAAAATTATTCAACAAATATGATTTAATAACAAAACAGGCTAGAGCATATTTCCTTGGAGTATCCGTCCCCTGATTTTGATAATAACCCGTGTCTAAAACTAATTTTTTCTTAAATTTTAAAGACTTAGCCTTACCAAAAGCATACTGGAACATTTGATTACCCAACCCTCCTTGAAATTTAACAATCGGCATAATTTTAAAATAATATCCTACCGCTAAATTAACCAAAGTAGTAATAATCACCTGCTAAAAAATCACTTTCTATAATCATCTTACTACTTGATTCAATCATCAATTTGTCGGATTTAAAATAATTTAAATTGTCCACATTATCAAATAAAGGCTGAAAACCGATTAGGCAACCAGAAAAATTATTAAAGACTCTTAAAAATTCCTCTCTTTCCGATAAAGGCATTTCGGATAACGACCATGAGGCCACCAATAAAATCTTGCCGCACTTAAATTTATTCAATTCAACATCTATCAAATTGCTTTTAGAAAATAAAATATTTACACCATGATTAATATCTGTTTCGCTTAAATCTTTTAAAGATTTGACATCTAAGCCAACATGAGACAAATAATATTTTTGTAATTCTAAAAATTCTGGCAAATCATAAATTAAATAATTTCCAGAAAAACCTGCCTTCCTTACTAAACGACAAAAATTTCCATAACCACCACCGACTTCGATAATACAATCAAAATCTGTAATTTTCTTACCAGTATTACTCATCCACAAACAAAACTGATGTAAATGATTAACTGTATTACCATCATAATCACAGCTATTATCAGCAAAAGATCCGCCAAATTCTTCTTTTTTTAAAAGCTTAGACCACAGTGTATCATAATAGCCATCTTTTAATAAAAGATTTAAACAATTTTCATTAACGCTACCTACAAACATAGACCAACCAATAAAATCCCAACGTAAAAAGTTTCTTAAATCAAACCTCCTTTTAGCGTGATATTTAAAACGACTAACAAAACGACCCCAAGTTGGGCTACTAAAATCATGGTGAATGTTAATGATTTTTTTAAAAAAATCATCTTGCATTTTTTTTTCTTCCTGAGATATTGACATTAATCTTTTATCAAATTCTTTAACGATAGAATTGTAAACAAAAAAATGTTTAATTTTTCTAAAATAATTTTTAATCATAATATTTTATTTATATATAAAATCCGTAAAAAATGCCGATAAATTTAAGTAAGCGATATTCATAAATTTAAAAGTAATACTTGTTTAATAAAAAAATCAGCTCTATGTAGGTTAGTATAATTTTCAAAAACCTTTTTTTGCGCTGACAAAGCAAAATTATCAGCCTTATCTTTATTATTTAATAACCATAAATACTTTTCATAATAATCGCTAGGATTTGATGCTGATAATATTGAATCTTCGTCAAATCTACTCCTTAACAACATTGGATTATCAACAATTTGTGGAACACCACAAGCAGCTAAAGAATAGGTCCTTTCATTTAATTCGCTCGGCCAGTCAATTTGATTTTTAATATGGACGTTCAAGCCAATTTTAGCCCGAGAATAAACATACTTAGTTAATTTTGGATCAATCCATTTAAAATTTTTCCAGCCCATTCCACCATAAAACCCAACGTGGTTCCTAAAAACTTTTGAAAAATACTTTATATAATTTTTTTCATTATAAGAACCAAGAAATACAAAATCTAAATCTTTATTAACATCAACAATGGGATATAAGCTAAAGGCATTGGCCCCAAATTCTACTGACAATATTTTATAATCATAATTAAAAAAAGGCTTATAGTCTTCTCTTGCATTAAAATATTCAGGCGCCATAAAAGAATAATAAAAATCGATACATTGTTTTTTCGCCCATTCTAATCTTGGCAACAATGCCGTATTGCCGTATTGTTCCAGGGAGGCTGTTAAGCCTATAAATAAATTGTTTTTAGAATTTTTATAATTTTTTATTTTAACCCAATCAACTTTTTTTAAAAATTCTTTATTGTCACTTGATAAAAAAAATATCTTTTTATACAAATCAAATCTATTAAAATCCAAATATTCATCCCAATTGTAGCGATAAACATTAGTGCCTAAATATTCAAGTGCGTCAGCTATATTATTAAACAATGAATACCCTGCTGGGGAAAAATTAACATCAGGAATATGAATAACAAATAAAAAATCGCCTAATTCTTTTTGATATTTATTATTAAACTCTGCTAAAATTTTTTTTCTTAATAAATATCCTTGTTTAACAACCTCACTATTACTGTTTAAATATAAATCATCAATTAATTCTTCGCTATCATTAATTTTGCTAAGCCAATTAATAACATCAGAAAATACTAAGTTAGATTTTTTATTAGACATTGCTTGAAAAATAGAAAATCTTAATCTCCAATATTTACGATCAACTTTTTGTAAAAAAATATTTTTCATTTTATTTTCGTAGTTGTTCGCCAATCCAATCATAAGTCTTTCTTAATCCCTCCTCTAAACTTTTACTAGGAGCCCAATTTAATCTTTCTTTAATTAAATTATTATCAGAATTACGACCACGCACACCCAAAGGTCCCTCAATATGTCTAATTGATAATTTTTTACCAGCAATTCTCATGGCCATATCTGCTAATTGATTTATTGTTACCATTTCTTCGGAACCAATATTTACTGGACCAATAAAATTAGACTGCATTAATCGATGAATACCCTCTAAACATTCATCGATATACAAAAAAGATCTAGTTTGCTCCCCATCGCCCCAGATTTCAATTTCTCCACCGTCTTGAGCTTCTGCCACTTTTCGACAAATAGCTGCTGGCGCCTTTTCTTTTCCGCCACACCAAGTTCCCTCTGGACCAAAAATATTATGAAAACGAGCGATACGAATATTTAAACCGTAATTTCTAGCATAAGCTAAATACATACGTTCACTAAATAATTTTTCCCAACCATAGTCGCTATCTGGGGCAGCCGGATAAGCACTATCTTCACTACATTTTGGATTATTTGGATCAACTTGATTATAGGCTGGATAAATGCAAGCTGAACTGGAATAAAACAACTTGCCAACCTTATACTTAGCCGCTAAGTTTGCAATATTTAAATTAATCGTAGCACTATTGTGCATTACATCGGCATCATGTTCACCCGTAAAGATATAACCGGCACCTCCCATGTCTGCCGCCAGTTGGTAGACCTCATCAAAATAACCGTCCAGCACCCATTTGCAATTTTCAGGATCACGCAAATCTGCAATTGCAAAAGAATCTGCCATAGTCAAACTAAATTCTGGCATTTTTAAGTCAACACCACGAACCCAATACCCCTCCAATTTCAATTTTTCTACTAAATGACTGCCAATGAAACCACCGGCACCACAAACAAGAGCTCTTTTCATAAAATTATACTTAATGCTGTAACCATACAGCAAATGACTTAATGTTTTTTAATGTGATACTAATTAAACTTACCAAAAAAAATTAATGACACATTTTTAGAAAAATTAACATCTTTAAATTGATACCAAATATCAACATCATAAACCATTAATTAACTCCTTTATTCTTTTAAAAACAACACGGGGAATTAATCTTTTATTATTTTTTTGTAATTTATTTATAAATTTCTCATATCTTGAAAAATCTAAAAATTTCTTTATTAAAATGAAAATATTAACTATAAAAAGCTTTATTCTTTTTATTTTCATAATGATATTTCTTTTCAACAAATCTTTTCTTAACATCATTATGGTTTCAGCCAATCTTTCGTATGGCGTATCTTTTGCTGTTAAAATAATATCATTTATATATTCATTGGCATATTTAAGCGGGAAAATATAATTATCGCCATGAGTCATGTCAGCTATGTTTATTTTTGCCTCTTTATTATTTTTATAATGTCTTTCTCTTTTAAAAAATAAAACGTCATCACAAATAAATAATTTTGTTCTGCACAAACAGCAAAAAACAAAAATCATATCAGTTCCCCAATGCTCATTCATCGGATAAATTTTGTAAAGTTGTTTTATAAATTCTGTTCTATATACGGAATAAACTAAATTAGCTTTTCCACTAATCTCCGGATCTCTTAAAAAAGTAGTGACGGTATCTATTTGATTGTCAGATGTAAATCTTTTAAATGGTAGAAACATATCCACAATTTTCCCACCAGAATTAATAATGACAGGATTACAAAAAGCCATACCACAATCACCATTCTCTTCTAATCCAGTTATTAATTTTTCAATAAAATTTTCATGCCATAAATCATCAGCCGCTGCCCACATAAAATACTCCCCACTCGACTGCTCTACTAAAAACTTAAAGTTATTCATGGCTCCAATATTATCACTTTGGCAAAAAATGCTGATACGCTGATCGTCTCGAGCTTTCCTTTGGCAAATTTCAAGAGTCTTGTCAGTCGAACAATTATCAGATATTAATAACTGCCAATCTTGATAGGATTGCTTCAATAAAGAATCTATTGCTTGCTCAACGTATTTTTCACCATTAAACACTGGCATTCCTATGAATAACTTGGCCATATAACTTATTTTACTCTTTTTAAGTAGCCATCCGGCGCCACTGTAATCAATAATTTATTTTGTATATCTTTGTCTATCTCAAATTCTTGATGTGTCTTTAAGTATTCATATACAGCGGTTTTGGGATTATTTCCTTTTCCCCATGGACGATCTGGATATGTACCGTCTGGCATATCTTCAATCAAAGTGTCAAACACCACGCAATAACTGTCAACGCTGACCAGAGGAGCGTAAGCATTCATTTCAGCTAAAACATGATCATGCGTATGCATTGCATCAAGAAAAACTAGAACCCGCTTATTCTCGGCCATTGTTCTTACCTTGTCTATAATTTTTGGATCAATACTTGAACCTTCAATCATATCAATTCGACGATACAAAGGATGCGCTTCAATTGCTGTGCGATTATGGCTTCTAATATCGATATCAATGCCAACAACCATAGCTTCTTTAGGTCCACCGCTAATAGCATTTAATTCCAACATAGAAGCCGATAAAATTAAAGAACCGCCATGAGCGATGCCTGTCTCGATAATTAAATCGGGTTTAACTTTCCAAATAATCTCTTGAACAGCTAAAATATCTTGCGGATACTGAATAATCGGCCGACCAAGCCAAAAAAAGTTGTAAGGATATTTTGAGGCTGCTGATAAGCTTAAAAATGAACCGGCGCTTGTTTTTAGTTCTTTATTATTTTCATTTTCTTTGATTCTTTGTTCTACTTCATTAATAAACTCCATAATTTTATAATTATTTAAAAATTTTTTAAAAATGTAACATATCTGTTTAAACCATCCTGCCAACTTGGTAAAATTATCCCCAATGCCTTTGCTTTAGTATTTTGTAAAGCTGAAAATTTTGGGCGTTTTATTCCACCGCTTAAGCCGCCCCTGTCAATTGGTTTTAATAGTTTCTTAATTCCGTTCAACTTATAAATCTCTTGTGTAAATTCATACCAGCTACATGAACCTTCATTAACTAAATGATATATGCCTGGCAGAGCCTGACTGTTTAATAATTTTAAGCTTGCTACGCTTAAATCGCTGGCATAAGTAGGGCTAACGATTTGTTCTGCGCTAACTTCTATCAACTCTTTATTATTAGCTTCCTTTATAATATTTAAAACAAAATTGCCATTTTTTTCTGGACTGCCGTTTTTTCCTCCATAGACGCCATTAGTTCTGATAACAAAAGTTCCTTCAGGAAAAATACTTAAAGCGGCATATTCTCCTGCCAATTTAGAAAATCCATAAACCTGCAACGGATTGCTTAAATCACTTTCTTCATAGGCTAAACCCTTTTGACCGTCAAAAACATAATCAGTGCTGTAGGTTACAAAGACAACATTGTTATCCCGACACAATTCAGCTAAATTTCTGACCGCTATAAAATTAGTCAACATTGCCTTATCGGGGTTTTGTTCACATTGTGATAGAACATGATAAGCAGAAGTATTAATTAAGACATCTGGCTTAATTTCTATTATCTTTTTTTCAATCTGCAATCTATCGTTAACATTCAAATTATTTTTCTCAAAACTAATTATTTCAAAATCAAAAGAAGCTCCTTCTTTTATCAGTTCGGCACCGAGTTGACCTGTCTGGCCAATTAATAAAATTTTTTTCATTTTTATTTTTTTAATGGCCACGCCTTATCCTTGTCTGATAAAACAGTATTTTCTATCGGCCATTTTATATTAAAAAAAGGATCATCCCAGCGCACGCCCGAAGCATGATTATTAGAATAAAATTCTGACATAAAATACTGAATTTCGCAGTTGTCAGTTAGGGTTTGGAAACCGTGAGCAAAGCCTTCGGGAATTAAAAACATTTTTTTATTATTTTCCGTTAACTCTTGCGCAACCCATTGACCATAAGTAGTAGAATTTTCCCTTAAATCAATAGCGACATCATAAATTGTTCCTTTTAAACATTGGACTAATTTAATTTCAGCTTTTGGAAAACTCTGAAAATGCATACCTCGAATAGTGCCTCGTTTATGAGTAAGAGTTTGATTTACTTGGACAATCGGAAAATATACATCATTTTTTTTAAATTCATCTTCACAAAAAATTCGCATGAAATATCCTCTATCGTCGATTTTCGGTTCTAATTCAACTACGTATAGCCCATCAAGCTTTGTTTTTAAAAATTTCATAAAATTTTAATGTCTGGGACAGGGATAATAAATTTACCACCAGCATCATGGTAACTCTTTAACTGGTCTACTATTTCATCGGCAATATTCCAACACAAAACCAATAAATAATCAGGTTTATCTTGATTAATTTTTTCGGGAGGATAAACCAACAAATGCGTTCCTGGAGTATATAAACCCTGTTTTGATTCCGCCTTGTCGACTATAAAATCTATATAATTTTCATCTATACCAAAATAGTTTAAAAGGATGTTGCCCTTTGCCGGGGCGCTATAAGCGGCAACTTTCTTGCCAGCTTTTTTTATTTCATCCAATAAATTCATCAACTTATTTTTCAAGTCTTGGATATTCTTATTCAGCTCTTGATAAATTTCAATTTTATCAAACCCGGTTTTTATTTCTTCGGCAATAAGATTTTTTACATTTTCCGTGATACCATAACTTCCTGGATGAGATATAAAAATTCTTAATGAACCACCTTGCATTGGTGTCATTTCCACGTCATAAATTTCTAAGTCGGCTTTTTGAAAAAGATTTTTTAAAGCAATAAGCGAATAGTAAAAAACATGTTCGTGATAAATAGTATCAAACTTTTTTTCAATCAAACCTTTTAAATAAGGAAATTCAAATACCGCTGTTCCTTTCTGTTTTAAAACAACCTTAACACCCCTTACGAAATCAATAATTTCCGGTACATGAGCCAATACGTTGGCGCCAAAAATTAAATCCGCCTCGACATTTTGATTTTCTTTCAATTTTTTAGCAAAATCATAACCAAAAAACTCAGGCAAAGTCGGTATGCCATTTTTATTTGCTAATTCAGCTATATTTACAGCCGGGTCAATTCCCAATATCTTAATGCCGATATCCTGGAAAAACTTTAACTGCGATCCATCATTACTGGCTATCTCCAAAACTAAACTTTTTGAATTTAAATTTAATTTTTTGGTTAAATCTTTAGCTGTTTTGCGACAATGTTCTAAAAAAAATTTAGAGGTGGCTGAAAAATAAATATAATCTCTAAACAATCTTTCAGGCGAAACAATATTTATCAGTTGAACCAAATAACATTTAGGACAAAATCCTATACTTAAATCAAACTTCTCCTCCATAGCAATTTCCTCTTGCGTTAAGAATGAGTTGACCAAAGGCATCTCACCGAGAGAAAAAAATGGCGTGATATCGTAATTGCAAGACCTGCAGCGCATATATTTTTATTAATTTATTGTATATCTCTTAATTTGGCTCAAAGAATGCTCCACCATGTCACTCCCTTGATGCCATTTTTTATACCAATCTACAGTTTCCACAAGCGTTTGCCTTATATCCCATTGCGGAGCCCAATCAAGTCTGGTGGTTGATTTGGTGATATCGAGTCTAAGTAAATCAGCTTCATGAAAATTATTTAATATTTGATATTCTATCATATTCTCAATCCCCCATAATTCAGCTGCCATTGATGCTATATCATTAACTGTTGCCTGGTTATCTACCTTTGGGCCAAAATTCCAAGCTTCGGCAAAATCATCACCAAAACTATACAATTTTTCCGCCAAAATCATATAGCCATACAAAGCCTCTAAAACATGTTGCCAAGGTCTCAACGCATTTGGGTATCTTAATTTAATCGGCTGTTTAGCAATAAATGATTTAATGCAGTCCGACAACAATCTATCAGTGGCCCAATCGCCACCGCCAACAACATTTCCAGCTCTTACTGTAGCTAATGATGGTTTGCCATATTCAGATAAAAATGATGAACGCCAAGACTCACAAATAATTTCTACGCAAGCTTTAGAAGCAGAATAAGGATCATGACCGCCCATTGAATCTGTTTCCACAAAAGGTATGCCGGTTGCTTGATTGCGATAGCACTTATCAGTCGTCACAACGATTATTGTTTTAACGCTCGGCGTTTTATCGATAGCATCCAACAAATTCCATATACCAGCCACATTGGTCTGAAAAGTACCGATGGGGTCATTATATGATTCTCTTACTAAAGGTTGAGCAGCTAAATGAAAAACTATTTCAGGCTGATACTCTTGGAAATGTTTAATAAGAGACTGCTTATTATTGATATCAGCCAAAGTTTCTGGGATTCCAAGGTTTAAAATAGAATAAAGATTAGGATTTGTGTTCGGTGGCAATGAATAGCCACTGAGTTCGGCGCCCAATTCTTTAAGCCAAAGACAAAGCCAAGAACCCTTAAATCCGGTATGTCCGGTTACTAACACCCGTTTATTGCGGTAGAAAGATTGCAATTTATCTATTGCCATATTTTCCAAGGAGCTTTATTGTTCTGCCAAAGCTCTTCAAGCTGACTCTTGTCGCGCAAAGTATCCATCGGTTGCCAAAAACCATCATGAGAGAAAGCTACTAACTGTTTATCTTTCGCTAAACGCGGTAAAGCCGCCCCCTCCCAGCTGGTATTGTCATCATCAATTAAACTAAGGCATTCAGGAGAAAGTATAAAAAAACCGCCATTTATCTGACCACCGTCACCTTGTGGTTTTTCTACAAAACCAGACACATTAATTCCATCCATTTGAAGCGCACCAAATCTACCAGGCGGCTGCACCGCCGCTATCGTTGCTAATTTACCATGCTGACGATGAAAAATTATTTCGGCTTTAATATCAATATCAGCTACTCCATCACCATAAGTAAAACAAAAAGCTTCTTCATTTATTAAATACTTTTCCGCTCGCTTAAGACGACCACCTGTATTAGAATTATCACCCGTGTCTAATAAGGTCACCCGCCAAGGTTCTGCGTGACGTTCATGAACTTCCATTTGGTTATCAATCATATTGAAAGTTATATCTGACGTATGTAAAAAATAATTAGCAAAATATTCTTTTATCATGTATCCCTTGTAACCACAGCATACAATAAAGTCATTTATCCCATAAAAAGAATAAATTTTCATAATATGCCATAAAATTGGTTTGCCACCAATTTCAATCATTGGTTTAGGCTTAAAAACAGTTTCTTCACTGATTCTGGTGCCAAGTCCACCAGCAAGTATCACAGCTTTCATATATTATTTTTATTTATATTCCACTGGTGATTAACATGATAAACAGCGCAGCGATTAGTAATATTAAACCCGGAGCTATAAGGATCCAAAGAAACAACAGAAAAATTATAGATATTAGCAACGTAATCATGACGTGCCCCGCCCGGAGTAAACAAATCACAATCAATATTGTAATTACTAGCAGCTAAACTAATTTGATCAATGCTTAAAGACACTTCCATCTCCTCATCCTTTTTTAAAGATAATTTAATCTTAGAAATTTCTTTAGAGTTGAAATATAATATTGGTCTTAGTGCCTCTTTTATAGACAAAACTACGGAAAAATCAACATCAGCAGTGGCTTTAATAGTTACTTTAAATTCAACTTTAGCTAACGGGTTAATATACAATGGATTAGTCACGCCGTCATTGGTAACTTCAAAATTAGTAACTTTAACTTGGGCAGACAAACCTTGATAACCCCTATCCCTATTTAATATATTTACCAATCCTTCACCATTACTCATGGATAAATAATCACTAACAACCTTTTGAACGTCACCATAGAAAACATCTTTACCATCCTTAAGACAAATGCATTTATTGCACAAACTTTTAATAGCTGACATATTATGGCTAACAAAAAGAATTGTTCTACCTTGCCTTGCGGTTACTTCACTCATCTTACCAAGACATTTTTCCTGAAACTCAGCATCACCTACTGCCAAAACTTCATCAATAATCAAAACTTCTGAATCTAAATTAGCTGCAACCGCGAAACCAAGACGCACCGACATGCCACTAGAATAATATTTAACGGGTGTATCTAAAAACTTTTCTACCCCGGAAAACTCTACAATTTCATCAAATTTTTTAGCGACTTCCAGTCTGGTCATACCCAAAATAATGCCTGATAAAAAAATATTTTCTCGGCCAGATAATTCTGGGTGGAAACCAGTACCCACCTCCAAAAGAGAGGAAACTCGGCCACGCAACTTAGCTTCACCTTTAGTCGGCGGAGTAATGCGAGATAATATTTTTAATAAAGTTGATTTACCAGCCCCATTATGACCAATAATGCCTAACATTTCTCCTTCTTCTACGTTAAAACTAACATCGTTTAATGCCCAAAATTCCTCTGGCTTACTCACCTTAGTTTTCAAAGCTTTAATCGGATGCGCCACTTTATCACGAAGAGTAATATAATCACCGTGTTCGTGTCGGATTAAATATCTTTTGGCTAAATTTTTTACTTCTATAATTGGAGACATATTTTTAAATCGTATCAACACTATATCGTTCCACTGCTCTAAAATATAACCAACCGACACCGAGCATCAAAACGCAAGCTATCGCTGAAATTCCCAATTGAGTCCAATTGGTTGCGTAGCTATGCAAAAACTCGCTACGAGCCGTTTTTATGACACCAGCCAAAGGATTTATAGCCATAATCCAACCATATTTACCCAAAATACTAGTAGAATAAACCACTGGCGTTACAAACATCAGCATCTGAATAAAATAAGGTAAGACAAATTTAACATCACGATACTTAACATTAAGGCTAGCAAAAAACAATCCTAGCCCTAAAGCAGCTATGGCTGTTACCACAATTAGTAGCGGAAATATTAAAATACCCGTCAAACCTGGCATAAATTGATAATAAATCATCATTCCAACTAAAATTAAACAAGCCACTAAAAAATCAACAAAACGAGCCAATAAAGTAGCTAACGGAAATAACACTCGAGGAAAATACACTTTGCTGATAATGCTATTATTATTAATTAAACAATTAGAAATATCAGACACTGCGGACGAAAAAAACTGCCAAAAAATCAAACCAATTAAAACAAAAATCGGGTATGGGGCGCCATCGGTTGGCATCTTGGCAAAATTACCAAAAAACACT
The DNA here is from genome assembly GCA_028704945.1 of Patescibacteria group bacterium. Taxonomy (GTDB): domain Bacteria; phylum Patescibacteriota; class Patescibacteriia; order Patescibacteriales; family Patescibacteriaceae; genus 1-14-0-10-37-14. The sequence continues at coordinate 81,502 of JAQWEL010000005.1, forward strand.
GTAAAAACTACCATAGATACAACAGGCTGAAACAAAACCCAAGCCACACCAACAATTGTTTGCTTATACCTAACTTTAATATCACGCAATGCCAGAGCATATAGTAGTTCTCGACAATCCCAAATCTCAACAATATCTTGCCAACTAAAAGCTTGCCGTGGTTTTATTATGGTTATTTTCTTCATTTTTCTTAAAATTATTTAATAATTATAGTATTCACCACCACAACACGCAAGAGTTTTCTATTTAGACAACTCTTTCAACAAGGTGTCAACTCTTTTATCTTCAACCCTGTTTTCGACATTAATTTTCTGAGCTTTTTTAGCTTCTTCTATTGCTTTAACCTTATTGTTATTTTCTTTATATATCTTAGCTAAACTAAAATGAGTTAAGGCGTCGTTTGAATTTAATTCGATTGATTTTTGACAATTATTTAAAGCATTTTTAAAGTTATTTTGTTCCAAATAAACTTGACATAAAGTCAAAAACATACTACTTCTAATATTTTTAACCCCTCCAACACGATCATTACTCAAATATTTAGCATTAACTTCTGGAGTTACTGACAAACCTTTATTTAATACATCTATAGCCTTATTGTATTGCTTTGACCATAAAAGCATCCGCCCGTAATCATAATAAACAGCTGATATCTCGGGACCAAAGGTGATTAATTTTTGATAATAGCCATCAGCCATTGATAAAAACTGGGTGTTATGAGTATCTAAACCCAAAACAGTATAAGCTCTGGCTACATTCGTTAAATTATTGTAATGGTTGAATTGATCTTCGGGCATGTATTTCAAACCAAGCAATAAATTGTCATAAGCCACTTCTTTTTCTTGCTTGCCAATTAAGGATAAACAATTAACATACATCAAAAGATATTCTTCGTTATACTTAGCAATCCAATTGTAATTTCCGACCACATTTTCAATATTATCAAGCGCCATCAAACAATCTCTGTTGGCAATACCAGTCCTAGCCTTAATATAGTAACGATCAGCCACAAAATAACGCCAGCTAAAAATATAATAACAAAATATAAAAATAAAAGTTATTAATATCAACAAAGTAACTTGAAAATATTTAGTAAATTTACTCAAGCTTATTTCCGCTCGCCCTTGACTGCCCCACCCCAAGATTAAACCGATAATACCATAATATAAAACTGTGTAACCAGTCATTGAAAAACTAAACGAGTTAGCGCCAAAATAAGCCAATATAATAGATAATAACAACAAAAAAATCATCCTTTCCTCTTTTGAAAACGTCTTATATTTTTTTAATAAAACAATTAAAGCTACAATTGGCAATAATCCGAATGACAATAAACCAAATAGCCCATGCTCTAACAAGGTATCTAAAACAATATTATGAGCTCGGTCCGGTGTTGAGTTAATTGCTTCTAAAACAGCTTGTTCAATACTATAATATTTAGTAAAAATAATATTCTGTGTATCCTTGCCGTGTCCAAAAAACTTATTCAATAAAGAAGATTCTTTAAATTCTTGCCAAGCTGATCGCCAGTAAAACATTCTAATACCGCTTGAGCCACCATTGACATCAGTAGCCCAATAAAGTCGACAAAACTTGTTTGGCAATTTACCTTCAGCGCAATTGGTTGTGATATTGTTGCGTAACAAAAAAATAAAACCTAATCCCAATATTATAAACATTGATACTGTGATAATGATTTTTTTATTTTTTTGTAAAATTCCAAAAATTATTACCGTTGCCAAAACAGATAATGATAAGCCAACGAAAGCGCCTCGGCTGGCTGTTTCGTTCAAACAGATTAATTCACCAACTAATAGTAAAAAATTAGCTATTCGCCAGCTCATCTTTTTAGAACGCCAAGCAAAATAAGCTGTCGGTAAAATTACCATAATCAAATAATGGGCAAAAAAATTGGGTTGCCCGAACGCAGAAAAAATTCTGCTCTGATCACCAGACCAAGGCTCCGGATCTAAATTCAAAGCCTGCATCAAGCCATAGACTGTCGGCAAAATTGCTCCAGCTACTATTATTTTTAAAACTTGGATAACTTTCTCTTTGGAATCAATAAAAATAGCCAACGCGAAGCTGAACAAAAAATAATTATATAAAGAAAAAACTCCTTGTTGTCTTTCGTAAAGTCCTAAAAAACTAGTTAGAGGATCTTTTGAAAACAACAAGCTGATAGTTATTGATAAAAAACTAAACAACAAAAAAAGATTGGCAAAATTTTTAGGAATAATAATTTTTTGCAACAAAAAACATCTCACTAAAATAAGTACAACGAAAGCATACAAAAAAAATCTAAAAAATAATTGCTTGTTCAAGTCAAAAATATTCATATTTTCCTTAAACATAGCAAAAGCAATCGGCACGCTAATAAAAATACCGGCCAATAGCCAAGGCAAACTTTTATCAATTACTTTTAACAATTTTTCTTTATTAATCATAGTTTTCCACAAAATTTAAATTACAATTTAAGTATAAAAGAAAAGCTGATTATAAACAACAAAAAACACGGATTATCAAAATAATTAAATAATCCGTGTTCGCAAAATATAGATTTTGACTAAAGAGCAATTTACTCGATACCTGCTGGGCTAGCGGTGTGACTTGAGCTTGATAGGTTGCCAGTTGTGCCTCCTAAACAATAAGTGATTGTATAAGTGGTGTTGCCAGAACCCACTGAATAAGAATAAGATGATACTAGTCCGCAACCATTATCATTATAGGGGGAAGCATTAAATGGAACCTTGGCCATAAAAGTGGTATTTCCTGTAGCGATTGGTGACCCAGGAGTTATAGACGCAGGATAACCTTGAGCATCATTATAATACATTTCCAAAGCAGTCATAATCTGTTTGACATCACTAACGCGACGAGCATCGCGAGCTTTGCCTCTGGCTGAGCTCAAAGCCACAGTGGCTAAAGTAGCCAAGATACCAATAATAACGATTACGACGAGTAATTCGATTAAAGTAAAACCTTTGTTATTTTTCATATCGTCACCCCCTTTCTAGAGTGTTTTATCAACATAGCTATGTTAATAAAGCTCCTCCTACTAAGAGGGCTTTATACAAAAATCTTAGCCAAAATTTCTGTATAAAACACTCTTAAAATAGCAAACTTCATTAACAATAGTTGAATTATATCACAATTTTTTTATTACAACAATTTTTTTTAAAATTGATTGGTTAAATTATACATTGGCAAGAGAATTGCCGCGGCCATGATACCGACAGCGATACCCATAATAATCATCACGATAGGCTCCAATAAAACCATTAAATTATCTAAGATTGCATCAAGCTCTTTGGAATAAAAATCAGCTACTCTTAATAAGACAAAATCCAGCTTACCGGTCCGTTCCCCGACTTGCATCATTTTCGGCATCATCACTGGTATATCTTTAGATTTTATAAAAACAGACGAGATAGAATTACCTTCTTCAACCGCAATAATAGTGTCATTAATAAGCTCCTTAAAAACTTCATTACCGACAATGCCCTTGGCAATCTTCAGGGAATTAGAAATAGTAACACCGCCAACAATTAAGGTGCTCATTGATCTACAAAAACGAACAATCGATGATTTTTTAATAATATTGCCAAAAATAGGCAAACGAAGCGCAATGTAATCAACCTGTTTTTTACCAAAAGGCTTATTTAAGAAAAATTTAGCGGCTAATATCAAACCAATAAGTATTATTAACAATATATACCAATAATTAACAAACAGATTAGAGGTGGCGATTAAAATCCTGGTTGACATTGGTAGTTGTCCACCAACTTCGTCAAAAATAGACGTAAGTTTTGGCACTACAAAAATCATCATTAAGACACCCACAATCAGCATGGCGCAAATCACGACCGCCGGATAAATCATTGCTCCCCTGACTTTACGCATCATCTCATAAGATTTCTCTTCTTCATCCGCTAAATAAGTCAAAGATTCATCTAACTTACCGGAAGTTTCGCCTGATCTAATAACCGAAACATTAAATTCACTAAAAATATGTTTATGCTTACCTAAAGCATCTGATAATCTAACTCCGGAATCGACATCATTAGAAATTTCAATTAAAACCATCTTAAAACCAGGCTTAGTAGTTTGATCAGCTAAAATACGCAAGGCTTCTGAAAGGTTGATGCTGGACGAAATCAAAACCGAAAACTGCCTAAAAAAGACTACTAAATCTTTAGAAGTAGTTTTCTTGCCTAATTTATTAAGGACAAACTTAAAACTATCGAAGTTAAAAGTGCTTTCGATTGAAACAATTTGATAGCCTTTTGATATTAAAATATTCTCTATCTGCCTTTCGCTGGTAGCCTCCATGGTACCGACTTCTTTATCAAAATTTTTGTTAATGACTTTATATTTATAAAAAGGCATAATTTTTATTCATTCATAACGCGCAAAATCTCTTGTAAGCTGGTTTGTCCTTGCATAACTTTAATCAAACCATCTTGGTTAACATTGATAAACTGTTGATGTTGTTTGATTTCTTCTTCTGTCACTGCTCCATGTTTATTTAAAATAGCATCCTTAATAAAATCATTGATATCTAACACTTCTGATATACAAACACGTCCTTTATAGCCGGTTTTATTACAACGAGAACAACCAACCGGCTCAAACAAAGTTATTGGGCTATTAGGATCATATTCTGGCCACGATTTTCTAATGGTTTCAGCAGGGATATCAGCAATTTGTTTTTTAATATTAACAAGCATTTCTTCTGAAGTTTTCATGGGTTGTCGACAATACTGACACAAACGCCTGGCTAAACGCTGAGCTATAACCATATTCATAACTGAACTTAACAAAAAAGGCTCTATACCCATATCTAATAATCTAGGCACCGCTCCAATAGAGTCGTTAGTATGTAAGGTGGACAAAACCAAATGACCAGTCAAAGAAGAATGCACGGCTAATTCGGCTGTTTCATTATCACGAATTTCGCCGACCATCATAACATCAGGATCTTGACGCAATAAAGTTCTTAAACCAGAAGCAAAAGTAAAACCAATTTCTGGTCTAATTTGAGATTGATTAACGCCATGCATAAAATATTCAACCGGATCTTCGAGCGTAACGATATTTACCCCCTCATGATTAAGCATGTGTAAAATAGAATAAAGTGTGGTTGATTTACCTGAACCAGTTGGACCGGTAACCAACAAAATACCGACTGTTTTTTTAATATTTTCTTCAATAATTTCTCGATTGATTCCGGAGAAACCTAACTGGTCAAGTGTCAAAACGCCCTTAGTCGTATCCAAAACACGCATTACAACTTTTTCTTCACCCATTAACGGCATAGTAGAAATACGAAAATCGACATCTTTGCCATCAACAGTCAAACGAATACGTCCACCTTGCGGAATACGAGTTTCGTCTAATTTTAATTTTGATAAAACCTTTATACGAGAGACGACTGAATCATGTATGTTTTTAGGCAAAACAAGTGAAGTGTGCAAAATACCATCTGTGCGATAACGGACACGAGTTTCTTTTTCTAATGGCTCAATATGGATATCAGAAGCGCCTGTTTCAACGGCGTGTTTTATGATTTCGTTAACAATTTTAGCAACTGGAGCATTTCTAATAATTTCCTCAAAAGAAACATCTTCATCTTCTTTATCGTTACCGATTTCTTGGCGTTCCTCCTCCTCTTTCTGTTTTAATGCGCTTGATACTTCTTTGCTAAATTTCTGATATTGTTTAAAAATGTTTTGAAAACTGGTTAAAGAAATCAAAAAATATTCAACTTGTGATGAACTTTTGATAGCTAAAAAATCAATTGCTTCTCTGGCTCTAAAATTTTCTGGATCAACCATACCAACCGACAGCTTTTTGCCGCTCTTGTCGAAACAAACAACTCGATAATGTTCAGCCACTTCGGACGGGATGCTGTTAAGAACATCCTCAGGCACATCTATTTCGCTTAAATTAATGTAAGGAAAATTCAAATATTTGGCCTTAGCCATCACATAATCTTCCATTCTTAAAATATTACTTTCAGCAACAATAGCATCTAAATCCTTGGCTCCTCCGGCCTTAATCAAAACATCCTTTAAAAGATCAGCTTGATCTTGATTAATAGTGTTGTTTTGTAATAAAAAAGCTATCAGCTGTTCTTGCCTGCTTATGTCAATTGGCTCCTTAATGTCGTTCATAAAAAAATATTAAAATGGCGCGAATGGATCGCGATGACGTCTAACAATTCTATTAAGCTGTTCCGGGGTTAAGCGGCTGTCTGTTGTTGACGTAACCGTCGATGTCGTGCCGTCTTTTTGATAATCAGACGGCATAATTACCGGCTGCAATGAAATAAATTTAGGGCTACTGGTTACCACATTCGGTTCGACGGTTATACCAGCATATTTATTGGTATTAGATTGGTTTACAACATTATTACCTTCTGTAAGACTAAATCGATCATCTCTCGAACCCAGGTAATACAAAAATAACCCGATACCAATAATCAAGACGATGATAAAATAAATAATTATTCTCGACTGCTGTTCTTTGTTGATAGCCATATTTATCTCTTTGGTTGTTGATAAGTAATAAATTCTATCTCAGCCACTTTTTCTTTAGGGTTATACAGAACGGCCACAACATCCATAATTCTTAAATTCAATTCCATTTTTTTTAACAAGCCGATTAATCCTAAATAATTAGCATTATCAATGACAACTTTGCTTTTGGCGATACTAACACTATTTCGATAACTACCGCCTTTTTTATTTGCTAATTCGCTTAGCTGAAACTGTTTATCCAGCGGAGTGGTGTTAAAAGTCTTAGCTTTCATGCCGAAACGATTATATTCAAAAATCATATAATCAACATCAAGCATCAATTCTGAACTATCATTATTGCTATCGACTATTTTATTAATTTTGCTCTTATCATTTTGGCTTACGCTCTGATAAAATTTATTCAACTCCTTTAGCTGTTTTAAATAATCAGCGCTTTGCAAATATTCTTCTCTCTTTTGACCGATTTCCTGATTAGATGTTATTTTCTGATACATCGGCAAAAGCATAAAATAATATCCGAGGGCTAAAATAGCGATAATAACGATAAAATTTATTAACCAAAAAAATCTATAAACATAGCTGGTTACTTGTTCAGCGATAACTGATTTATTATCTTCAATAATCTGTTTATCTTGTTCGTTTATGTCTTCTGGCATAATTTATTATTTAATAAAAACAAGCGCCGGGTTAATAATTATTTCCATATCCGTCCTAACGTTATTGTTTTGAACCGGTAATTGTTGTGATTCGGTCGCGGATGGAGTTGGAACAGCTGGCTGATTTTTACCTGGATTTTGTTGGGCAATATAATCGCTCAAAGAAGTAATAGTGCCGATATTTACTCCTTTTACTTTTTGATCATAGTCTAATAAAACATTTTTTTCAGTATGGATAGACTGAGTATCCTTAGCAACACAAGTCAATTTATAACTCTCTTGTATGCCGCCAGAAAATTTCTCAAAATAAACATCTAATGTAGTCCGATCCTCTAACAGTTTAAAAAACTCTGAAAAATAAATATGATTGTCTAATAAATACTTAACGTAAGTAATCCTTTCATTAAAATCGATAACTTCCTCGGCCTTTTTTTCTTCTGATGAAATTTGGACTTTAATATTATCCAAATTATCAAAAATATAACGATTCTCCTCTAATTTATTTCTTTGGAATAAAAGCAAACCGACATAAACCAACAGAACAACTAAAACGGCTAACAATGAGGAAAAAATTAAAGATAAAAATTTACGATTCCAATTAAAAAATAAGCTTCTTTGTTCTTTGATTAGGTTGGCCCTAATCATATCAAAAGATTGCCAATAACGATTTTCTACTTCGTTCTTTAAGAATTCGTTAGTTCTTCTTTTTAATTCTTCTTGAAATTTTTTAACCATCCTTGATTTATGATCAAAGACTTTAGACTCTTTATTTTCTATAACCGCTTTTTTACTGGCTACATCCTTACTAAAACCATTTGGCTTTATTGACGGCAACTCTGGCGTTTTGATTATTTTTTGGTCTATCAAGGTGGCAGAATCTTTAAGCTTGGCTGACTCTTCTTTTAATTCCGGCTTTTGAACAACTGATGGTTCTTTAGTGGAAATTCTGCTAATCTGTATTCTAGATGAAGACAACTCAGGTAAACTTTCTTGAGCGACTCTTGATTGATCGGCTATAACGGTTTTATCACCGACAGCGCCTATTTCTTTAATCTTGTCAGCTGCCGTCTTGATATTCATTTCATCATCAGACGGCAAACCTTCGCCTCTGCCCTGCCATTGTTTGTCGATATCAGCTCGATTCTTTTTAGCTTCAGACTTAGCCAATTTTTCCAGCCGTTCACGCTCGGCTTCAAGCGCGCGCCTTTCAATTTCTCTTTCGGCTTCTATTTTTACAATATCCTTTCTAATCTTTTCAGCGGCTTGTTTATCATCTTCATAAACAAAATCCTTAACATCACCGACCATTCGGCCAAAATGCAAAAGACGTTTCCACCAAGAAACTTTTTCTTTTTTATCTTCTTTTGCCAAAAGCTGATTTATTTGTGCAGCATGGTCAGGCTGCTTTTCCTCTTGGTTATTCTTTGTCATACTCTCGCATAGCTAAACCAATGGCAACTGCCATTCTTGGGCCGATTTGATCAAGTATAGGCTTTAATTCTACTGGATAAGACGTCCTAAACCATGGATCACCAACAACTACATTAATATTTAACAAACTCGCTAAATAATCTGATAGGCCATAAAGCATAGCTGATCCGCCGGTTAGAATTAATTTTTTAACTTCATTTGCTTCTTTGCGGCTATAGACATCTACTATATATTTAATTTCGTTAAAAACAGGCGCCATGGTATCAATAATCATCTTTGGCAACTGACCATCAGAATGGCCAGCTAAATCATATTTAAATTGTTCGGCTTTTTCTAAGTCTAACTGTAAATTTTTAGCAATGGCCTTAGTAATCGCTAAACCGCCGACATCAATTGAGCGGCTTAAAACCGGGACGCCTTTATCAACAATAAAAATATTAGAAGAACTGGCGCCAATTTGAACAATCATAGAAACACTTTGGTCCGAACCGACTAATGATCTAATCAAACCAAAAATTTCAGTTTCTAAACTGACTAAATTAAAATTCATGCTTTTAAAAGTAAAAGCATAGCTTTTGATTAAATTCTTAGGGGCTCCGATTAATAATATTTTTTGACCGCTAGTTTCTTTGTTGTCCAATAATTTTATGCCGTCTTTAGGATTAACATCCTTTAGAACGGTAGCCATTTGAGCTGGTTTTTCCCTAATCTTCTGCCAATCTAAAACGATATCTTGCAAAGGCAGCGGAATTACTTTCTTGGCCTCCCAAATAATAGAAGAATCAAGGTCTTTATCATTTAATTTTCCGCTGATGTTGATAATTGAAGAAAAAACTGAAAAAGTCGGTAAAGAAGCGATAACATTTCTTGATGATGAGAAATTAGCTTTCCGAAAAATATTTTCGATTATTGAGGTGATGTTTTTTATATCCAAACGATTAGCGTCTGAGTAAACAGCTGATAGCTTGTCGCTAAAACCGTAGCTAACTAAAGCTACTTTATTTTGGATTCTTTTTAATTCTACTATTTTTATACTTGAGCTGCCGATATCCACACCTAAATAGCTCAAAGCTGATGAACCTAAAACGCTCATAATTTATTTAAAAAAATAATCTTTTGCAGAAAAAACGCCAATGTTATATAATAAGAAATAATGACTAGAGTTATTCTTGCTTCTAAAAATTATCAACATCAAAGAGTAAGCCATTAATTTCTTTTTTCATTATAACACATTTTAAAAAAGTAAAGAAGTCTGCCACTTAGCAGAAAGGAGTATAAGCTATGAATATCATCCCTTTAAAAAGAATAATCATTTTTGTTGGCTTAGTTATTTTCGCTATCGGAATTGGTTTCTTGATTTATAAATTAATCTGGTCGCGTCCTTCAACTACGACTACGCCCAATGAGCCGACACCAGGCCAAGATATTAATGGCCTACCTACTGCTGCCACTGGAACACCTAATGTTATTGGCGGTCAAGCAACAAGTGATTTAACTTCTGAAGAACAAACTGGGACTACCCCTTCGGTTACCGAAACGACTGCTCCGAGGGAAAATAAAATCAACGCCTTAAGCACCACTGACACTTTAGCGCCAGTTTTAACCGAAGCGACTAATAAAATCCGTTATTACGATAAAACCGATGAAAAGTTTTATGAAATTAATGCTGCTGGCGAAAAAAATGTTTTGTCTGATGAAAAATTTAACGACGCTCGAGAAGTTACTTGGTCGCCAGACAAAAATAAGGCAGTTATAGTTTATCCCGATGACAGTAAAATTATTTATGATTTTAAAACCAACAAACAAGTAACTATTCCTAAACACTGGGAAAACTTTTCTTTCAACGAATCTGGCGACCAGATGGTTTTTAAAAGTATCGGCACAGAAGAAGAAAACTCTTGGATTGGCGTTGTTAATACCGATGGCACTGGCGCCCAAGCTATTGAAAAAATAGGTCTTAATGCCTATAAAGTAACAGCGGAATGGTCGCCTAATAATCAAATAGTCGGCACCTATGTCGAAGCGACTGATGCTAATAATCAAAAAATTTATTTTATCGGCCTAAATGGAGAAAATTTTCAATCACTAACAGTGAACGGGCGCGGTTTCCAATCTAAATGGTCGCCGACAGGGTCAAAACTCCTCTACAGTGTTTATTCAACTAACGACAAAAAAATGTTACCCAATCTGTGGATAACCAATGCTTCTGGGGATAACATCGGTACCAATAACTTATCTTTAGGCATTAATACTTGGCCGGAAAAATGCGTTTTTATAAGCGAAAATGAAGCTTATTGCGGCGTACCACAAAATTTGCCTGACGGATCAGGCATGTTCCCTATGCTTAGTAAGGATTCTAGCGATGATATTTATTTAATCAATCTAACTACTGGTTCAAAAATATTAGTTGATGATTCCGGCCGATTTAATATTAAAAATCCAGCCTATTCCAGCGAAGACAAAGCTCTTTATTTTCTTGACGTTAATGAAGGGATGATAAAAAAATTAAGTTTACCAGCCAGTTAAAACTATATGTCAAAATCAACCAAACTGTTTAGCTGCAATAAGTGCGGCGCTCAATTCAGTAAATGGGTCGGTCGCTGCGAGGAATGTGGCGCTTGGGGATCAATTATTGAAGAAAAAAATAACAATTTAAAGGGGGCCGGCAACAAACCGGCTTCTATTATACTCGGTAAAGATTTAAGCGAAGGGATGGCTATTCCTACTCGCTTAGCTACTAATATCAATGAGATTGACCGGGTATTTGGTGGCGGAATCGTGCCTGGTTCATTAACATTAATCGGCGGAGAACCTGGCATCGGCAAATCGACTATTGTCGCTCAAATAACCAATGCTTTATCGGACAAAAATAAAGTTGTTTATATGTCCGGTGAAGAATCGACCGGGCAGCTCGCCTTACGCCTGTCCAGACTTGGCTGTTCCTTAGAAAGATTATCATTTATTGTTGAAACGGAATTAGAATCAATCTTGGCAGCGTTAACCAATAATAAAACTGACCTATTAGTCATCGATTCAATCCAGACCATCCGCACCGCCACTGAATCCGGCGAGGCCGGCGGCACATCACAAATCCGAGCCGTGACTACTAAATTATTAGAATTCGCTAAAAAAAATAATGTAGCCGTTTTAATTATTGGACATATTACCAAGGATGGCCAAGTGGCTGGTCCAAAAACTTTAGAACATTTAGTCGACACGGTTATATATTTAGAAACTGATTCCAGCCAAAATTATCGCCTCTTCAGGTCTTCCAAAAATCGTTTCGGCTCAACTAATGAAATCGGTATTTTCGAAATGACCGGCTCCGGTTTAACGCCGATAGAAAATGCAGCTAATCTATTTTTAGATAAAATATTAAACTATGGCGCCGGCATGGCTATCACCGCCGTAGCTGAAGGCAGCCGATCATTCTTGATTGAGATACAAGCCTTAACATCTAAAACCGTCTTTGGCTATCCACAACGCCGAGCCTCTGGTTTTGATGCTAACCGCTTACAAATATTATTAGCGGTTATCGCTAAGCGAGCTAAATTAAATACGGCCGCTTATGATACTATTTTAAATATTGTCGGCGGTTTAAAAATAACCGATCCCGGGATTGACTTAGCCGTTTGTTTGGCCATTATTTCTTCTTTGACTGATAAAGCTCTGCCGGCCAAGACAGTCGTAATGGGTGAAGTCGGCTTAGGTGGAGAGATTAGGCCAGTCCCCCGCTTAGAAGCTAAATTAAACGAAGCTTTAAACCTTGGTTTCACTAAAGTTATCACCGCCAAAACTGATAAAAAAATAAAGGGGCTGGAGATTGTCGAGATTAAAAATATTAGCGAAGCTATCGGGTTGTTATAAAAAAATCCCTCAAATGCCAATAAGCGTTTAAGGGACAAAGTTTCTAAGAGCCTAGGAATCCTCTTGAGGCCGTTAGATAAATTAAATGTCTAAGTGTCAAAGAGCCTACAGTTACCAGGCCACAAGACGACGTCGAGAGCCAGCATTCCAGACAACGTCATCCTCAAGACTGCGGACGCGAACCTCGAGAGCGTCGGACGAACTGAAGTACACTTCGGCAACAAAATATTCTTCATTCTCCTTAAAAAGGAAAAATGTTCCGTAACCGTCTGTTCTTAACCAGTCTTGGTGATCTTCAACGAAGGCGATGATTTGAGCTTGCGTCAGACATAGTTTGTCTAAGTCCGGGTTTAAGGATTCAAACATCTGTTTGAATTTAGCATCTTGACGAAGTTCGTAGACCTTGGCCTTAGTGGCCGGTGTGGCTTTACCTGGTTTGTCTAAATTCCAATTTTCAAAGTCGGCGTCAAGAAAACCCGTAAACAATTCTTTTGCTTGAGCAATGGTGCGTTGTCCGTCACAGGCTTTAATAGTAATATCTTGGCCGGCGGAGATGAGTTTTAGGATAGGATTATTTTCGGGTTCTGCTTCGTTGATGATAGCTTTATCCTCAACACTGTACATCCACCAAACTAAGGCGGATATAAGCAGAATGCCAATAATCCAAATAAGTAGGCACATGATAAACTCCTGAAAAATGATAAAATTAATTAGTAATGTACTAAATTTATAACTAAAACTATGTTACATTTTAACCTAAATGTCAATATTTGCAGATAATTTAGCTAATATTAGTTAAAAAGAAGTATTATTGCAAATATTTTATAAAATTATTGACAAAATCATAAATTATGCTATTATTAGCTTATTAAGTCGTAGACAGTGGGCAGTATTTATACATAGGACCCGCCGAGACAAAGGTTATTAGCATTTAGCTAATTAATCATTTTGTGTTTACTGCGGCTTGATAGCGGCGGTTTTTTTATTAAATCGTTACTAGAACCTTGAAATTAGATTAATTATAAATAAATTATATTTATTATGGCAAAAACAAGAGTCCAAAAATCGGAAATGTTTCGCGATTTGGAGCTTAAGTTAGATGGTGCTAAGTCTGTAGTTTTTGCTCGCTTTGACGGAATGGGCGCGGCTGATAGTCGTGAGTTCAAACGAAAGCTGAAAAGCGAAGCGAGTGAATGCTATGTGGCTAAAAAAACATTGTTAGCTAAAGCTTTGAAATCAAAAGGCATGCCCGAATTTGATGCCAAGAGCATCAATGGCCAATTAGCCGTTATTTTCGGTTATGGCGACGAAGTGACTCCAGCCAAAGTCACTAACGATTTTATCAAGAGTACCGAAGGTAAACTTGAATTCGCTGGTGGTATTTTGGAAGGTAAGTTGCTTTCCAAAATAGAAGTTGACGCTTTAGCCAAGTTACCAAGCAAACAAGAACTTTATGCCAGATTGGTTGGTTCTATGAATGCCCCGGTTTCAGGTTTCGCCAACGTCTTAGCTGGAAATTTACGCGGTTTTGTCCGCGTCTTATCTGCGGTTGCAGAAAAGAAATCTGCCTAAGGGCAATTATTTAATTAAATTATTTTTTTAAACATTAAAAAATATGGAAGAAAAGAATATCGTTATCCCAGAGAAGTTTGCTTCTTTGGTTGAAACTATTGAAAAAATGTCCGTTTTGGATTTATCCGAATTGGTCAAGATTTTAGAGGAAAAATTTGGCGTTTCCGCTGCCGCTCCTGCCATGATGATGGCCGCTGCCCCAGCTGCCGCCGCTGCTGAAGAAAAAGATTCATTTGATGTTGAATTGACTGATGCCGGCGCTAACAAAATTAACGTCATTAAAGCTGTCCGTGAATTAACCTCTTTGGGTTTGAAAGAAGCTAAGGATTTAGTCGATGGCGCTCCAAAAGTTGTTAAAGAAGGTGTTTCTAAGGCCGATGCCGAGAAAGTCAAAAAGACCCTCGAAGATGCTGGTGCCAAAGTTACTTTAAAATAAGCAACACACACATAAATAAAAAACTTGTCCATTTTGGACAAGTTTTTTATTTATTCGCAGATATTTAAACGCTTATTGGCATTTGAGGGGCAAAGTTTCCAAGAGCCTAAGGGATTCTTCTGGGTTCGTACTACTTGCCACCCAAAGCCACTGCTGTTCAATTCTAAAATAAAAATTAAAAACTGTATTTTATTTGGGACATTAAAGTCCTCCAGCAAATTGCACCAACTGTAAATATTTTTTATTAAAAAAATTAATACCCACTCTTTTGTTAGTCTTGACCAACAAAATACTCAAATATTAATTTTTACGACATTGGCTTTAAAGCCGTAGCCGTAAAACAAAACAACGTCGCATTTTTATTATATAAAAAAATCCCTCAAATGCCAATAAGCGTTTAAGGGACAAAGTTTCTAAGAGCCTAGGAATCCTCTTGAGGCCGTTAGATAAATTAAATGTCTAAGTGTCAAAGAGCCTACAGTTACCAGGCCACAAGACGACGTCGAGAGCCAGCATTCCAGACAACGTCATCCTCAAGACTGCGGACGCGAACCTCGAGAGCGTCGGACGAACTGAAGTACACTTCGGCAACAAAATATTCTTCATTCTCCTTAAAAAGGAAAAATGTTCCGTAACCGTCTGTTCTTAACCAGTCTTGGTGATCTTCAACGAAGGCGATGATTTGAGCTTGCGTCAGACATAGTTTGTCTAAGTCCGGGTTTAAGGATTCAAACATCTGTTTGAATTTAGCATCTTGACGAAGTTCGTAGACCTTGGCCTTAGTGGCCGGTGTGGCTTTACCTGGTTTGTCTAAATTCCAATTTTCAAAGTCGGCGTCAAGAAAACCCGTAAACAATTCTTTTGCTTGAGCAATGGTGCGTTGTCCGTCACAGGCTTTAATAGTAATATCTTGGCCGGCGGAGATGAGCTGCAAAATATCCATGACAAACTCCTGAAAAATGATAAAATTAATTAGTAATGTACTAAATTTATACCAACATTATATCATATTTTAAGCTAAATGTCAATATGTGAGAATAATTTAGCTAACATTAGTTAAGAAGAAGCATTATTGCAAATATTTAGCCTTGTTAGCCTTATGTTCTTCAAAAGTCCTGGCCCAAACCGTATTGCCGGTCTTGGGATCGCTTAAAAAGAAATTATAATCGTTTTTAGTGGGGTAAATAGCTGCTTCAATCGCTCTAAACCCAGGATTACCAATCGGGGTTGGCGGCAAACCGTCATTGCGATAGGTATTAAAAGGCGAATCTATTTGAGTATCCTCGTAACTATACTGCGCTTTATTAACTCCCAAAATATAAGCTAAAGTGGCGCAAGACTCAAGACGTTGGCCACTATTAATACGATTCCAAAAAATACCGGAAACCATTTTCATATCGTCGGTGCTTCTAACTTCTTTTTCAATGATTGAAGCCATGACTAAAACCTGATACAAACTCTTATTCTGACGCTTCACTTCCGCGCGCATTTCAGACGTCACCTTGTTGTCAAAATTAGCCAGCATTTTTCTAACCAAAGCCTCCCCGCCATCATTCGCATACAAGCGATAGGTATCAGGAAATAAAAAACCTTCCAAATCAACTTTGGTCGGAGCTTCTTTGATAAAATCATACTGCCTAAATTCTTCCGGCAACTGAGAAGTAAGTGTAGCGGCTAATTTCAAGAAGCTGCCATCATTAATCAGATTTTCCTTTTTTAAATACTCCTCAATTGTCTTATTATTCATCCCCTCTTTGATTAAAATTTCTTTTTCTTTCTGACCAGATTGTCCGCTGGCTAAAATCTTAATAATATCTTCGGTGCTGGCGCCTTGTGGGAACTGATATTCACCAGCTTTAAGTTTAGCGGCTAAGTCATTCAATTTGGCATAAAGCTTAAAAGAGCTGGCTGATTTAATAATGCCTTTTTGTTCAAGCTGATCAGCTAACTCGGAAACATTAACACCTTTTTCAACACTATAATTAGTGGCGGCGCGTAAAAAATCTTCCTTGCTGGCTTTATTGATTACAAAAACCTGATAGCCAATTACTATCAAAATAAGCACAAAAATTATAACGACGTTACGAATTATTTTAAACATAAACTATAAATATTCTTCCCAACCTTTTTCTTTAGCTTGTTCCAAACACTCTTTAATATCAGCCGAATTAATCAGGCTTGATATATAAAGAGCATCCGGCGTGTCAATGATTGCCAAACCCTGGACATCATTAATAACGACAACTTTTTTATCAACAGTACTGTATACCAAGTTATCTTGAGCTTTATTAGATATTACCTTGCCTTTAGTTAAATTATCCAAAGGTTCATTAGACAACATTCTTTTAATAATGTGCCATTTGCCTAAATCCGACCAGCCGATTCTGTCCGATACACTCATAGCCAATGCTGGCGCTTTATCAGTAATAGCCGATTCAATACTCATTTTTTCAGCCCGAGAATAGGATTTTTTAATTTCTGCTAAATCAGCTTTACTAATCATCAACTCGACTGTTTCAACACAAATTTGATACATGGCTGGTTGATATTTTTTAAACAAATCAATAATATTGCCAAGTTGCCAAATATACATACCAGTGTGGCAATAATAGACACCTGTTTCAATCAATTCGGCGCAGCGTTCCATATTGGGTTTTTCCACCACATCTGCCACTTGGTAAATAGCTTCTTCGCCTGTTTTCATTAATTCCTCTCCGGCTTTCATATAGCTATAACCAGTATCAATTTGGGCTGGGCGAACGGCTGGGGTTAAAATATATGTTGGGTTCTTCAAAATAAATTCCTCTGATAAAGCCAGTAAATCAGAAAAAGCTTCTTTATTGGAGATATAATCATCAGAAGGCAAACTGGCGATAACTGAATTTCGATCACAAAATTTCTCCAAATAAGCCACTTCCAAACACATGGCCGGGCCGGTATTGCGGACATCGGCTTCTAAAATAACATTATTAGGGATTAACTCGGGAATTTCTGTCTTAATCTTTTGCTCATGAGCAGCATTAACCGATATAAAAATATTTTCACTGCCGGCCACCGCTAAACTAACTCGATCATAAGTAGTCCTGACCATCGACTTATCACCAACAATCGCCTGAAATTGCTTGGGGTTATTTTGACGGCTCATAGGCCACATTCTGGTGCCGATACCACCGGCGCGAATAACGATTTTCATATAATTTATTTACTGTTAGTCCCCTCTTTTTGTAATTTAATTATTGTATAATAAATATTCCCTGCAAGCAAATATTTGCATTAACTAAACATTTAAACAATTTATTCATTTACTTATCTCCTTTTTAATGATAAAATTGCTTTATAAATAAATATCATTATGTTAAATTTTATCTTAGCTCCACTCGTAGCGGCCTTAGTCGCTCAAATCATTAAATTCTTTATCAAATCAAATCATACCTCTTTCAGTTGGAAAAACATTATGGCTTATTCTGGTATGCCCTCCAGCCACGCCGCTATGACAGTGGCTTTAACTACTATGATTGGCATTCAAGATGGGATTACCAAGCCAGCCTTTGCTATCGCTTTAACTTTTGCCTCCATAACCATTAGAGACGCTTTTGGCTTAAGACAACAAATCGGCCGCCAAGGAAAAATGATTAACAAATTAACCAAAGATTTAGATGAAGATAACCTGCTTGATGACAGATACCCTCATCTCTTAGAAAGAGTTGGACACACCCCTGCCCAATTAACTGTTGGATCAATTTTAGGTGTTTTGGTTGCAGTTGTTATCAGTTGGTTTTAATTATTGATTTCAAAAAACTATTTATAATAAAAAATACTCCGACAGATAACTATCAGAGTATTTTTTATTAGTATTTTCTTACACTATTTCTGGTTTTAATTCTTCAGCTATAATTTCCTCTTCTAAATCTTCTTCGTCTTCATAATTCCTTTTAACTGGAATTTGGCTATCACCCGGGAAACCGGTACCGGCTGGAATTGGACGTCCGATAATAACGTTTTCTTTCAAGCCCTCTAAGTAGTCAATCTTGCCGGTAACAGCGGCATCAATCAAGACACGTGAAGTTTCTTGGAAAGAAGCAGCTGACAAGAAAGAATTAGTAGACAAAGAAACCTTCGTCATACCCATCAACAATCTCCTGCCCTGAGCAGCTTTACCGCCGTTGGCCAAAGCTTTGACATTTTCACGATCAAAAATAACTTTTTCAATCACTTCGCCAGATAATAAATCAGTATCGCCAGCATCTTCAATCATGATGCGAGAAAACATCTGTCTAGCAATAATCTCAATATGTTTATCATTCAAAGGTTGGCCTTGGAAAGAATAAACAAATTGAATTTCCCTGACAATATATTTTTGAGTATCTTCAATGCCTTTCAATTCATATAAACGCTTCAAGTCAATTGAACCTTCAGTCAACTGATCGCCAGCAGTAACTTCCTGGCCATCTGCGACCAAGATGGAGAAACCGCGTGGAATCAAATATTCTTTCACTTTTTCAGCCGGGGTCAAGACTCGAACGCCCTTTGTCTCGAGCTTAACGATGCCAGCTCGTTTGGCTGTAATTATTTCATCACCAATTTGGAATAATTCATCATTTTTCTTAACCTTGGCACCTTCAGTCACTAAAACTTTAGGCTTATTTTTCGATTTATCCTGGTTATGTTCAGAAAAATTATATTTATCAATATCTTCTCCTTCATAAACGATTTTCAAAACTTTATCCCTGGAATTAGATAAGATAACCTTACCATCAGCATTCTGGATGGTTCTTTCTTGATTCTCAATTGAGACGCGTCCGGTAACATCAGCAATAAAAGCTTTACGTTTAGGAGAACGAGCTTCAAAGATTTCTTCAACACGAGGCAAACCTTGGGTAATATCATCAGCACCGGCCACACCACCAGTATGGAAGGTTCTCATAGTAAGCTGAGTACCTGGTTCACCGATAGACTGCGCGGCAATCGTACCGACAGCAACACCATGTTTAACTGGCTTGTTGTAAGCCAAGTCATAACCATAGCATTTTTGACAAACGCCTTTTTTAGCTCGACAAGTTAAGAGTGATCTGATGTTCGCCTCTTCTATATCTTCTTTAGAAATTTTTACTAAAGCGTCTTCATCAATTAAAGTTCCGGCTTTAAGAATAACCTTGCCTTTTTTGTTAACCAAATCTTTATTCAAGTAACGGCCATACAAACGATTAGCCAAAGGCTTACCGATAGCATCTGATTCAGCTTTAGTCCAAACAACGCCGACGTCATCGCCGCAATCTTCTTCATTGATAATAATATCTTGAGCGACATCAACTAAACGACGAGTCAAATAACCGGCGTTAGCAGTTCTTAGAGCTGTATCAGATAAACCTTTACGGACACCATGAGTAGCAATAAAATATTCCAAAACATCAATACCCTTTTTAAAATTACTTTTAACTGGTAATTCAAAAATTGCGCCGGACGGACTGGACACTAAACCTTTCATGCCCAAAATCTGTGTCAATTGATCCCAGGATCCGCGAGCGCCTGATTTAATCATAGAATAAACTGGGCCGCTCTTAGGCAATTCGTTGGTACAGATATCCTTTATCTCTTCTTTGGTTTTAGTCCAAAGTTCGATAATTTTAGCATAACGTTCTGACTCAGTCAGCAAACCTTCTTCATAAATATCAATAACTTCTCTAGCCTTTGCTTCAGTTTCTTCTAATCTTTCTTCAACGGCTTCAAATTTTGGTAAATCGCCCATACCCCAAGACAAGCCGGAACGAGTAATATATTTAAAAGCATTATCTTTTAAATTATCCAAAAAATTAACAGTATCATCCATTGAATAATGTTGAAGGTGCTCTTTAACGATATTTTTTAATTCGCCTTTACCCACAATCTTATTAACGAATCTCAATTTCTCAGGTAATAATTCATTAAAAACAATCTTACCGACAGTTGTTTCTGTCAAACCTTCCAAACCATAATTGTTGATGCGGACTTTAATTTTCTGGCGTAAACGAATTACTCCCAAAGTATAAGACAATTTAGCTTCTTCAATGTCAGAAAAATATTTCATTTTTTCATCAGCAGTATCTTCTTCGCTAGTCATATAATAGGTTCCCCAAACAATATCCTGAGACGGAGCAACGATTGGGTCGCCAGTGGCCGGTTTTAAAAGATTCTTAGAAGCTAACATCAAATTCTCAGCTTCCCAATTAGCCTCATCGGTCAAAGGCACGTGGACAGCCATCTGATCTCCATCAAAGTCAGCGTTAAACGCGGTACAAACCAACGGATGAATCTGCAAAGCCAAACCTTCAATCAAAATCGGCTTAAAAGCTTGGATACCTAAGCGATGCAAAGTTGGAGCGCGATTTAAAAGCACATAACTTTTTTTAACTATATCTTCTAAAATATCCCAAACTTGATCATGACCAGCTTCAATATAACGGCTAGCACTTCTAACATTATGAACAACTTCAGCTTGAATCAATTTAGAGATGATAAAAGGCTTAAATAATTCCAATGCCATTCTTTTTGGAATACCGCATTGATAAAGCTTTAACTTAGGGTTAACAGTAATAACACTACGACCAGAATAGTCAGTACGTTTTCCTAATAAATTTTGGCGAAAACGTCCTTGCTTACCTTTCAAGGAATCAGCTAATGACTTTAAAGTTCTTTTCTGGCCAGTTGAAGCTACAACAGTTTTGCCATGACGGATTGAATTATCAATCAAGGCATCTACTGCTTCTTGCAACATACGCTTTTCATTACGACAAATAACTTCTGGGGCAGATAGTTCGATTAACTGTCGCAAACGATTATTGCGATTAATGATACGGCGATACAAATCATTTAAATCAGAGGTAGCAAAGCGTCCGCCATCAAGAGCAACCATCGGCCTTAAATCTGGTGGAATAACCGGAATACGAGTTAAAATCATCCATTCCGGACGCAAATTATTCTTTTTCAAATTCTTAAAAAACTTAAGTCTTTTAATGATTTTTTCTTTTTTAGAATCAATAACTTCCTCAAGATCTTTTTCCATTAACTCGATTTCTTTATCTAAATCAATTTTCTCTAAAAGATCACGAACAACTTCGGCACCAATGCCGGCCGAAAAAATATGTCCATACTTCAAGCTTAAGTTTTGATAGATGTTTTCTGAAATAACATTCATCACTTTTAAGCTTTTTAACTCTTTAGTTGCTTGAGAAAAAGCATCTTCCAAAGCTTCTGATTTTTCATCACGTGCTTTTTCGGCAATTGTTATTTCTCGATCAATAATATCCTTAGCCTCAAATTTTGATTTGCCTTCTTTAATTAACTTCGCCTCTTTGGCTTTAATGTTTTTTACTTGATTATTAAAATCATTTTCAAACATTTTCTTTTTAGCCTTATATTCTTCCTTAACTTGTTCAATCGTAGCTTCTTTCAACTCCTCATTAACATCAGAAATAATAAAACTAGCGAAATAAATCACTTTTTCAAGCGCCTGGGCAGACAAAGCTAAAGCTAAACCAACCTTTGAGGATAAGCCTCGCAAAAACCAAATATGAGTAACTGGGGTCTGCAAAGCGATGTGTCCCATGCGTTCACGGCGGACAATTGATCGGGTAACTTCTACGCCGCATTTTTCACAAACCAAGCCTTTGTAGCGGATTTTTTTATATTTGCCACAATGGCATTCATAGTCTTTGGATGGACCAAAAATCTTTTCACAAAACAAGCCGTTCTTTTCAGGTTTTTGAGTACGATAATTAATGGTTTCCGGACGAGTAACTTCGCCATGAGACCATCTCTCTATATCTTCCGGAGATGCCACCTTTAAACGGATAGCTTCGAAATCTGTTGTCTTAATTGGATTCAACATATATTTATTTGAGCGTATTAATTTACCAAATTATTTGCTATCTTCTT
Source organism: Patescibacteria group bacterium (assembly GCA_028704945.1). Taxonomy (GTDB): domain Bacteria; phylum Patescibacteriota; class Patescibacteriia; order Patescibacteriales; family Patescibacteriaceae; genus 1-14-0-10-37-14. Next base: position 103,917 of record JAQWEL010000005.1, read on the forward strand.
CAATATCCACATCCACCGGTACATTCTCAACAGTTTCCTCAACTATTGGCTGAGTTTCACGAATCATAGCTGGGACAAATTCAGGGCGTTCATCTTGTTTTTCAAAATCAACCGCCTGACCCTCATGATTTAGTAATTCAACGTCTAAAGCTAAACCTTTTAACTCTCGTACTAAAACATTAAAAGACTCTGGCACATTTAATTTTTCTATAGTCTTTCCCTTAATAATTGACTCATAGGCCTTAGAGCGACCAGTGACATCATCTGATTTAATGGTCAAAATTTCCTGCAAGTTATGAGCGGCGCCATAAGCTTCTAACGCCCACACTTCCATTTCTCCAAAACGCTGACCACCGAATTGAGCTTTACCACCTAAAGGCTGTTGAGTAATCAAAGAATAGGGACCGATTGAGCGTTGATGGATCTTATCTTCAACCATGTGATTTAATTTCAGCATATACTTAACGCCCACAGTCACTTTGTTATCAAAATGAACACCAGCTTTTCCGTCAATCAAAGTAAATTTACCATCCTCAGGCAAGCCAGCTTTCTTCAATTCTGCTTTAATCTGATCTTCGGATAAACCGTTCAACGGCGGAGTAGCTACTCGGTAATTCAATTTACGGGCAGCAAAACCAAGATGTGTTTCTAATAATTGACCTAAGTTCATACGAGACACAACGCCTAACGGTGATAAAATAATATCAATCTGAGTACCATCCTCTAAATAAGGCATGTCTTCGACTGGGACAATTTTGGAAATAACACCTTTGTTACCGTGACGGCCAGCCATTTTGTCGCCAGAACGTATCTTGCGCAAATTAGCAACTGTTACTTGGATTGATTGAATAACGCCGGTTGACAATTTGTCGCCATTATCGCGACTAAAAATCTTAACATCAACAACTTTGCCATGTTCACCATGTTCAAGATATAAAGAAGAATCACGAACGTCTTTAGCTTTATCACCAAAAATCGCTCTCAATAATTTTTCTTCAGCTGATAGTTCTGTTTCACCTTTTGGGGTAATTTTACCTACTAAAATATCACCCGAAGAAACTTCAGCGCCGATACGGATAATACCGCGTTCATCTAAGTTGCTTAATTTTTCTTCTGAAATATTAGGAATATCGTTGGTAACAACCTCTGGTCCAAGTTTAGTATCGCGGACATCAATAGTATAATTTTCAATATGAACACTTGAATATAAATCATCCTTAACTAAACGTTCGGAAATGATAATAGCGTCTTCATAGTTAAAGCCTTCCCAAGTCATGAAAGCGACTAAGACATTATTGCCTAAAGCTAATTCTCCTTTATCAATGGCTGAGGCGTCAGTCAAGACATCACCTTTCTTAACCTCTTGTCCTTTATCAACAATCGGTCGTTGATTAATACAAGTGGAAGCATTCGATCTTAAATATTTGCTCAATTTATATTCAACAGTTTGGCCATCTTTCTTTTCCAAAACGATGTGATTGCCGTCAATTTCAACGATTTTACCATCAGCTTCAGCTAAAACAATGTGGCCGGAATCAGTCGCAGCCCGATATTCGACACCAGTTCCAACAATTGGAGCTTGTGAACGAACCAAAGGCACAGCCTGACGTTGCATATTTGTTCCCATCAAAGCGCGGACACCATCGTCGTGTTCTAAGAATGGGATTAATGATGTGGCAACTGACACTATTTGATTAGCGGCAACGGCCACTAAATCAATCTTGTCAACTGATTCGATAGTCGGTTCGCCGTATTTTCTAACCTCAGCGCGTTCAACCAAGAAGTTGCCATTTTCATCCATTGGTATGGTGTAGGTAGCGGAAATATATTTTTCTTCTTCTAAAGCATCCAAATAAACGATTTCATTGGTAACCATCGGTTTAACTGGAATTAAAATCTTGCCAAGCTTGTCTTCTAATTTTTTAGAAGTCTTAGCATCGATAGTTTCACCAGCCTTAATCAATAAGTCACCAGTTGAACCGTCTTTCTTTATTTCATAAATATTTTCTCTGACAATTTTTCCCCAAGTTAATTCGGCCTTATTTTCAATATCGTGAACAACTTTACGGAAAGGAGTTTCAATAAAGCCATAACTATTCAAACGAGCATAGGTCGCAAAATGTCCGACCAAACCGATATTTGGACCTTCTGGAGTAGCAATTGGGCAAATACGGCCATAATGAGTTGAATGGACATCGCGAACTTCGAAGCCAGCTCTTTCTCTAGTTAAACCGCCAGGTCCAAGGGCTGATAAACGACGTTTATGCTCAAGCTCGGCTAAAGGATTAGTCTGATCCATGAACTGAGATAATTGGGAACTCATAAAAAATTCCTTAACCACACTAATTAGCGGACGAGCATTAATTAATTTATTAGGTGTTAAAGATTCGATATCCATAATAGACATACGATCTCTAATGATGCGTTCCATACGTGAAAAACCGATACGAGTTTTATTCTGTATCAATTCTCCGATAGCGCGAACACGACGATTGCCTAAATGATCAATATCATCTTCCTTGCCTTGTTCAACTGAGAGGCGGATTAATTCGCGCATAATAGCGACCAAATCTTCTCTTCTGAACACGCGAGTTTCTTTATTGTTAGGAATATCAAAACCAAAACGCTTGTTTAATTTATAACGGCCGACGCGGTCAAAATCATAACGATCAAAACGGAAAAACATGGAATAAATCAAACTTTTAGCATTATCAGTAGTAGCCAAATCACCAGGACGGATTCTCTTATAAACTTCAGTTAAACCTTCTTCTTCGTTAGTGGCGATATCTTTAGCAAAAGTAGCTTCAATAAAAGAATTTTCATCCTCAGGATCAACCCCCTTAAACAATTCACGTATTTCATCGTTAGAACCAAAACCAAAAGCGCGTAAAATTGAAGTAGCAGCTACCTTTCTTTTACGATCAATACGAGCCCAAATAACATTGTTGGAATCACATTCCAATTCAATCCAAGCACCTCTATTTGGGATAATCTTAGAGGCATAAAGCTTCTTGCCCTTCATTAACTGGGCAGTAAAAATAACACCGGCACTACGGATTAATTGTGAGACAATAACGCGCTCAATGCCGTTAATAATGAAAGTGCCATTTTTAGTAATTAATGGAAAATCGCCCAAAAATATTTCTTGAGTGTTGGCCGTATCCATTTTTTTGTTTCTTAAAGTAACTTTTACTCTAAGAGAAGCTTCATAAGTGATGTTTTTAGCCTTTGACTCGGTTTCGGAAAATTTCGGCTCATCAAAATAATAATCACCGAAAACCAATTCTAAGTCACGACCAATAAAATCAGAAATAGGAGAAAATTCTTCAAAAAGTTCCCTCAGGCCATCTTCCATGAACCATTTATAGGAATTCTTTTGTACCTCAATGAGGTCAGGCATCGGCATCGCTGATTCTGCGTCGGCAAAATAGGCACGATCAGGATGGCGATCAAAAAATTGCTGGACTTTTGGCATAATATTTCTTTTTTAAAACCAATTAGCAAAACAAAAATAACCTAACCAATATAAAATTGGCAGGTTTTAAGGGTTACGATAAGATAGCTTTAATCACCCTAAACATGGCTAAAATAAACAAAAAAACGACCTATTGCTTCGGAATTTTAATTACCGAGTGGAATACGTAAGACACTAAAATTAGCGCTTTTCCACAATATTGGTCGCTTTTTCTGTCATTTAGTTAATTTTATTGAATATTTAGCACTTTCAGGTAAAAGTCTGAATAAAGAAAATGTTACTTTAATTTAACAAAAAAAATAAAAAATGTCAAATCCTTGAGAACATTTTTTGGATTAGTCAAGTTTTATTAATATTTTATTTAATCTTAGGTTATTTTTTATCAAATAAGTTTTAATTCACTATTACAAAATATATAATTTAAAATATCTTATCCACAACTTATTATTTTATTTTCTTTAATATTTCGTTAAGTTCATCGTCACTATAAAAAGTGATAACAATCTGCCCGCCATTTTTGACTCTTTTTAAATTAATTTTAGTGCCAAAAAACTCTCTTAAAATAGACTCCTTTTCTCCATCAGCCTGCGGTGCAATCACTTGGGCTCTTTTAGTGCCGCCGCTTCGCCTTGTTTCTTCCATAGTAGCGCCAACACTCATCTTGTTAGCTAATATTTTTTTAAATAATACTTGCTGTTTAATGGGCGAATCAACTCCTAATAATATCTTAGCATGACCTTCGCTGATTGATCCATTGGACAAAGCTTTTTGCATTTCTTCTGGTAAATTCAATAAACGAAAGATATTGGCCACACTCGATCTGGGTTTACCAAGCCTTTTAGCAATAGAATCTTGGCTAAGATTAAACTCATCTGATAATTTTTGCATTGACAAGGCTACTTCAATCGGGTTTAAATCTTCTCTTTGGATATTTTCAATTAAAGCCAATTCAAGTTTTTGTTGAGCAGTCGCTTCCCTAATAATAGCCGGAACTGTATCTAATTTAGCCAATTTAGCTGCTCGTAAACGTCTTTCTCCAGCAATAAGTTCATAACCTGAGCCATTTTTTACTACTACTAAAGGCTGTAAAATGCCATGTTCTCTGATTGATTCAGCCAAATCTTGCAAAGATTGTTCAGAAAAATCACGTCTTGGTTGAGATACATTAGCTATTATTTCGTCCACGGGAACAGCTAAAATCTTGCCATTAACATCTAAAACAGCTGCTGTTTCCGGCGTAACAGGAAAATCAGGTAAAATTTTATTAACTGTATTTTTTGGTGGTATTAAAGAATTTAATCCTCTGCCTAATGCCATATAATTATTTATTTTCTAAAGCGATTATTTCTCGAGCTAATTTCTCATAAGCCCGACCGCCCTTTGATTTTGGGTCATAATGTAAAATAGTCCGACCATAGCTTGGCGATTCGGCCAAACGGACACTCCTGGGGATAATACTTCTAAAAATTCTGTTCGGGAAATACTGATAAAGCTCGTTCATAACTGCCCCAGACAAGCTATTGCGCTTATCAAACATAGTGATAACAGCGCCCATAATGCCTAATTCCGGCTTTAAGTTATCTTGGATAAGCTTAATAGTATTTAAAAGCTGTCCCAAGCCTTCCAAAGCATAATATTCCGATTGAACAGGAATCAAAATTTCATCAGCTGAAACCAAGGAATTAACTGTTAAAAGTCCTAAAGAAGGCGGGCCGTCAACAATAATATAGTCATATTCCCCCTTTATCTTATTTAAAACATTGTGCAACCGATATTCTCTATCCTCTAAACCGACCAATTCTATACCGGCGCCGGCCAAAGATTCTGTGGCTGGGGCGACATGAAAATTCTTCTGATTAGTCGGAACTATAACTTCAGACAGTTCTTTTTCTCCTAAAATAGCTTCATAAATACCGTACTCCAGCTGGCTATGTTCTATACCGAGTCCAGAAGTAGCGTTGGCTTGGGGGTCGATATCAACCAAAAGAACTCGCTTATCAAAATTAGCGATATAAGCGGCTACATTAACAGCGGTAGTTGTTTTGCCAACCCCGCCTTTTTGATTAACAACAGCAATGATTTTACCCATAAAAATTAATAGTGATTTCATTATAACCAAATACAAACTATTTGACAATTTTTTTGACACCCGCTATATTTGGTAATATAAATTATTATTTTAAAGTCAATCAAAGGCCTCGATGGCGGAACTGGCAGACGCGCACGACTCAAAATCGTGTTCTGGAGACAGAGTGAGGGTTCGACTCCCTCTCGGGGCACTAAAAATAAAA
>JAQWEL010000010.1 GCA_028704945.1 Patescibacteria group bacterium
ACGGATTTGAACTTGCTGAGTGTGTTTTTTTTGCGACTACCGTTCTTATGTTTGTTTTTACTTTTTGTTATGCCGTTAAAATAAATAAAAACAAACTAAAGGCTTGGGTTTGGATGTGTGTTTTATTTATTTTGGGTTGCTTAATATTATTTTATGATTTTAAAGATTTAATGAAATCCTTGACTTGCTATGGTAAAAGCTGTGGATTTGAAAGTGTATCTGTTTATTTTTATAACCTTATTATTTATAATGGTTCATTAATGTATTTGATAATTAAAACTAAAAAAAAGTGGCTAAAAATAATAACGATAGTTTTTGCCGGATTACTTTTTGGATATATTTGGTTTTAGTGCAATAAACATCTTTGGACCGAATAATTTTCTGGATATTGTTTGGCGTACCACAGTAAGTAGTCGGGTGTAATAATTTTGTTTTTAGGTTGTTTAATCAATTGCCTGTCATATATTTGATTGTATGCCAAAAAAGAGCAGTTAGTAATTTTTTTATTTTTTTTTGGCAAGCCAAAGCTATATTCTGGGTCATTGGCTATAGATATTAATTGATTTTTTATGCCAGCGAAGTCTAATGAAATGTTTTTTTGCTTAATAACAACCAAGTCTTCGATATTATCGTCTTTCCAGTCACTTTTATTTAGTTGAATTATTGCAACTTCATCCTGTTTGCTTTTTTCTTTGCCGACGGCTTCTATGATGAAATTATTTCCTATGTATATAGCCGAGTGAGTAAAGTAAGGGTGAAATTTTTTTTCAAAAAGTTCGACTCTTTTAGTTATATAACGCCTTAATAAAATATCTCCTGGCAGCAAATTGCAGGGATATATTTTATTATATGCTTGTTGACTGTCTTGTTTTATTAGATTAACAACTTCATGTTTGGGTAAAACAAAAATTATTTTTTTTAGATACCAAAAAAATAATATATTTGGTAGCAGTAGAGCAGATATTATTCCGAGCGTTGTAACTATTATTTTGGCTACTTGTATATTTTTTTCTCTTAACATTTTATAAAATTTGTTATACAATTCTCTGATATGAGAAAAATTTTATTATTTACTATTTTAACATTATCACTTTTGCCATATCAGTCAATTCAGGCAGCTTTTGTTGATAACTATGCTGGCAAATTTATTTTGAATAAACAGAAAGATAATAGTTTGTGGTTTGTTAACGCTGGCGATAAGAAAAAATATCCGCTTTATCGAGCAGATGATATTGCTCTTTTAGCAGCTAAAATTGGCTCAAAGATTGAAGAAATCGATTTTCAAAAAATCGCTCAATCTAATATGCCGGTTTCAGGCGATAAGAATATTGCCAAGAAATTTGTCGGGCGAATTGTTGAAAGAATAGATGGCACTTTGTGGTATGTTAACCCTAAGGATTTAAAAAAATATTTTTTAGGTAATGGTCTCGATACTTTCAAGAGCTTGAAAGATATTTCCGAACCCCTTAATTATTATGATTTTTCTCGGATTCATAAACCTGGCCTAGCAGAATCAATTAATCAATATAGCAGTTTTGAGCAAAAAAATGTCATTACTGAGTCGGGTAAAAAATTTAAAGTCAATGTCGTTAGTATTGATTTGGATAATCCTAAATTAAAAATTATCACCGATACGGCAGACAGTGGCGATTGCGCCGGTCCTTGCCGATCAAAAAGCGTTTCTGATTTTGTTTTGGCTAATAAAGGTTTTGCCGGCTTAAATGGAACTTATTTTGAACCTGGCGCTAAGAAAAAAAATTATACTTTTTCACCAGTCTTTAAATCAAGTAACAAATTTTTAACCAATAAGGGACAATTAAAATATTGGACTACTGGGCCAGTCATCGCTTTTGATACTGATAATAACTTTTATTATTTTGGTGATAGCCGTGATTTTGCCAAAGCGTTGAGCTTCAAAGACAAGGATAATAATCAAATTATTGTTCAGAATAATCGAACTGGCATTTTGCAAGCCGCTATGAGCAATAATCCGAAGTTAATTGCCGAGGGTCAAAATTATTTGATTGATTGGGCGATGGACAAGAAACAAAGAGAATCTAAAAGTATTAAGAACGCGATTAGTTATCAGGCAGAAGCTGGTTCTAAAGGAAAGTTAATGCTTATATCTGTTAGTAACGCCACGGTAATTGATTTATCAGAAACGCTGACAGCTATGAAGATTGATTATGCTTTGAATATTGATGGCGGCGGATCAACCGGCTTATATTATAACGAAGAATATATGCTTGGTCCCGGTTGCAATGTCCCTAATGCTATCGTTTTTAGTGAAACCTAATGTTGACTGAAATAAAAAATACTTTGTCCTCCAAGGGGGAAGTAAATATTCAAATCAAAGCCACGCCTGGAGCTAAAGAAAACTTAATCAAAGGTTTTATGGCGGATGGGACTTTGAAAGTTTTAGTTACGGCCGCTCCGGAAAAAAACAAAGCTAATCAAGCCATTGTTGACTTATTGGCTAAAAAATTAGCTGTGCCCAAGTCATGTATTAGTTTGCTTTATGGCGCTAGTTCAAGAGATAAGGTTTTTAAAATAATAAGAAAATGATAACAATGATTATATTATAAGGAGTTCGCTCAAATTTTGCCGCAGAACTGAAGTTCTGCGGCAAAATTTAATCCGCTCTACTCCTTATAATATAATCATTAATATTTTTAAATAATTATCTTGCTATTGTTTTTAATATTACAAAGGTATATAAATGTTTAAAGAATAAAATTATTAAAATAAAATTTATGCCAGAAGATATCTATCAGGCCTCTATGGACTTACACGCCAAGTATCATGGTAAATTGGAAATAAAATCAAAAGTTCCGCTTAATGATAAACAAGATTTATCTTTAGCTTACACGCCAGGCGTAGCTGAAGTTTGTCGCGCGATTGTTGCTGATCCGGCCATAGCTTACAGTCATACTTACAAAGGCAATACCGTGGCTGTTTTAACTGATGGGAGTGCTATCTTGGGTTTGGGTAATCTTGGCGCTGAAGCTGCTTTGCCAGTGATGGAGGGGAAATGTATTTTGTTTAAGGAATTTGCCAACGTTGATGCTTTTCCGATTTGTTTAGATACGCAAGACGTCGAAGAAATTATTGCGACAGCTAAGCACTTAGCTCCAACATTTGCCGGTATAAATTTAGAAGACATTTCTGCCCCGCGCTGTTTTGAGATTGAGAAGCGTTTAAAAGCGGAGCTGAAGATTCCAGTCATGCATGACGATCAGCATGGCACTGCCACAGTAGTTTTAGCCGGCTTGATTAATGCTCTGCGTTTAAAAAAAATGGACAAAGGGTCAGTTAAAATAGTTGTTAATGGCGCCGGTGCCGCCGGCACAGCCATCATCAAGCTTTTGCTTAAATTTGGTTTTGTTAATATTATTGTTTGCGATCGCCAAGGCGCAATTTATCTCGACCGTCCCGAACTTAGTATAGATAAAAAAGAATTGGCCAGCTTAACTAATCATGACCAGCTTCAAGGTAATTTAGCCGAGGTTATAAAAGGCGCTGATATTTTTATCGGTGTCAGTACTAAGGATATTTTGTCCAAAGAAATGGTTCAGTCTATGGCGAATCAGCCGGCTATTTTTGCCTTAGCTAATCCTTCGCCAGAAATTAATCCAGTTGATGCCCGCGAAGCCGGCGCTTTTATTATGGCGACTGGTCGCAGTGATTTTAATAATCAAATTAACAATGTTTTAGTTTTCCCTGGTGTTTTTAGGGGAGCACTAGACAGGCGAGTGGCTCAAATTACTGATGAGATGCTTATTCAAGCTGCTATTAATTTAGCTGACTATGTAACTGATTTGACAGTGGATAATATTTTGCCAAAACCATTAGATAAGGGTGTTGTTGAGGTGGTGGCTAAAGCGATTTGTTAAAATTTTATTTTAAATTTATAATTTTTATATAACCAATTTATCTTAATAGATGGATTGGTTTTTGTTTTTTTAAAAAAATTTGCCGGTGGGGGTAAGATGGAGTATAATAAATATAAGCAAGAGAAATCTTTGTTTTAGAATATTTGTAATAATATATCGGCAACTATTTTCGTGTCATATCGTTGCGATGCGGACACGAAAATTTTAATGCCTCTCTATTATTACAAATATTCTAAAACTATACTTGTATTGTCATTCCGAATGAGCGTTCCGCCAGCTGGCGGAAAAATGAGGAATCGCTCTTAAGATAAAATTATATTTTTAAACATTGTTATATGAAATTCAAAGACCAAAAGGGTTTTACTTTAATAGAACTATTAGTAGTAATAGTTATTATTGGTATCTTAGCGACTTTAACCACTGTAGCTCTGAGTACAGCTCGAGTTAAAGCGAGAGACGCGAAGCGTATCTCGGATATCAAACAAATGCAAACTGCTCTAGAACTATATTACAATGAAGAGAATACCTATCCGCCTACTTCTGCCTTAGCTGTTGGTCAAGCTCTAGTAGGAGCACAATCGCTTAAAACCTTTATGGGTAAGATACCAGCCGGACCTAATACTGGAGAAACCTATACCTATGCTCAGATAAATGGAGGCACTTCCTATACCTTAGGCTACACCTTAGAAAAACCAGTTAATGAATTTGCTGCTGGCACAGCAGTAGCTCTACCGGGTAGCATTAATAATCAATGTACTCCGAGTTGTGCAGGCAAAGTTTGTGGTCCCAATGGTTGCGGCGGGGTTTGTTCACCTAATAATTGCAGTGGAGCGACTCCCTATTGTAAGACTGATGGAACAGCTTGTGTGGCTTGTAATGCTGATAGTGATTGTTCTGGAACACCTACTACGCCATATTGTAAGACTAATGCTTGCAGTGCCACTCCAGATTTTTCTGTTGCTTGTACATCAAATAGTACTCTTGGTTCAGGTTGTGGAGGTGGTTGGTTGATTTGTAAACCAAATGGTGAAGGGAATTGCAGTGATAGCCCTGGACTATATGTTGTAGCCGCTACATCGACTTCCTCCGGAGTTAATTGGACAACAGCGAATTCAAATTGTAGTAGTTATTCTGCTTACGGTTATAGTGGCTGGTCTTTGCCTAGAGTGTATGGCACATCGCCAACATTAACTGGTTATGCTTCACTTGGACCTAATACTGAAATGTGTCAGATAGCTAGAAGATCAAAATCATCTTGTTCTGGTGTATCAACAGCTGGACATTGTACTGGTGGATGTTTAACCCCTACCTTTACGATAACTAATTTTGGTGCCGGAATTTCTTGGTCACTTACTGAATATAGCGATTCGACCCAAGCTTTTTTTATAAACAATGGTAACGGGAACTATTCTTATGCTACAAAAACTGGCGGCTCGTATATGGGTCTTTGCGTTCGAAGATTTTCTAATTAATACTTGCCTAATAGAATATTTAAGCTCTTTGCTAATAATAAAAGCAAAGAGCTTTTATTATATTATCCGTTTGATTTTTTGTTGTTTTTTTGTTAAGCTAAGCGCAAAATGATATGAGTAAAAATTTACCGCCATTAGCTGAAAGAATGCGTCCGAAGACTTTGGATGATTTTATCGGCCAAGAGGAAATTACTGGAGAAAATAAATTATTAAAAAAAGCGCTAGCTGCCGGCCGGTTGCCATCTTTGATTTTTTGGGGACCGCCAGGCACGGGCAAAACCACCTTGGCTTTAATAATTGCTAACACCTTAGAGGCTGAGTTTATTAGATTTTCAGCCGTGACTGAAGGCGTCAGAGAGTTAAGAAAAGCGATTGATCAGGCTAGATCAAATAGATTAATGGATAGAGAAACGATTTTATTTATTGATGAGATTCATCGTTGGAATAAGGCGCAACAAGACGCGCTTTTGCCACATTTGGAAAACGGCACGGTTATTTTGATTGGCGCTACCACGGAAAATCCCAGTTTTGAAATCAGAAGCGCTCTGTTGTCCCGCGCTCGCGTTATTGTCTTGAATCATTTGGAAGCCAAGGATATTGAAGAGATATTAAATCGGGCTGTAGCGGATAAAGAACTTGGCTTAGGTAATCTTAATTTGTCTTTTGGTGAAGGAGTTTTAAAATTTATTGCTGAATTATCTGGTGGTGATGCCAGAACAGCGTTGAATATTTTGGATACCGCTACGTTATTGAATACTGTGATTGATTTGGACATTGCTAAAGAAGCAATGCAAAAAGTCAGTTTGCAATATGATAAAGATGGAGAGAATCATTATAATCTGATTTCAGCTTTACATAAGTCAATGCGCGGCTCCGATGCTGACGCCGCTTTGTATTGGCTGGCGCGGATGTTGGAGTCCGGTGATGATCCTGTTTATATCGCTCGCCGTTTAGTCCGTTTTGCTTCTGAAGACGTTGGTTTAGCTAATTCTCAGGCCTTAAATCAAGCCGTCGCTGCTTATAATGCTTGTCGATTCTTGGGTATGCCAGAGTGTAATGTAAATTTGGCTCAAGCAGTTGTTTATTTAGCTAAATGTAAAAAATCAAATGCACTCTACGTGGCCTATGGCAAAGCTGCACAAGATGCTCAAATGCTTGGCAATTTGCCGGTGCCGATGCATATCCGTAATGCCCCAACTTCTTTAATGAAAGAGCTTGGCTATGGTGCTGGTTATAAATATAGTCCGGAATATAATTACGAAGAAAAGCAAGATTATCTGCCGGACAAATTAAAAAATAAAAAATATCTATGAGACAAAACATCTATTATCCGTTTAATCGATTAAGATTGCTTCAGTCTTTGTTCGTTTTGTCTTGGGCTACTTTAATCGGTGCTTTGTTGTCGGTTCGAACTAATGGTTTCCCTAAGGAAATTGTCAGCATTCCTTTTTCCGATAAAGTTGTCCATTTTGTTTTATTCGGCTTCTTAGCTCGTTTGATCGCTGGCTGGTTTAAACGCCATACTACTTTAGACAGAAAAACAGAGGCAATTATTGGTTGTATTGTGGCCGCAACCTATGCTTTTTGCTTTGAAGTAATCCAAGATTTTTTACCATATCGTAGCGCCTCTTTTTATGATTGGCTCTTTGGTGCTTTAGGCGCTCTTGCGGTTTCGTTCGTCTGGTATCGATTTCAAGTTAAACAAGTTATTAAGCCTAAATTGCTTTTGCATGCTTGTTGCGGTCCTTGCGGATCTTATTTGACTGGTGAGCTTAAGAAAGAATTTGAAATTTTTTTATATTTTGCTAATTCCAATATTGACACCAATGAAGAATTTGAACGACGTTGGCAGCAGGTAAAAAAAATAGCTAAATATTATGGCTTGCCAGCTGTTTCAGAAATATATAATCATCAGGAATGGCTTGAGAAAGTTAAAGGTTTAGAAACTGAGCCGGAACGGGGAGCTCGTTGTGATATTTGTATAGCTATTAGAATGAGAGAAACTGCTGAAGCTGCTAAAAAATTAAAATTTGATTATTTCGGGACAACTTTAAGTGTTAGTTCGCATAAAGATTATGAAATGATTAAAAATATCGGATTGGGTTTGGCCACGGATTATGATTTGAAATTTTTAGCCAAAGATTTTAAAGGAGATGAGGGCTATAAAAAATCAGTTGCTAAATCAAAGGAATTAGAATTATACCGTCAAAATTATTGCGGTTGCGAGTTTGCTAAAAAATAGGACTGTTTTTAATAATAAAACGCCTTGATTAAATTTTTTTAACAAGGTGTTTTATTAAAGATAAAAAACCCACTAGAAGTGGATTTTTTATTTGTGCCCCGAGAGGGAGTCCCGCACTCGGCTATGGCTTCGCCAAAACGCCTCATTTGTCCAGAGTCAGCGCAAAGCATTTCCCAAATGCTTTGCGGACGTTCAGTTAAAATTTTTTGCTCACACGCAAAAAATTTTATTTCACTCCTGACTTGTTCGACTCCCTTCTTAAAATACTTTAAATAAAAATACCAGCCTTAAGCTGGTATTTTTATTTAAAGTGCCCCGAGAGGGAGTCGAACCCTCACTCTGTCTCCAGAACACGATTTTGAGTCGTGCGCGTCTGCCAGTTCCGCCATCGAGGCCTTTGGTTGACTTTAAAATAATAATTTATATTACCAAATATAGCGGGTGTCGAAAAAATTGTCAAATAGTTTGTATTTGGTTATAATGAAATTACTATTAATTTTTATGGGTAAAATCATTGCTGTTGTTAATCAAAAAGGTGGAGTTGGCAAAACAACTACCGCTGTTAATGTGGCCGCTTATATCGCTCATTTTGATAAGCGAGTTCTTTTGGTTGATATTGATCCCCAAGCCAACGCTACTTCCGGACTTGGTATAGAACATAGCCAGCTGGAGCACGGTATTTACGAGGCTATTTTAGGAGAAAAAGAACTGTCTGAAATTATAATTCCGACTAATCAGAAGAATTTTC
>JAQWEL010000008.1 GCA_028704945.1 Patescibacteria group bacterium
TTCAAGACATACCAATTATTTTGAATCGGCAAATTAGTTTTGATATCGCCCACCACTGGTTTAACATAGCAAAAGTCAGCATTATAATTACTATTGCTAAAATTTTGGCGTTGGTTATTAGCGCATTGGGTACTCGGAGTTCTAATACCACCTGTGCCTGATACTATATTTTCATTGTAAGAAGAACATGTCTCATAACGATTTGATGAATCATTCCATTCATAGCAACCTTCAACAGCATTAAATAATCGATTAATCGCATAAACAGCACGCGTAGAATCATCAGCTATTTCATATTTGTTAGTGTGATTATAACAGTCAAATAAGCAGACAGTTGAATCACCATCGTTGCCAGTATCAGTATTTTTTATAAAGAACTGACCAGTATTATTCTTGTTTTTCCAGACATTACATCTGACATCAGGAACATTACCGCTATCACTAAATCGTTTCCACATTGACGAATAATATATATTATTATAAGGGCTAAAATTCCAAGTATAGTCACCTGTTCCGTTGAAGCCGCCGCCATTAGTACATGATGAACTACTATCACCTTCGGCACAAGTTTTTTGAGCACACTGATAACCGTCATTACCACCTCCTCCGCATGGCTTGGGATGAGCTAATTCATCTTGGCATTCGCCTTTTTCTGCGTTCCAATTACAGCAAGTATTCAATCCTGACTCACAATCATTAGAAACATTTTGAGAAATCATTTTTACAAAACAATCATCATAGCTATATATTGTAGCATCTTCATCCGAACCACTTCCCCCACCATTACCCAATACGATAGGATTATCTCTTCTCTCACTATCAATTGTAGCTTTACATAAATTTTTTCTGCTTGGATCGTTTAACAATTTGCCTCCATAACTAATGCCATAATAAGGCACAAAGGGATATAATTTTTTATTAGTCTTTAAACCGCTTATTCCCATAGTTTCTTTACTATAAGCTAAACCACTCTTAAGGCTCAAAGCACCATAATAGCCGCTACCGATACCTTGGTTTATAGTAATCGGTACAACTCCTCCGGCTTTATTGTCTGAATCAATACCGAAATCAACTACGGAGCTAGCGCGCCCGACACTTAACAAAGATTGCGGTATAGCATAACTGGAGCCGGCATTAATACGAGAATACCAATATTTTGTCTTATCAACTTTAACGAACGTCTTACAATAAAATTCCGGTTCAATCGGATTACTGGCACTACATTGATCTTCAGCATCAATACAATAATACAAATCTTTAGGAATTTCTAAAGCTGCTCCCTCTTCAAATTCTTCAGAAGCAACCTTATCAATCGGATACCAGAGCAAGCAAACATTGGTATTTCTTGGGTCATATTCCATACAATAGCCAGTCCAACCTTTTTTGCGCATACCAGCATCATCATAATATTCGCAAGAATTAGCTGAACCCTCAGGATACAGACGGCAAATTGGATGGATATACTTATCGCTTCTTACCTTTAAGCCTGGCTCAACTTTAACATCGTCAAAATAAAACGACCCTTTGGAACAAATCTGAATCTTAATCTTATCAGCTCTTTTTCCACCCTTAGTATAATCACCAGCCAACTTAAAGCGACCAGTTAAATTCACCCAAGAACCAACAATTTTGGAAGAAGCTACCAACGACGTCTTATCGCCAACATCACACTTAGGATTCTTATCTTCACTTAATATCTTGCAACCATTGTCATTATCGCCAATAACACTCAATTCAGTTTTATCACCAAAACGAGTAAAGACATTAGCTGACACTATATAATCATTACCAGTTATATTATTGATCTCCTTAACTACACAACCTGATGATTTACCAACTGATACTCCAGCGGGTAAATTACGATAACCAGCTGTGCCGAGTTCTTGCTGAATAACGGCAGCGTCTCGCAAAGTGCGAATATAAGAATTCTGGCGATTATTATCAGAGCCAGCTGGCCAAAAACCAGTATCAAATGAATTTTCGAAGCTACCATCAAAATTAATCTTGGTTTCACCAACTTCATTCATATTGGCGAAATGGTATAAATCAGCTGACAACATATTGCCGATGTAACCAGCCTTAGAATAACCAGACATATTAGAGATATAAGACAAGAAAGTCTTGCGTTCGGCGCTATCTGGATTATAAGTTAATTCTTTATCAGAAGGCTGAATAAAATGTATGCACTCACCTGTTTCATTAAGCTGATCGCACAAACCTCTCTCATAACATATTTTTTCGCCTTTATTAGTTGGATTGATGCCATAACTTTTGCAACCGAGCCACTGACCACACTGCCTACCTGGATCAACTTTCAATAAACGATTAGCGTTATTACCTGGCGGGGTGCTGGCAGCTGGGCTAGGAGCGCCGCCCTCGGACGAACTATTAGTATCATAAGTCAAGCTTTTGTAACCACTACCAGTCCAAACACGTTCATTAAATAATACTCCACCCTTTTCTAAGCTGACCGTGGTAGGAACTTCAGCATAAAGAGAATCTTTAATTTTATAAGCGACTAACGCTTCTTTCAATTCGGTTGCCTGACCTGTTACTCTACAAGAAACTCTGCCGGTATCTGAATTTATCCTACTGGCCGCTTCGGCACTATCAATATAAAATTCTTCAGAATAACCTTTACTATTCTTGATTTCTACATCTAAATAGTTGACTCCGGCCTGATTAATGTTATTATCCTTATCAATATAATGTAAAGCTGGGGTAGAGCAATTAATCCTAACGCTACCGGAACCATTATCAGTCGCTTTTAAGATGTATAAAGTATCTGGTAATAATTCATAATCTTTACCCGAAGCATCATAAGCTGACAACATATTATAGCTAAGCATCGACTTCGGATCTATATATTCAGTGCAATTGTCTTGCGACTGACTGCAAGCGCCAGCATAACCGTTAGCAATCATGCCAACCGGTTGTAATTTTTGGCTACGGACACCTGAACCGACAGTCTTATGAGCACTAGTAACACAAGCTACATCAATATTGTTTAATAAACATTCTTGAGCATTGTTACAATCAACTGTGCTCTTGCAAGAACTAATACTGGCACATCTCTGATTGCCGCTATTATCTGCTTGGCAGCTAAAACCAGCGCCGTATTGAGTAACGCAGTAATTATCATTTGAGCAGCTTGAAGCTGAATCAACAGCAAAACAATGCGATGCTTTTTTCTTGAACCAAGAATAATTTCCACTGGTGCCGGATTGGCGATATTCGCAAACATTATTGCCAGGATCTTTGAAATAAGTTTGGCTATTATCGCTCTTAATCCAAGCCGAACAGCCGACATTGGCGGTTTTGCACAAGATTGAAGCGTAATAATCAGGATTATTAATCATGTAAATATCGCTGTACAAAGAAGTTTCACTACTACTCAATCCAAGACGATCACAACCCTTTTTCTGAGAATAACAAGTTTTGTTGTTATCATAAACAACGTAAGTTATTTGATCGGCTGGAATAGTTATACACTCCTTATCATTCTTATCACAAGAAGCTACTTTCAGACTGCCTGCTCCTTTAACGCTGTAATATTCTGCACCGTAATAATTTGAATTAAAAGTATCAATCATTAATTCGCAACCAACTCCTGAGAATTGGCATAAGGAGGAGAAGCTCTTCAAATAAGCATTATCGCCATTGCCAGTCTTATAAGCGCGACAACCAAGAGCATACAGTGGAAATGGATTACCTTGGCTGTCTTCATCACAGACAGCCGGAGTTTTCCAAGAATCGCGCACCAAGAAATAACGATCATCATATTCATTTAATCTGATATCATCGACATAAATACCACTATCACCCATTTCACTAAAGATAAAATTGATATAATTCATATCTGTTTCTGAATCCGGAGTCATGGAAAAACGATATTGTTGCCAATCGGCTGAGGTTTTAACACCTTTAACCAAGCTCAAAACGCTGGTTGAACTTTGACTATCTTTACTAAAATAAATATTTTTAATTTCAACTCCATTTTTAGATTTAGCTAAAAATGACAAGACGTATTTTTTGCCTGCTTTTATTTTGCCGGCAATATTCTTAGAAATACCGTCAGAATCACTTGGCATAACCGAGCTACCACCCTTTCGCAAAGATTCGGTGCTTAATTTAGCTGTTTGCCAATCAGCCAAACCGCTTTCAAAATTATCGTTAAGAATAAACTTTACCTTTTTGCCAAAATTACCAGAATATTCGCTGCAGCCAGCCATATCAGCTGAACAAGCTTTGCCACGGCCAGGAATATTATAATAAACGCAAGCATTTTGTTCACTATTCCACTCGCCGCCACTTTTACAAACTGAACATTCTTTATTAGTATCGTCCCAATGCTTATTAGAACCGCTACAATCAGTTGAATTATCTATGCTGTAATCAATATTTTTCTTAACCAAACGATAAGGATGGCAATTGTCAGAACACTCGATTGTACTATCCATCAGATGATAACTTATTTTACCATCACGTCCGACAAATTGGCGACAATCCGAATTATAATTTGGATGACCAGCTGGCAAACCAAAAATATATTCATTGCAAAAATCACCATCACTATTATCTGACTGGTCATTGTCATCAACGGTAGCTGGCTGAGATAAAGAATCTTTTGTAGTTTGATTGGCTTGCAACTCATAGGCCATCAATTGAGAGCCTTCCCAAGAATAAAAAGTGCCGCAAGTAGCGTTCTTAGTGGTGCAATGTCTGACAGAGCTTAAATATTCTTCACTTTCTCCGCCTTCCTTGACTTTATCTAAATTGACAAAAAGCGCGCAACCGACAGCTTGGGCACTGCAAGTTTTAGCGGTTTTAGGTATAAAACTATCTTCACGTTCATCAAAGAAATGGTTGCTCTTCTGGATAAAGGTATCATAACCAACGCATTCTTTAGGGCAATAATCGTTAGCTTTTGTCTGAGCAGCGGTTTGATCTTGGGTCTCTTGATCAATATATAATTGGCAACCGACTTCGTCTTTCTGACAACGTCTGACAAATTTATTACAAATTTCTGGAGCGCTTGGCTTTAAATCATAGTCCCCTTTAGTAAAGTCGTTATAGCAGACTTTTTCCAAATATTTCGGCATCATTTTTAAGTAAGCCAAATTACTTCCGCCATAAACACTAAATTTAGACGGATCATTGCCGAATTCAAACTTAAGATTGTCGACATAAAATTCAGCTGCTCCCCCAGAGGCTGTTATTTTAAACGTATCAACATTAGTAGCGACATCATTATTAACTTGCAAAACAAATTCTTCCCACTCATTGTTGGTGGTCGAATAAAGTGTTTGCCAACTATCAGCTTTATTCTTGTTGCCCATTGATATTTCTACCTCGCCAGAAACAACATAAACTAACGCTGAAGCAACGTAAGCCTGATCAACTTCAAATTCGAAACCAGCCGGCAATAAAGTTTTATCATCACTTGAATAATAAACGCCTTTTTGTCCAGCACCGACATGCAAACTATTATTACCTGTGTAAACTTTGGCATTAGCCGTTTCTTTGGTTACTAAAGTTCCATAATTAGACCATCTATTAACATCACCGCCTTCAAAATCGCCATCACCGACTAAATTAGTTCCATAATTAAAACCAGCTCGGATAAATTCATGGCACCCCTCTTCGCTTTCTTTGCAACTTTGAGCGTCTTTGTCAAAATTAATAATTTTAGTATCATTCCAAGCCATTTTATTCTTAGCTTCATCATACACGCCCGTGGTAGCATATTTTTTGCAGCCGATATTGTTAGCATCACAAGAAGCATAATCCAACGTGTTAGCTAAGAAATATGAAGCTACACCTTTATCATTCTCAAAGGACTGGCAAGTGTTGGCGTATGGCTCACAGGATTTATCTTGATTTTCACGATTGAAAGACCAAGTTCTTTTTTCTTGAGTGCAATAACCATAGGTTAGACAATTCCCTGTTTTATCATACTTAATACAAGACTTTTCATCAGCACAATAACTATTATCTCTGTCTACCATCAGCTTCTTTTCCTGGTAAGTGCAGCTAAGAGCACATGGTTCTTTATAGTGTTTTGTGTCACCTTTAGCTAAATAAGTTTCTTTAAGAGCCGCTTCTTCTTTGTTGCAACAATCATTATCAACATTACATTGACGATACTCTTCATCGACCTTAACTGCTTGGTCGCCTTTATCATTAGAACAATATTTAATGCCGCTATTGGCTAAGGTTGGATCTTGAGATAAATAAGCGCCATACCCCTTAGCGCCGCAATAATAATCCGGCAGCATTAAAACCCAATAAGGGTCAATCAAGCCCTCACACCAATTTTCATAGTAACCATTATTTATATCATCATCTTTGCTATAACAAGATAGCAAATCATTTAAGCTAACTCCATTAGGACGACCAACTGATAAAACTTTTTCACTAACTTTTTCAGTACTATTGTCGTTAATATAATTTTTTTGGATATCTTGCGCGGCCACTTCCCAGCCAACTGGTAAAATTCTGTATTTACGCAAAATCATCAACGACCGATAAGGGTAACCTTGATTATATTCTAATTTATCTTCACCGAATTTATTAAAACCAAATGGCAAATCTCCTGGCAAATAGCCAGCTTTAACTGCCTCAATAACAGTCATCTTAGAAGTAATGGCTTCTCCGAAACGGCTGGTAATAACACAATTAGTTGGTCCTGGATTTTGGACACTGTTACAAGAAGTCAAGTCTCTTAAAATATCAAGTTTACCAGGCTCAGCAAAAGTAGGCTCTTTCATCTGGCTAATTTTATTTTCAATCGCTTGTCTGTTGGTTGACTGCCCAGACCAATTAGCCGAAGACAAATTAGCTGATGAGTTGGTTTCGCTTAAGCTGCCCATTAAATTCTGCCAGCCGGTAATAGCTAATTGATTCAAGAAAATATTAGCCGCATCTACTAAAATATCGCCAGAAACTTTGCCCAGATTATTCCACAAGCCTTGTTCAACTAATTTTTTTCTCTCTTCAGCTTCGCCAGGTGTGCCTAATGAATCACCGGCAATATTACGGACATCAAGCCAGCCTTTATTGGCAATGGTTTCCTTTTCTGAAATATTTTGCTGTTTACCACGATATTCAATTAAATTTGTCTGAAGGGTAAAAGCAACGTAAAGCTCGTTAGAATTAGGTTGAAATTGACTGGCCATTTTCTTTAAATAATCAGGTTTAGCCATGTCGCGGACGCGATCAGCTTCAGTTTTCCAGTTTTTAACCATTTTAGAAAAAGAACAATCAGGATTATAACCAGTATTGTATTGGACTAAACCAAAACCCATTTGGATTGAAGCGGCCAAGGAAGGGTTACAAATATTTATCTTGGCTAAAGGAGACCCCTTGCCAATCATTGGAGCTACTCTTTTATTAGTTAAACTGCCGCCACCAGCGCCATCGTTACAACCGCTAAAAATACTGGCGCATTGTTCAACACAGCTTTGTTCATTATTATTGCATTGAGCTGTGCATTGATTATAAGCTTTTTTACAATCAGAATTGGCATCTCGGTTAACTAAACAATCTATGTGTTTTTTATTGCAGTCCTCGACTGATTTAGTTTTCAAACACTCGTCTTTAATTTTATCGCACTTGGCTTGGCCTTCAGCCATAATATCATCATAAGCAACATCAGAAATAACGCTATTAGCGAAACGTTCGATAAAATCACCGGCGGCTTTATCGCCGACATTCTGCCAAAAATTACCCCATTTTTCTTTAATATATAAAGCTTCTTGCCCTTTACCGCCAGAACCGACATATTTAGCCGCATCTTGGGCAAAATTATTGACTACTTTACGCAGGATATTCTGAAAAAATATCGTGGCCATTTTGTTGCGGATGTAGACCCAGGCTTCTTCAACCCAACTCTTGGTAGCAATAACAGTAGCTGGTACATCAGCCACGACGGTTGTTACGTCACCTACACCGAGCACACCCAAAGCTTTATTAGTAAAAACCAAATTAAAGCAAAAAATTAAAATAAAGGTCGAAAGAAAAATTTTTAATTTTAGCCTTGTATTTGCATGGGATTTTTTAAAAGGCATAATTATTTAAATTATATATTATTATTATTTATTTTATCGTTGTGCTGGCGACACCGGTAGTGGCGCCACTTGAAACAGGCAATTCCGTCAAAACTCTCTGATACAATTCTATTAGCTGACTGTCAGTTAATTTATTAATCATTTCTTTATCTTCATTGCTGGCGCTAGCTAAAAGTGTTTTTCTCAACTCGTCCGGATCAGGCGTTTCACCAAAAGCGCTTTTAATTGCTTCAGCTTGGGCATTTTTATCATATAAAACATTAGCGGCGCTATTTTTTTCAGTAATGCTTGAGCTTGGGGTTGCGCTGACGCCATATAGCCCACCACTTAAACAATTTTTACCTTCAGGACAATTAGGATCGGTATTATTTTTAACTTCTTGTCCATCGCTAATACCGTCGCCGTCAGTATCCACTAAATAAGCAGAGGTATTATAGACGCTCGCCTCATCCTGGTCACTCAGACCATCGCCATCAGTATCTATTTTAGCTTGAGATTCTTCATAAGCAGCGGCGTTTTTAGCTTTATTGGCTTCATCGGCTTGCAACTTGGCTGGATCATAACCGCTATAAGGCAGATAAATCAAATCTTTTTGCAAATTTGTCCACCAAAAAATAACAATAAAAATAGTTAAAATAGCCAAAACAACCACGCCTATTTTCTGCTGCTTGGTTAGCTCTTTCGCCTGCGGGTGTTCGCCTATTACTTGGCCTTCTTTCACCTGCCTATTATCAATCATAAAAAAACTTACCTGTTTATCCAGGTAAGTTTATTATAGCACATCTTTCTTGAGTAGAGCAAACAATTTTAGCCAATCGTCAAGACTTAAATCTTGGGCTCGAGCATCTGAATTCAGCCCTTTTAATTTTAGTATTCGTCCGAAATCTTCCGGGTCTAAACTGAAAGCATTAGCTAAATTTTTCTTTAACATCTTGCGTTTAGCAGAAAATCCGACTTTAACTAAACGCCAAAAACTTTTCTGATCTTCTTGGCTGAGCTGCGGCGCTGGTCTTTTTTTAATATTAACGACAGCGCTCCTAACTTCCGGCTCTGGCCAAAAGCTAGACTTTTCCACAGTAAATTGATATTCGACTTCAGCATAAAACTGTACTGATAAAGCTAAGATACTCAATTTCCCAGGCTTAGCGCAAATTCTCTCAGCTACTTCTTTCTGCAACATCAGGGTTAATGACTCAGGACGATTTTCTCTTTCTAAAAATTTTCTTAAAAAAACACTCGTAATGTTATATGGCAAATTAGCCACTATCTTATAAGGCTCTTTATCAAAATCTTCCAGACCTTTGATATTGGGAAAATCCAACACATTGCCTTCGTGCACAAAAACATTTTTGTAGTCGAATTCAGCCAGACGCTTGGGCAAAATTTTAGCAATCTTTTTGTCAATCTCAACGGCATGGACTTCTTTGACATTATCGGCCAACATCATCGTCAAAATTCCAATGCCCGGCCCAACTTCCAAGACGCGATCGTCCGGTTTCAAATCAGCGCTATCGATAATATCAGCATAAACCAATTCATTAATTAAAAAATTCTGACCGAATTTATGTTGTGGCTTGATGCCATATAAAGCGGCGACTTCCTTGGTTTCTTTAGATAATTGGCTTTCTCGTCTGGCCATAACTATTTGATAACGATATTAATAATTCTGTTAGGCACTACGATGACCTTAACAATTTCTTTGCCAGCCAACCAAACGCGGATTTTGTCCCTATCACAAGCCAACTCTTCAACTAAATTATTGGGTAAATCAATATTAACTTCCATTTCATCTCTTAATTTTCCATTAATCTGAATAGCTATCTTGATATTTTCATCACGAGCTAATTCATCATCGACTTCTGGCCAAGCTGACAAGAAGATAGAACTTTCGTAACCGATTTTTTCCCACATTTCTTCGGCAAAATGAGGCGCGAAAGGAGCAATTAACTGCAACAAGATAGCAAAATCATTAACAGCAATCTTTTCTTCTTCGGTTAACTTATTCACCAAAATCATTAAAGCGCTGATAGCGGTATTAAATTTAAAGTCGTCAATATCAGCTGTAACTTTTTTAATAGTCTTATGAAGCAAGGCTACTGACTCACGGTTGGTTTCATAATTTTCTTGAAGCTTATCAAATAAATTCCAAATCTTGTTTAAAAATTTACGAGCGCCAACCAAACCATTGGTATTCCAAGCCACTGCTTGATCAAAAGGACCCATAAACATTTCATATATTCTCAAAGCATCAGCGCCAAAATCATGCGCCACATCATCTGGATTAACAACATTATTCCAACGCTTGCTCATTTTACGGCCATCTTCAGCTAACACCAAACCAACATGCCTTAATTTTTTAAACGGTTCAACTTCGGACACCACGCCGATGTCAAACAAAAATTTATGCCAAAAACGAGCATAAATCAGATGCCTGGTAGCGTGCTCAGCTCCACCGACATACAAATCAACCGGTGACCAATATTTTTCTATTTTTTTATCAACTAAAGCTTCATTATTATCAACATCCATATATCTGAGCCAATACCAACTAGAACCAGCCCATTGCGGCATAGTGTTGGTTTCTCGCTTAGCCTGCCCACCACACTTCGGACATTTAGTGTTTACCCAATCATGGATAGTCGCCAAGGGTGACTCACCAGTGCCAGAAGGTTCATACTTATCAACTTCGGGTAAACGCAAAGGCAAATCTTTTTCCGCCACCGGCACGACACCGCACTTTTCACAATGCACTAAAGGAATTGGCTCACCCCAATAACGCTGGCGCGAAAATACCCAATCTTTCAAACGCCAATTAATTTTGCGTTCGCCTAAATTATATTTTTCCAACCATTTAATCATTTCGGCTTTGGCTTCGGCCGTACTTAAACCATCCAAAAAACCAGAATTAACTGCTTGGCCATAATCACTAAAACATTTTTCCACAACACTATCATCCTTAGGCAAAACAACACATTTAATCGGCAAATCAAATTTCTTGGCAAATTCCCAATCTCTTTCATCATGCGCCGGCACGGCCATAATCGCACCGGTGCCGTAACCAGCTAAAACATAATCAGCGATAAAAATCGGTAATTCTTCATTAGTGGCCGGATTTAAAGCCTTAATCCCCTTTAATTCCACCCCGGTTTTGTCTTTATTCAAATCGGTTCTTTCTAAATCTGATTTATTTTTAATTTTTTCGATATAAGCTTCGACTTCTTTTTTATTTTCGAGCAAAGGCAAATATTCGCTCACTAAATTATGTTCAGGCGCTAAGACTAAATAAGTAGCGCCGAATAAAGTATCGGGTCGAGTGGTGAACACTTGAACTTCAGTCTGTTTGTTATTATTTAAAACAATAAATTTAACTAAAGCCCCTTCGGATTTACCCAACCAATTGCGTTGCATATCCTTAATTGAGTCTTCCCAATCCGGCAATTTATCTAAGTCAGCCAATAAGCGTTCGGCATAATCGGTCATCTTAATCACCCATTGCCTGAGTGGTTTTTTTTCTACTGGGGTACCACAGCGTTCACATAAGCCATTTTCCAAATCTTCATTAGCTAAACCAGTCTTGCAAGTCGGACACCAATTAATCGGTTCATTAGATTCATAAACCAAACCACGCTTAAACATCTGAATAAAGGCCCATTGCGTCCATTTATAATAAGCTGGATCAGTCGTATTGATTTCCCTGTTCCAATCATAAGTAAAGCCTAATACTTCAAGCTGTCTTTTGTAGGTAACAATATTCCTGGCAGTGCTGATGGCAGGCTGAATGCCGGTCTTTAAGGCATAATTTTCAGCCGGTAAACCAAAAGCGTCCCAACCCATTGGGTGTAATACATTATAGCCCTGCATCATTTTTAAGCGACTGACAACATCAGTGGCGATGTAACCTTTAGGATGACCGACATGGAGCCCTGTGCCAGATGGATAAGGAAACATATCCAAACAATAAAATTTTGGCTTATTTTCACCATTTTTTACTGTATAAAGCTGATTTTTTTGCCAATTTACCTGCCATTTTTTTTCAATTTTCTCATGATTATAGTCCGACATATAAAATATTATACTTTCTTTTTTCTTAACTTTAGCTGAATATAAACAAAAAAGCAACCCAATTAAAGTTGCTTTTTGTGCCATAATATCATTTACTTACGGACAAACAGTACGAGTATTTTGACAATTGCAAGCGTTACCACCAGTGGAATAACCAGAACAAAACTTTGCTCCTAAGCTGTATGTGGCTGTTGGTCTCCATGCTCTACAAGTATTGCCACAGATAAGTGCGGAGTCAGCGCAAGCTCTTGGACAACAACTACAAGCTTTATCAGCATAAGCAGCTGGCGAGGCCGTCGAACAAGAAGTATTTTGTGGCCCTCCACATGAATCACAATAACCGGCCGAATTTATTGAAGTTGAATAGTTATCAGTTACTGTTCTGTTTGGATGACAATATCCATCGCTAGAACCGCAGTCAGTGCAAGCAGAATTACAAGTTGCTCCACAACCGTTACTATAACCTGGCGCTACTCCAGTAAGACCACCACAAGCGCTGGCGGTGCATGAACACGATCCATCGCTATTACCATTACACCTTCTATTAGTATATCCTCCGGAAGTAACGCAACCATGCGCGGCGCCATCGTTATAAATATTGCAAGAACCGCTGCCGTTACATGTCCCCGTATAGCAAGTTCCTGAAGTGACACATCTTGAATCAGCTGTGCCGGCTGTAATATTTACGCAAGTATTGTTATTGCATCTTTTACAAGCTCCACAATCAGTATCAGCAGTGCATTCAACACATTTTTTAGTTGCAGGGTCACATATTTTGGTATTGGCAGTACTGGCACAGATAGTTGAGGCACAAGTTAGACAAGTGCCGTTAGGCACTGATTCGCCACCGCAACTTACTACGCCAGCCGTAGTACAAGCAGCTAAGTTAGAAGCTGCCGGTGTGCAACATTGATTATTGGTGCAAGAACCAGTAGCGCAGGTGCCGCAGCTAGGGACAACAACACCGGGACAATTAGTGCTATTAAAAGTACCGCAATTAAAACCTCGGCTAGCACAAGTTTCCGGGGTGCAACAACTGCCGTCAGCAATGCAGAAACCGCCAGTACATGTTTCAAAATTATTATTAAAACCGCAGGTTTGAGTGGCAGTACATTTACCAGTACCACAGCCGACAGTAGAACAGCGTCCTTCAACAGTATCCACTGCTACGGGCTCACAAGTATTAGAAGCATTACAAGTTTGGCATAAACTACAATCAGCTGGAACGCCTATTCGACAAGGTAAACAAGCATTACCGATGCAATGCTGGCCTGAGCCGCTACAATCACCATCACCGACACAAGCAACACAGCTGCCAGTATCTTCTTTACAGACTAATGAGCCACCACAGCTTCCACAGGAACCACCGCAACCGTTATCACCACAGCTTCTAGTTGTACCATCAGTATTGGTACAATCAGGCAAACAAGCCGAAGTTTGATTATCACAATCCATTACTAAATTAGGTCTAGCTGTTTTAGGTCCTGGCGGACAACTATTCATAGGATTATCTAAACAATAGCTCAAGGTATAGGAAGTGCCGTTATTAATCCAATTGTAGATGTAGATAGAATCATTGCCACGACAATAGCTACCATAGGAACTGCCAGATAATTGTTTGGGCAAAGTCATATAGGTTTTACCTGAAGTGGGTCCAACTAAAGGTTGGCCCCACTTATTTTGAATATCAGGTGGATATTGGCCTTCGTCCATCATATACATCTCCAAAGCAGTCGAAACAGACCTGACTTCACTCACCTTTTTAGAGTCAGTTGCCTTAGAGCGAGCGCTCTTCATGCCCACAGTCGCTAAGGTTGCTAAAATACCGATAACGACAATAACCACTAATAACTCTATTAGGGTAAAACCTTTTTTTGAAAATGCTTGGGGCATAAATGTTTAAAAATTGTTATAGATATATTATAACAGAAAATTAATTTAACTCCAAACCAATTGGCGCATGATCAGAACCATAGATATCATCCAATATATAAGCCTTAGTAATCCTTGGCGCCAATACTTTAGAAACCAAAAAATAATCAATCCGCCAACCGATATTTTTCCGCCTAGCTCCAGCGCGATAAGACCACCAAGAATATTGTTTCTGGTCAGGATGTAGCAACCTGAAGCTATCAATTAAATCGGCTGCTAAAAATTTATCCGCCCAAGCTCTTTCTTCTTTAGTAAAACCGGCGTTGCCGACATTTTCCCGTGGACGCGCCAAATCTATTTCTTGCCGAGCCACATTAAAATCTCCCGTAATAATAATTGGCTTAATTTTTTCTAAATTTTTTAAATATTGCAAAATTTCCTGATTAAATTTTTCTTTAAATTTAAGCCGTTTTAAATCGTGTTGAGAGTTAGGAAAATAAGCATTAACAAAATAAAAATCTCCCAAATCAGCCGTCTGAACTCTGCCTTCATGATCAAATTCTTCTATGCCGATGCCGTTTTTAACCTCGACTCTTCTTTTAGTTAATAATCCAGTGCCGGAATAACCTTTTTTTTGCGCAGGATTAAAATATTCCTCATAACCTCTAAAGTCTAAATCCGCTTTATTTCGAGCGTTATCATCAATCTTAATTTCTTGCACAGCAAAAACATCCGGGACCAATTGGTCGACGACATCGGCAAAACCTTTCTTAATGCAAGCTCTAATTCCATTAACATTCCACGAGATTAATTTCATACAAATTTATTTTTGATTTAAGACAAACTATGTTATAATGCATTTAATAATAAAATTATAACATACTTAATATGTTTTCCAAGCTCAATGAAATTTGGCCAGGTAAAAGTAAATGGCTTATTCTTATTTTTTTAATTTGTTTATTTTTTCTTTTAAAAAGCCTCATGCAACCCAAAACCTATTCTATCGGCGGCGAAGCTGATGGGACTTTAACCCACAATGCCAGCTTGTCTGATGAAGACAAACTGAAATTAGCTGAAAAAAATTATTTGAGCTGGACCAAGTCTGGCCAAGGTTCATCTATCGAAAGCAAAAAAATAGTTATTGTTGAATATGTCGATTTTACTTGCATTCATTGCTATGCTAGCTGGCCAGCTGTTTTATATATTAAAGAAAAATATCCAAAGGTTGAATTAATCATTAAAGATCGCACGCCAAACGAGCGCTCACTTAATTTAGCCTTAGCTTCTCATTGCGCCGGTGAACAAGGTTATTACTGGCAAGCTTATGACAAATTCTTCAAATCACAAAGCGATACTTTCGGAACTACTACGGCTGAAATAACCAAAGCTTTGTCTTATTTAAAATTAGATTGGGATTTATTCAATACTTGTTTAAGTTCGCAAAAATATCTGCCTCAAATCAAAGAAAATATGCAAGATCAAGAAAAATTATCAGTCGAAGGCACCCCAACTTGGTTTGTCAACGGTTCACAATTTACCGGTGAGATGACTAACGAAGAAGCGGATAAAATAATTGGGAGCGTTAAATAAGCTTATGGCAAAAATAGCTGAAATCAGATTGCATGGCTTAGGCGGGCAAGGCATTGTTACTACCGCCGAAATAATCGCTTTAGCCAGTTGGCAAAATAGTTATTGGGCGATGAGTTTCCCTTATTTCGGTCCAGAAAGAACTGGCCAGCCTTTAACCAGCTTTGTCCGTCTGAATACCGAAAAAATATCCACTCGCGAGCAGATTAAACAGCCTGACTGGCTCATTATTCGAGAAGAAAAATTATTAAATAACCCTGACACTTTTTTAGGCGCTAAAAAAGCTATTATTATTGTTAATTCCAAACAGACAGCGGCTACTTTAAAAATAAAACACCAACAAACAATTTATACTATTAATGCTTCAGTTTTGGCTAAAACTTTAGGCAACGAAATTTTGGCTAATCTTATCTTGCTTGGCTTTTTCGGCAAAATTTCTAATTTTTATTCTTTAGATAATTTAAACAAAGCGATTGAGCAAAAATTTCAAACCAAGTCGAAACAAGTCATTCTTCTAAACAAAGAAGCCGCCAAACTTGGTTATACTTATGAAACAAAATAATAACATACAATTTTTAGAAGGTTCGAAAGCGATTGCCTTAGCTGTGGCCGGCGCTTGTCCTGATGTAATCTCAGCTTTCCCTATAACTCCCCAAACTCATATCGTGGAAAATTTAGCTCGACTTAAAACCGAAGGCAAATTCAAAGGCATCTTCAAGCAGGCTGAATCAGAAACAGCCGCCGCTTCAATCGTTTTAGGAGCGGCAGCAACCGGGGCTAGAGCTTACACAGCTACCAGCTCGCAAGGACTTCTGCATATGCTTGAAGTTATTTATAATTTACCCGGTTTGCATTTGCCGGCCGTTTTGACCTTGGCTAATCGAGCCATTTCAGCTCCTTTAAACATCTGGAACGACCACTCTGATGCTATGGCTATGCGTGATGCCGGCTGGATTATGTTATTTGCCGGCTCAATCCAAGAAGCAGTCGATATGCATCTTATCGCTTTCAAGTTGACTGAATTTTTAAAAACCCCCGTAGTAGTAAACGTTGACGGCTTTCTCTTAACTCATGCGTCCGAGCCAACCATAATTCTGCCAATAATTTTAATCAAAAAATTCCTGCCTAAAAAATTAACCGCTATTTTAGACATCAAAAAACCTAAAACTTTGGGACATCTTTATTCGCCGGAACATTATCAGGCAGAGCGGTTAAAAAATAATTCTGAATTTATTGCTGCTCTAAAGACAATCGACCAGTTCACCAAACAATATCACCAAACTTTTGACACGGCTGGCTTATCTGACTATTCCACCAATAACAATGGATTTTTTGAATACTACGGTCCAGCTGGGGCTAAAAAAATACTCATCATTCTGGGCTCAGCTGCCGGCGCCTTAAAGGATGGTGTGGATAGTTATAACCAAAAAAATATTTCTAAGGCGGCTTTACTGAGAATAAAAACTTTTCGACCGCTACCGCAAAATCAGCTTAAAAAAATCTTAGCCGGGCGCAATAAAATTGCCATCATCGACCGCGCCGTAGCTATGGGTGCTAACCCCCCCCTATTGTCCGACATCATTCCTTTAATACCAAAAAATTGCCGAATAAAATCAATTGTAATCGGCTTAGGTGGCCAAGATATCGATAGCCAAACGGTTTTTTATGCTTTTAAAAATTTTTGAAACCTATGCTTAATTTTCTAAAAATTTTAATAATTGTCCCAAGTTTATTTTTTGCTTTTTGTTTCAGCGTCCAAGCAGAAACATTGCCTGTCAAATTAACGCCGGCTATCACTATCCCTGATTCTGACTTCCAATCCGGTGTAGACAAAACGGTTAATGAAAGCACTATTTGTGAATATATCGTGGCTTGGTATAAATATCTAATTGGGATTGTCGGTATTATCGCTCTGGTAACCATTGCAGTTGGCGGAGTCTTATGGGTAACTTCAGCCGGCAACCCCGGTAAAATCGGCGCGGCTAAATCATGGATTAAAGATTCACTCTATGGGCTGATAATAGCTTTATTGGCTTATACTATTTTATCACTAATTAATAAAGATTTGGTAATTTGTAAACCGCTCTATGTCAAAAAAGTCGTTAATATAGCTTTAAAAAATGATACAACTGTTTATGGAGAAGCAGGCAAAAAAGATGAGGTGGTCGCTAAACATTTAGATAGTAGTGGTGAATACAAATGTTGTGTAATTCATGGAAAATTATTTACACCTGATTTTGGACTAAATGGCATGTATTGCGGCAGTGGTGGCATGATGAGTGGCCTAAAAAAATGTGCTACTTATGAATCAGCTTCACAGACAGCTTCACAGACAGAATGTAATGACTTTTATAAAGCCTATGATGAATTTAGTCCTCTTTTAAAAAAAATATGTAAATTTGAAAAAGGACCTTTAGGTAGTTCTGGCGGTTTATGGTCAGCCACGATATATGAAGGTAAATGTTGGGAAAATAGCGCCACCAAAGATTGGTGTATGTCTAATGAAAATCCTAAATATTGTCTTTCTCATCCAGAGGCTAAATGTAAATTACCTGATGGAACGATTGGTTGGTGCAGCTCTACTACTTGCAATCCTTGCCGTAAATTTGGCGACAGTTGTTCTAACGGCGGAGCCGATTTTGAATGTTCAGGTAACGAAACTGAATTAGCCAACCTTAAGTCACCAAGTCTTCCTTTCTATGGCGAAGAAGGTTTGTGCGGTGGCCGTAGTAATCAAAAATTTCAAGGCGACTGTTTTTGTAATTTAATTGGTGGAAATTGTACTTGCACTTATCACAAAAATTAAAATAATTATGAAAATGAATAAAAAGATAATTATTATAATTGTTTTTTTTACCAGCCTATTTCCTTTGGCTGTTTTAGCTAATAGCAGTATGCCGACTATTCAAAATCCTTTTGATACTCTCTCTATCAAAATCCCTGGCATGCAGCGTTTCACTGACTCAATAATCATGCAAGATGATCAAGGTAGAACTATTTTTCAAACCAACTGGATAGCCGAATACATGATCGGTTGGTATAATTATTTGATTGGCATTATCGGCATTATTGCTTTAGTTTCTATCGCTATCGGTGGTGTACTGTGGGTAACCTCGGGCGGTAACCCTGGCAAAATTAACAACGCCAAAAACTGGATTACCAATGCTTTGTTTGGACTTATAGTTGCTCTATTATCTTACACCATCCTTTATCTCATTAATGCAGACTTAGTTATTTGGAAACCACTCAAGTTAGTCAAAGTGGAAGAAGTTCCGATTGTTTTTACGTCTGGCGGTGGTAGCTTTATTAATGTTCAACAGTATGGCGGTAAAGCTTCAATTAAAAATAATGTTTCTGATTACGACAGTCTGTTAAAAAAATATGCCACTCAATTTAACGTTGATTGCACTTTAGCCAAAGCTCATATGATGGCTGAATCTGGCGGCAGACCAAGCGCAGTCAGTTCTGCCGGTGCCCAAGGCTTAATGCAACTTATGCCAGCTACGGCTAATGGGCTTGGCGTTACCAACCCGACCGACCCTGAACAATCAATTATGGGCGGCATAAAATACATGAGCCAATTAAAAACTACTGGTTGCAACGGCTCAGCTTCTAACTCTGTCTGCGATACTGGCGGACACATCAAATATCGCATTGCTGCCTATAACGGCGGACCAGGAGCCAATAAACCAAGCACAACCTGTGGTGGAATAACTTGGTGGGAATGCCCTGTTAACAAAGATTACGCTGAAACAAGAAATTATGTTAACACTGTTATCAGTAACTATAATCTAATGAAGCAAAACGGTTGGGGCTGTTAAGATTATAAAAAATGAAATTTTTAAATATACCAAAATTAAAAAAAATTAGGCAAGTATTAAGACACTTTGAGAAAAATCATAAAGCGCTACGACGGCTTTTGATTATTTTAATAACTCTTTGGTTTTTTGTCGTGGTCGGTTTCTTAATTTGGTATATGACCGATCCTTACGTTTTACTCCCCAATAGTTCAGAAGTTTATGTTAATCGCGTTAAAAATATCGAAATAATAGAAGAAGAGAAAAAAACCAAGCCAAAGCCCAAAAAAACATTACCCAATATTGAAAAATTTTCTGGCAAACCTAATTTTACTAAAAATGTCGATAAATTCGATAAATTCCTGAAACGGGCTGCGGAAAAATATAATCTTGATTGCACCTACGTCAAAGCTTATATGATGGCTGAGTCACAAGGCAATCCTAAAGCTAAAAGTTGGGTGGGCGCAGTCGGTTTAATGCAATTGATGCCAGCCACTGCCAAAGCCATGGGTTTTTCGACTAAATTAACCGACCCTTTAACATCCATTATGGCTGGAGCTAAATATATCAGCCACTTAGAAACAACCTGTTGCCACGAAAAACCAAGAAATGCAGTTTGCGACCCCAAAGAAGATGTTAAATATCATATTGCCGCTTATAATGGCGGCTCACGCTGTAATAAGCCGGCAACTTTTAAAGCTTGTGTTGGACAAACTAACTGGGAATGTGAAATCAACGACGGCTACGATGAGACCAGGCATTATGTGGATAAAGTCAAAGCTAATTACAACTATCTAAAGAAAAATAATTGGGGCTGTTAAAGTTTTTTGAATTTATGATGAAAAACAAACTTATTAAAAAAATCTTGTTTGGCTTAATAATAATAGCGTTAGTGTGCGGCAGCTTATTTTTAATTTTTAAAGATAATTTCAAATTTAAATTAATCAGACAAATGATTGTCCGTCCCTTAGCCGAAGTAATGAGCCAATATCAGAATCAAGCCTGTGATTCATTTTCCGAACAAGAGCTGGCTCAAGGTTATTTTGAAGCTTTAGTAACCGGCTATTGCCGTCCTAGCGCCAACAATTTTGCTGACCGACATCAATTCTTATGTTCTGTCGGGCTTAACTGCGCTTGTCCGGCCGGACGAGCGGAAGTGGCTGATTGCCAAGGGCGAAGCGGATTGACTTGGTCGGCTTGTAAAGACTTTGACGATGCTACGGTTGATTATTGCCATCAAACCGCTTCTCAAAGCCAACCGCAATCAGGCAGCGCGGCGGCTGATTGGCATTGCTTCAATAAAAATTCAATTGTTGAAATTGAAAATAAAAAATATCTAATTACTGACAAAGGTTCGGCGATTACCGGCAGACGTTTTGATCTATGGTTCGACAACTGCCAAGACGCGCTTGAGGCTATCGGCATTTATAAAGTTAAAATCCCAAAACAATATGGCCAATAATTATTTAAGTTTTGATAACAGCGCTTGTGTCGGTTGCGGTCAAATTATGGCAGCCAGAACCGTCGTCAATGCCTTGGCGCCTGATGTGATTATCGCCAATGCTACCGGCTGTTTAGAAATAACAACTTCAGCTTGGCCGAAATCAGCTTGGGGCGTGCCTTGGATACACTCTTTGTTCGCTAACCCGGCGTCAGTCGCCTCTGGCATTCAAGCCGCGTTAGAAGCTAAGGGTAATAAAAAAACTAAAATTTTAGTCCAAGCGGGTGACGGCTCGACCTTTGATATCGGTTTTGGCGCTATTTCAGGTATGTGGAG
The DNA here is from genome assembly GCA_028704945.1 of Patescibacteria group bacterium. Classification (GTDB taxonomy): domain Bacteria; phylum Patescibacteriota; class Patescibacteriia; order Patescibacteriales; family Patescibacteriaceae; genus 1-14-0-10-37-14. The sequence continues at coordinate 21,165 of JAQWEL010000008.1, forward strand.
CCGCAATGAGCCGATAATTTATGTCTGTTACGACAATGAAGTTTATGCCAATACCGGTATGCAAGCCTCAGCCGCCACTTTGGCTGGTTCACATACTTTAACTACCCCTGCCATTGGTGAGGTAATAGGCTCTAAAGGCCATAAAAAGGACATGATAGCGTTAGCTTTAGCCCATGGTGTTCCATACGTCGCTCAAACTACTTCAGCCTTCTTGGACGATTTAAGGGCTAAAATCTTAAAAGCTGCTGCCACTGACGGGCCAAGTTATATCCAAGTCTTATCAGCCTGCATTCCAGGTTGGAATATAGAAATCAAAGATGCGGTTAATGCTCCCCGCTTAGCTGCTAAAACAGGGCTTTACCCCCTACTTGAATTTACTAACGGCCGCAATACCAGCGCTTGGAAAATTCCTCAACCAAAAATACCAGTAACTGAATACTTAAAAATTCAAAAACGTTACGCTCATTTATTCAAGACAGAAGCTGGCAAGAAACAACTTAAAGCCTTGCAAACGATTGCGGATGAGCAAATTGCTAAATATAATTTATAAAAATAATTCTTTTGTCATCTCGAACGTAGTGAGAGATCCCTCTGTTTGTACTGAGCAGTTCTAAACAAATCTGACCGGTTTTTCATCCTTCTCACATTCGGAATGACTAAATATAAATAAAATAAAACTATTCGAAATTATAAGAAATTGTTTCAATTCAGTAGTAAAACAAGGAGTGTAGCGACATATGTCTGAAGACAAAAATACATTATAAATATTAATAAATATTTTTGTCTGAGTTATGGAGCAACGACGACAGTTTTACTCAACTGAATTGCCAAATTTCGCGCTAATTTCAAATAGTTTTATTTTTTTATTAGCAAGATAAATATATTATTTGCACAGTGGCTGATTAGCTTGATACCAAGCCGCTATTTCGTCAGCTGATAAAGCTCTGCTCCACAAAGCAATCTCATCAAAGCTAAACTCCCCTCCTTCAGGAATAAGATTAATGTCTCGGATAACATCGTTAGAAGAAAAATTACCCAACTCCATTTCTTCCAAAGCGCCGTCAAAATAATATTCAAATCTATCCGGTTTAAACACTAAAACGATTTGGTGCCAAGCTCCATCTTGCGGAATTTCAGAAGCTAAATAAGTTTCCTGTCCTGTCCAAATATTATCACTATTCTGGCGATAACCTAAACTATTCCACAGCGAAGAATGTAAAGTGAAAAAAGTATTGCTTGGTTGCGATAAAGAAACGTGAACTTGCCCGCCTAAATTTTTAGCATAAAAACCTAAGGAAAACGGTCCAGCCGGGACTTCTTCGCCGTATAACATGGTGCCGCAACTATTATTAATACTGCCGCTAACAGTGATAGCATTGCCCCAATAGCCAGCCGATTGATAGGAATAACATTGGATAGCTGTTGCACCAACTGAATTACTGGTTTTAAAACCGGAGTAATAAGATTGATAATCATCTGAATGCCACAAATGGACCAAAGATTGCGCTAAGCCGTTATAGCCACTGCAAGTTGGTTCAGGATTTGTTCCACCACCGCCTGATGAAGCGCCTGAACCACCAGCAGCGCCATCAGTATTATCAGTGCCACCCTCATCAGTGCCAGTCGTAGCTTCTTCGCCGCCAGTCGCGGTTTCGCTATCAGTTGAACCTTCGTCTATAGTCGTTGTGTCGTCGGGCTGACTATCATCAATAACACCACCGTCAATCACTTCAGCCTCGTCAACATCACCGTTGCCCGAACCGCTTTCAGGTAAAACTTCGTTATTATCATTGTCAGGCGTATTGTTTTCCGCAACCACACTTCTTGAGCCCGAAGAAGAAAACACAATGCCATAGCCCATGCCGTCTGGGCCGGAATATAAATAAGATAGAGGAATGCCAACAGCTTCATCGATTATCGGCGGTGTAAAAGATTCGGCTGTAATTTTTTCTCCGCCGTCTATTCTAACACCGGTTTTCTTACCTGTTTTATCAGCCTGATCAATCTTATCCGCTTCTTGAAAAAAATTATCAATCACAGCTAAATTATAGCCGACAATTTGCGGCGCCAACTCGCGCCAATAAAGCAAATGGATGTCATTATCCAAATACCAATCATTGTCTTCGGAAGCCTTAGCCACAATCCGTCCGTTAACACGGACTAAACCGATCTTATCAACCGTGGCGCGGTCATAAGGTTCTCGATAGTTAATATTATTCAAAGTATCTCGACTAAAGAAATTATAATTAGTAGATAAAGCCATTTTCCTCAAACAATCAGCGTAACCGAGGCAATTTTTTTTGCTATAAGAAAAACCGGAAAACATATAGTTGTCTTTAGCCATCTCGGTTTTTACCCAAGTTTCATAAGGATCACCGTCAGCATGATCATCATTACGGACATGAGCCGGCAAACCAGCGTCAGCTAAAAGATGCAAAGCTCCGCCCAAGGCTTTAAAAGCTTCTTTTTTACGTCGTTCACCATACAAGGCCAAGGCGTTCGCCCAGGAATTATCCGCCCCAAAAACCGGATTACTCTGTCCTGAAGAATCTTGCCCCCACTGCAACGATGATTCGCCGGTTTGCCAGCCAGGCAACAATTCTAATCCACGATTGTTAATCGGATCATAAAAATGATTAAGTGTGCGCCACTCAGGTTTATCTTCCAGTCGAGCGCCCTCTTCCAACCATCTTTGTTCCTCAGCCGTAATTTTCCGACTATTAGTCTTGTTCCATTCACGGACAACTTCGCTGATAAATCGGCTGTGTGTATTCGAGCTGTCGTAAGCCAAGGCCATCATCGGCAAAAATCCGGCCGCTAAAAGAAAAAATAATATCAAGCTTTTTCTCATATTTTTCTTTAAAAAATTATTTATATTATCTTACTTAATAAGCTTCAAATTAGCAAATTAAAAATAACCGCTAAAATTAAATAAAACACGGCTACAAACGAGCCGTGTCTAATATTGAGGGATATTTTTATAAAACTATTTCTGCTTGGTCCAATATTCAGAAGCGCGCATGGCCGCGTAGTTATCATCAGAATTACCAAGATAATAACGCTGGCCATTCATTGACACATACCATAAATGTTCAGTTGAACCGACAGTTTCTAAGGCGAATTTGCCTTTATACTTATCAACAATCTTTTGGTCAATTTGATATTTGCCTTGACCTAAAGGATTAAAACCTTTGTTGATTTCATCAATGTCATTATAAGCATCGCCATCCGTATCCGGCTTTAAAGGGTCGGTGCCAAAAGCCATTTCCAAAGCATCTGGCAAGCCATCCTTATCAGCATCATTAGCCGATTCAGAAGCGGCAATCGTGGCTGGCAAAATCTTATTCAAATCAACTAAGCTTATTTTAATACCCATCTCGCCGATAATATTCTTAATGTTAATCTTCATTTTTTCATAATCAACATTAATCTTTTCGATATCGGCTTTTTTAGCGTTTAATTCTTCAGCCGCCTTTTTATTTTCTTCAAGCGCTTTGCTTAAATTAGTATTAATCGATTCTAATTTTTGGTTAGTTTCGCTCAAGCTGGTGCTGGTTTCAATCAATTTTGTGTTCTTGTTCTCTACTTCTGTGCTTAAAGTTTCAATTTCTTTTTGCGTATCTTTGAACTTGGTGGAAACGACATTCAGATTATAAGACAATTGGTTAGCGTCATTATAAAATTTAATGACTAAACCCAGCGACGCTAAAAACAAGACAATAAATATACCGTAAAAAATATAACGCTGAGCATGCCTTAAAGAAACAGATTTATCTAAATCAGACGAACGTTTCTTTGGCTGCTGCGGCACGATAGTGTTGTTAATCGTCTTGTTAAAAGAATCTAAAGTTGGCTCAGAACCTGACCTGGCTTGATTATCAGCTGGGGCTCTTTGACCGACAAAAATCTTCCCGCAATAGTTGCAAGAAAGAGATCCGTCGGAAATTTCTCGTCCACATTGAGTGCAAATCATATAATCTTATTATAACAGATTATTTACTTGTCTCCAAGGCGGTGGCATTTTCAATCTGGCCGGCCTTTTTATAAAGATAAATCAAGTGTTGCTTTAAGGCTTGATTGGTCGGATCAATCACATATTTAATCTCATTAATCTTGACTAAAATTTCCCAATTTTTTTCTTTTTCATATTTCAGCTCAACGGTTTTTAAAACTTCTTTATTAAGACTGGTGGCTTTGGTTGAATTCAAACATTTTTTAAAATCATCATAAGCTGCCGGAGTATAGCTTTTCTTAACCCGCAGCTGATAATCAGTCAAATGGCAATACAAATCATAATATTCAGAATACCAAGTGGTTGCGGTTCTCAAGGTCTTGATAGCCTCGTCAGTTTCTCCCAAGACCAACTCAATATTAGATTTTAACACCATCGGCGGGATGTGCTGGCCGCCATTATTAACCGTATCTTTAACATATTTATAAGCTGTTTCAACCTCCTTAACATTATTTTCTAAAATTCCTTTGTAGAAATAAACTTGGGCTGCCCATAAATTAGCCATAGAATCTCGTGGATTATAACGGATATTATTTTCTTGAGCTTCGACTGCTAATTTTAACAAACTATCCCGAGCCTCGCCTTTTAAATTTATCATACTGGAATAGTTGGAAACGATTTGGTTGCCTAATAATGACCTAACATCTCGATCAAGTGGCGTATTGTGCGACAAGGCTTTCTGCCAAGCTTCGTTAACGGTTGCTAAGTCGCCGGTTTGCCAGCTGCGTGAAGCTTCAATACTATCAGAAAACATCTGAGCGAATTGAGAATTATAATTGAACATTAAAAATCCAGAAAATAAACCAGCGGCAATCAAGGCAATCAATTCTTTGTTGGTAAAATCCCAATCTTCGTCTGCTTTATTTTTTTTGTCTTCTTTATGTTTAGTTTTAACCGCTAAATATGCTGTAGCTTCAATTGTTTGAGGCTCAACCAGCGCTTTATCTTTATAGCTATAAACCATTGCTAACATAAGCATAAACATCACGTAATTAGCCAAAGAATCAAACACGGCTAAATTATGGACGAAATAACTGGTAAAAGAAGCCATTAAAACAGAGTAATCAAATAAGCTGATTTTTCCTCGGCGATAATTTTTAGTCAGATAATACATAGCGGCGACAAAAATACCCAGATAAGTAATCAAACTTAAAGCTCCGCCGGTGGCAGCAATATCTAATAAATTGTTATGAGCGCGATCGAAATACTCCTCGGTCATAGTCCATTTATAATATGACCCCTGAAAATACTTATCAAAGAAAAAGGCGTAATTGCCGTAACCAGAACCTAATAAAGGCATTTCTTTAAAGCCTAACACGGCCGCTCGCCAAGCATAAAATCTGGTATTTAAAGTGGTATTTTTTAAAGAAAAATCTCTGAGCATTTTACCGACTTTATTATTATCAAAAATAGCATTTGATCTGAAAGCGAACATCAGTGCTAAGATAGCGACGATTGATATTAAAATGATAGTGGCTACTTGCTTGAATTTTTTATTTTTGTTTAAAAAAGAAAACAAGCTAAGCATGGTTAAGAGGCCGACCGCTAAACCAGCTTGAGAACCGGAAACATCGGCATAAAAAAATGACCAAGTAATCATCAAAAAAGCAAACGTGATAACGCCTTTCAATAACCAACTTTTCGATTTATGAAACAAAATAATAGAAAACCAGATATTAGCTAACATTAAACCAGCCACATAAGTCGCATTGCCTAAAGTGGAAATATTCGAAGTCATATTGACATTACCGACTGCTTTTTGACCTTGATTAGTCATGAAAGCATAGCCAGCAATACCGACGGCCGATAAGACCGAACAGCCTAAGAGCCAATACCAATCTTTTTTCTCCGTAAATACGGTACTAATAATCAAATATAAACCCAAGAAATGAACGATGTGGAACCAGCCCAACATCCTTTCCGCATCACCCCAAAAACTTAAATTAAAATCAATGCCCTGGATTGAGCTAATAAGCAAAACAACAAAAAAAGAGACTAAAGCGATGTTAATCCAATTCTTACGCTTGGGTCTGGTCTGAGGATACTTAACAATCATGCCCACCCAAAAAATAAACAAGACTTCAATCAAGACGTTGAAATAAATCTGCTTGCCGGTAATAAACGGAAAATAATAATTATTAGCGATAATAAAAAAGGAGATAAACGAGGCAAACGCGCCAATCTTTAAAATAAGCTTATAAAATTTAAGAGGCATAAATTTTTATTTATAATATAAATTTATTATATACTATAATTTTAATCTGCCTCAGGAATATTAGCAATAGCTGTCAAATCTACAAACAAAAAACACCCCCGGCTCGAAAGCGAGGGGTGTTTTTTTAGAACTTATGTCCTGTGCTTATTAGTACAAGATTGAATTCTCGATAACAGTGATATCAGATTTCTCGCCCAAATCAATGGTAGCGATAGAAGTGGTCACACCGTCATCCTTGTTGTCGTCCCAAACGAGACCGTCAGTACCGTTATTGATAACGATTCTGCCAGTAACCTTATCATCGGCGTCAGCGCCAGAGACGTTGACCTTGATGGTATAAACTTCGGAGCTGCTAATATCATCAGCAGTATCCAAAGTAATGTTACAAGCGGAACCAGCAGTACAACTACCAGTACCCAACAAGTTGGAGCCACTGTAAACTTTGACGTTATTAGTGGAGGTAGCGAAAGCAACGGTGCCAGACATACTAATAGTAGCAGTCACGGTCTTCAATTGAGCAGTCTTACCATTCTTACTGTCAGGAGTCAAAGTGAATTTCATCAATTCGTTCTCGCCACCAGTCAAAGAAGTTGGCTGGCTGCCAGATTTGACGGCAGTAAGTTTAGTAGCATAAGTGGTGTAATTCTTAGATTGGGCAGTACCGGTAACAGTAGAACCAGCAACCAAATCCTTGTTAGAAGAATTACCAACAGCTTCAATGTAAGTAGCGCTGCCACCATTGAAATACAAGCTCAAGACATCGCCAGAAACAGCAGTGTCATTGGCGCCTGTGCCAACGTTAGCAATATCCAACTTAACAATGAAGATGGAATCAGTGTCAGATTTGACAATCACCGGGGTGGACAAAGTGTCCAAGTTGGTGAATTCAACAAAATCATCGGTATCACTATAAATAGTGGTAGTATCAGCAACCTTAGTACCATTCTGATACAAAGAAGCTTTAGCTATACCTCTATCAACAGTAGTAGAAGGCAATTTGAAGCGTAAGGTTTTAATCTTAATGTCTTCATTAGTAGCATCAGCCTTAACCTTAATCACTTCGTTGTCGGTAGAACCAGACAAAACAATGTGATTTTTGGTGTCATTGGAAGAATCCAATGAGAAAGCAACGCTACCAGCAGTCTGTAAGGTAACAGTTCTGCCACTGATAGTGGTGGTGTTGGCGGTAATGGTATTAGCATTATCAGCATCCTCAACCGAAATACCAGCAGGAGAAGCGATACTTAAGACGATATCACCAGCAGTAATGGTAGGAGCAATGTCAGCAGTGATATACAAGGTCTTGATTTCACCCTTGTTAATAACCAAACCGCCATTGGTCAAACCGGTAAAGGTAATAGTGCCGCTGTCGCCAGAAGCGCTAACACCAGATCTTAAAGCTTCGGTGGTACCTTCAACATACAAACTGTAGTTAGAAGCATTATTCTTCAAACCAGCTAAAGTAGCAACAACCTCAGTGAGTTTCACATTGGTAGAATCACCAGCTTTAGCAGTCATTTCCAATAATTTAACACCTTTGGCATTAGCTACGGCTTGGCCAGTAGATAAATTCTTGGTGCTCATAGTGATGGAAGCAGTCTTGATGGTAACTGGGTTACCTTGGATAGTGCCACCAGTAACGATATCGGTGATGACTTTGTTATCAGAATTCTTAGCATCAATACCAGTGCCAGCAGGAGCGGCAGTAATATCGTCAGCATACATTGAGAAGGTAAACTTCTCAGTGTTCTGAACATAAGCCTTAATGGTATCTAATTCAACTCTCCAAGTGGTTTTGCCAGCTGGGATGTCAAAATTGGTAACCTTAAAGAGATATTCAGTAGAAGTAGGTGTGCCGACTACAGTTACATCAAAAGTCTGACTATTGGTAACGTTAACTAATTGAACGTTTTCAATAGCGTTAGACAAGTTGGTAACACCGGATTTAGGATTAGTAGCGGTAATTTTACCATACATAGTCCTAACAGTGACAGGGTTATTACCCTTAACATTCACATCGATATTACCTAAGTTTACGTTATCAGCATCATCAGTAATGTTGTAAGCGGCTGGGCTGGTAATGCTTAAGCTTAATTCACCAGCATTAATAGTGATAGTAGAAGCGGCGTTATTAACGGCGGTAGGAGCAACGACGAAACCATAGGTAACGCCAGTAGCAACTACGTCGATATTCTCATCGACTTCATACTTGATTGTATTAGTAGCGCCAGCAGTGACATCAGCCTTTAAGCTGAACATCTTGGAGCCGCTCTTTTCAATCTTAACAGGGGTGGTCAATTTCAAGATAACCTTGTTATTGGATTCGCCCATTTCAGCAGTGCCAACTAATTCAGATGATCTATATAACTTAAAGTTCTTTAAATCATCAAAATTGGCGCTGCCATTATTGGTCAAAGTAATTCTGGAGATATTAATATCTTCAGCAGAACCGGCGGTTAACTCAAATTTAGCAACTTCCTGTTGAGTTTCACCGACTTTCAAAGTGGTGTTAGCAACAGCTTTCATAGTAGCAGTAACAGTACCAGCTGGGGTATTGTTAATGTTCATGATATTGCCATTCATTGGGAAAGAACCGGAAACAGTGGCTCCATCAGCGAGGACATCAGAGGCTTTAACAATAGTCAAAGCATTGTTGTCGGAAGCAGGAGTAGTGCCATCAATATTGACCATAGCGGTCAAAGTTTTGGTAGTACCCTTAGCAACCTTGAAATTCAAGCTGAAAGTAGCGGTATTGCTGGAAGAATTGATAGTCTTGGAAGAAGTTAAGCGAGTATCGCCATCATAAAGATAGACTTCGCTGCTCTTCAAAGAACCTAAACCAATCTTGGTCAAAGTTAAACCTTTGATAGTAATATCACCATCGCTAGCGGCAGTGAAATTAAATTTGGAGAACGGAACCAAAGAAGCATTCTTAGGAACGTTCATGGCAGCTGGAGTTTCAGAAGACAAAGCAACGGTCACTCCGGAACCACCGGTATAAACACCAGATCCAAGTTTGGCACCCTGATCAACATTCATAAAGCCAGCTTCGGCGCCAATAATGGCACTGCCACCAGCAGTAATGGTTTTGTCAGTAGTGACAACGTAGTTGAATGAGAAGCGGTTAGCTAACAAAGCAGATTCATTAGCGAATTTGCGATAAGCAGAACCGTCCCAGTAATACAAATCGTTGGTACCTTTTGGGTTGACGATTTGTCCAACTGGATAAACACCAGCAGTCAAAGGTTGACCGACAGTGTAGTTGGTGAAGAATGAAGGAGCGACGTCGATAACACTCTTGGCCCAATTGGTGCCCCAGAGAGCAATGGCGTTGGCTTCACTCACAATGGAACGAAGAGTTCCATTTGGTTCAACAGCATAAACAGTGTTGAAATCAGGAACCTTAACTAATTTGGTACCAGGTCTAACAGTGACGTTGCCGCCAAAGCTAAAAGTGGAGAATTCAGAATCGGAAATAACTTTTACGCTATTCCAATCAGAATACCAAGAGAAGTAGGTAGCTTCATTCGGGAAAACGAACAATTTACCACCATTAAGATAGTAAACGGCGCGAGAATTTGACTTCTTAACTAAATCACCGTCAGTAGCGGCATGGACCTTTGAAACAGGAGCCAAGGCTAAAGTCATAGCGAAGATAGTAGAAGCAGCTAAAATCTTTCTAAGTTTGTTCATAATTATTTTTCTCCTTTGAAAAATCTCTTCTAATCGAATAAATAAATTGGCCGGAATCCCGCTTCGCCGCGAGTATTCTGCTTTCTTTTAGAAGCCAAGCCTCCGCAAAAAACAGAATGACACCGGAGAAAAGCTTGTCCAATTTATAAATTGTAAAGATTAAATGAGCTTTTCATGAATTAATTTAAGATCTCGTTCCGCCCTTTTGGCTCCCCATAAAGGAGTAAGGAAAACCAAGGAATTGGAACAGATCGACATGAGCCGGCCCCAGAAGGTACCGTCGACCTTGAAAAAGCTCTGCCAGTCCTATCTAATGTAGGACTTATGATGGTTTAAATTTCAAACCACCCTAAGTCCGACACTAAGCTATATAATTATACGAATTTGCGGACGATTTTATACACTTGGTTAATCAGCTTCCAAGCCGGATTGTTCTCTCGGCGTTCGTAAGCGACCGGATTAACACTGACATATTTCTTATC
>JAQWEL010000006.1 GCA_028704945.1 Patescibacteria group bacterium
TCAATCGCCAGTTTAGCGCTATCTTTAGAGCAAACAGCAATGAAATAATGAGGCTTGATACTGCCGGTAACGGTAATGTCACCACTTTCCCCTGCCCCTTTGATAACGCTGGCTAAGCCGTTGACCTGCTCGTAGATTTTAACAGAAGAAAAATATTTCTGCAAAACGGCTTCAAACTCGGCGCCAGTGAATTCTTTAATATGAAAAGGATTCTGATTGCCAAAGACTTCTAAATTTGGAGTGGAAATAAGCGCCTGGCCATTATCTTGTAAAACTCTTTGCAAACTTTTTAAATAACTCTCGTAATCAGGCACATGCTCGATAGTTTCAAAAGAAACTATCAAATCAATGCTGTGATCAGCCACTTCGGTCAAACTTTCAGCCGAGCTGTTAATGAATTCCAAATTATCAAGTCTGTATTTAGCTCGAGCCGCCGCGATGGCTGGCGCGTCGATATCCACGCCAATAACTTTCTTAGCGCCGGCTTTAGCCAAGGCAAACGAACCGTAACCTTCTCCGCAAGCAATGTCTAAAACTATTTTATCCTTAGCTTGATCGCAAGCCAAGGCGTAACGGACAGCATGCTCATTGTGGATAAAATCAAAGTCTGAATTGTCAGGAATAAATCTTTCATCAAAACCGTTTTTCATAATCATTATTTCTGGATTAGCTCGTTAGCCTTATCCAAAGCGTCTTTAGCGCCCTGGTAATCGGCTTTTTCAAATAATTCTTGAGCTTTATCCAAAATCTCAACCGGATTATCAGATTCTTTCTTTAAGACATCTTCTAATTTCTTGTTGTCAGTTTCACCGACAGAGATGTCGATACCGCCCAAGCCCTTGCTGTCAGCCGCAGTCATAAAAGACGCGTTGGTGTTAGTCTGTGGGGCGGCTGAAGTGGCTCTGGCAGTGGTAGCAGCTGGTTTTTTGCTGCTGGCAACTGGCGTATTAGCTTTTTTTGGCACGACGGGATTATTTTTGGCTAAACGCTCTCTCGCTTGGGAAACTTCTTTTTTAAAGTTATCTTTCAAGATAGCAACTTTATTTTCTGATTTGGTTTCAGTTTTTAAAACATCATTCATTTCATCAACTCTTTCTTTGGCAAATTCGACATTAAGTTTAGTTTTGGAATCTTCATTTAAAGTTAAGGTATATTTGGTTTTCTCAGATATCATTTTAGCGGTATAGAGAACTTCACCCGGCTTAGCGTCTTTTGACATCCAACTGCTTAAAGCGCCTGAACCGGCAAAGAATAAAACAATGATTGCGGCCACGGCGTAAGGTTGGGAAAAGCGATGGGCAAGCAGATTAAATTTGGCAAAGAAGCCTAATTCTTGGCAATCTTCGCGGCCGTTATAGATTTGGGCGCGCAAAACCTGACGATTGGCTTTTAACCATTCGCCATTCGGCTTAAGAGATTCCATTTTCTTTAATTGGGCGATTAATTCTTTGTCGTTCATATTATTCCTCCATTAATTCACGCAAAGCTTTTAAAGCTCTGAAAACTGTCACTCTAACGCTACCCTTGGTTTTTCCGGTAATATTGGCTATTTCCGAAACTGATAGCTCATTAATATAATACAAAATTAAAACTGTTCGATATTCTCGTTTAAGCTTTAAAAGATTTTTTTGCAAAATATCTTTATCCAAGCTTAAGGCGGCTTCGCCAAAAACATCTTGGCTCTTATCCTCAATATCTTTTTCGTCCGCGTCAATATCCGCTTCGGAAAAAGAAGTGCTATGCTTCAATCGATAATAATCAATCGCTTCGTTTCTGGCTACTTTATACAAGAAGTTTTTTAAACCCTTGTAATTGCCATCATCCTTGAGCTGTCCGGATTGGACTAACTGCCAAGCTTTGATAAAAACGGATGAAGTTATATCTTGAGCATCTTCAGTATTGCCGACTTTAAAATATACAAATCGATAAATATCTTCGGCGTAAGCATCATAAGCGGTCAAAAACGCCTCTTTATCTTTATATTTCTTTATCCTTAAATATAAGTCTTTATCGCTTGTAAAAAATGAATTGTGTGGTTTATTGTCTTTCATTACAGTACGTTTAATAATACGAATAAGAAACTACATTGTTACACTTAATATTTTATGGCTAATATTAAATAAAAAAATATTTGGTAAAACTCAAATATTATAGTCAAGTTTAACACAAATACAAAATATAGTCAATAAATATGTATTTAAAATATTACCATAGATAACTTTTATGAATTATGAGAAATCGTTTCAATTCAGTAGTAAGACAAGGAGAGTGGCGACACATGTTTGAAGACAAAAATACATTATATTAATTAATAATATTTTTGTCTGAGTTGTGGAGCAGCGACGCTAGTCTTACTAAGCTGAATTGACAGATTTCGTGCTAATTCAGAAAGGTTGTCTATATAAAAAAGAAAAAAATAATATCTAACAATCAATCTTAAAACTAATACGCATTATCTTAAAAAAAATTACTTTGGGTATAAAAAAATACCTGCTTACGATAAGTAAACAGGTATTTGGAGTTACTCCAATTTATTTGTTTTTATTTTTTCTGTTGTTTAGTCATTATTTCCTTGATGTCTTCATCGCTCATTTGTTTGATGGTTTCTTTAAAGTCTTTAATATCTCCTTTGTCTCGAACCTTGTCTTGTCTGTCCGTCATCTGAGTTTGAACATTCTGCTCATTCTTAGAACTTTGTAAATTCAGGGTTAGATTCCGAAAACTTACAACCGGTACAGCTGCTTGGTCAGAAACAATATACTTAATGCTCACCTCATCGCCCTCTCTTGTTAAAGATAGTTCCGATTGTGTCAAACTGTTAACAATAAAAGAATTCTTGAAGTCGGGAAAATAAAGGTAATACTGTTTTTCAGAATTTGAACCGGATATATCCCAACCCAATCTTTGAATCTTGCCAGTATACTCCATGAAATCTTTACTGTTCTCGGTGGTAATCTGTCCGCCGGCAACCATTAATAACTTCTGGAACGCCATCAGAGCATTCTTGGGATTATCTCCGTCAGCAACCTGCTTATTTTCATTTTCAACTATAGCTAAACCCTGATAGTTGCCATTTTCACCAAGAATCGGGACTAAGGCTGATAATTTGCCATAAATATTTTCATAGACTATCTGCGAACTAGCGTGCCACTTTTTATAAGCAATCTTGCTATTAACAGCATCAACTATCGCTTCTTCGGTGGCGCCGCCAGAAGTTGCATAATAAGTTGATTGTCCGGTCCTGGCATCAGTATACATCAAGCCGGTCATTGCTTCATCATTATGGTTAACTGAAGTTATCGGGGTCACAATCACACAGCGTCCATCAGCCGAATAATTAATTGTAGGTGTTTCGCCTTTCAAAATATTTATCTTGCCCCAGAGACTATTCCACCAACCGTTTTTCAAGCCACCCCAATAATTAATATATTTTTCAATCAATTCAGTCGGGATTACGCGGTCAATCCAATCATATTTATGATTATTTTCAATTTCTTTTATAGAAACAAATTCATCAGTTCCGGTTTGCGGATCAAAAACAATTACACCATCAACGACATCACCCCAATAGCCTATCGTGGTTCGACAAACAGTAATAACCCAAAAAACATGATTGCTGTCATCTTCTTCAAAAGAATAATCGCACAGGATTTTATTATAATATTTCCAATACAACATCCTTTCTAAATTGTTGCCGAAAAAAGCGTCAGGCGTATATTTCATTTTTAAGCCGGTTATTAAAATCGGTTTAGCATAAGGATCAGTTGCGGAAACTTTAACATAGCCTGGAACATAATCAGCCTGCGTCCAAACGCCATAACCTTTAAAATCGAGCGGTATAAGATAATAATAATCATTATTAATCTTTTGGAGAGTGATATGTTTTTCATCGAGCGGGAATTGACTGCCAAGAGTAGTACCATCTTGAGTTAAGGTCGTCTTAGCTAATGATATTGCTAATTCTTTTGGCACCAGCCTAATATGAGTTGGATCAAGCGGTTGGATATCCTGAGACCAATGTTTTTGATTTTTATCCTTTATTTCTCCGATTAATTGCGAGAAAGCGCTGCTATTAGTACACTCCATATTAGATACGCCTGCGATGATAATAAGGACTATGTAAATAATAGGAAAAAGATTTCCCCAACTCCACCTTTCGCTCCAGACAGCAGTAATGCAGCAAGAGATAAACCACCACACGAAAAGCAGAAAGCCTATCCATCCTAATAGAGGATAAGCAAAGGTTGGCATGCCGGCATACAGAAGCCACCACCCGACTAAGGTGTAGATAACTGTTAGAATGCCAAAAGCAATTGCTTTCGCGCTTGCGTCTATTTTCTTAGAAATAAAGACGATTCCTGCGCCAATAACGCCTAATATTAAGGCAATTAGAAAAAATGACATAGATACTCCGAATATTGATAAAACAAACAATTTATTGAAATTTTCAAATAACTATCCAAATTTTTTGGATTATAAAAATTAAACATATTTTATCTAAAATGTCAAGATTTACTTATTTTATATAACAAAAAAGCCGCAATACCTAAGTATACGGCTTTTTTAGTAATTTTGTTGAAACTAAGAATTAGAGAACGGCATCCTTAGCAGCCTTGGATAAGCGGAATTTAACAACAGTCTTGGCTGGGATGTTGATAGTGGCGCCAGTAGCTGGGTTGCGACCCTGTCTGGCTTTTCTCTGAGCTTTAACCATTTTACCAAAACCAGGTAAGGTGAATTCACCATTTCGTTTGACTTCTTTATAAGCCAAAGTGGTCAATTCGTTGAAGAAGTTATTAACTTCTTTCTTGGTGGCGCCTAAGGTGCCAGACAGACTGTCCAAAATTTGTGATTTGGTCATTTTTGCCATAATTTTTTTGTCCTTCTTGATTATAAATTAAATTATTTTTTTAAGAAGGCATATTAATTTAATACGAGCTATTGCTCTGATATTAACATTATACATAAAAAACAATAGAAAAACAAAAGGAAAGGTCAATACTCCTTATTTTTACTACTGTTTTAGTATTTTTAACTTAAACGAACCGTTTTAGAGCTTATTTTTTCTTCTTAATTAGCCAAATATTTAAAAACCTTAGCTTTTTTAAGAAAACAGCAAAACATTCAATAAAAATAAAATTTTCAAAAAAACAATTTTAAAAATCTTAAAACGATAAAGTTTTCAACAGTTTTATTTAAACTTTCTTAAATGTCCAATAGTTATTCACAAAAAAATTCCAAAACGCAACAATGACGGTAATAATAATCTTGGCATAAACATACCAGATTCCAAGAGTGTCGACAAAAAGATTTAACAATAAAAAATTCCAAGCTAAACCGCCCAAGGACACCATAAAATATTTAAAATATTGCTTAGCGTAAGCCTCAGAGCTATCTTTGAACGTCCAAAATTTATTGATTAAGAAAACAACTGTTACTGCCACAATAAAAGAACAGCAGTTCGCCAAATAAAGATTAAGCTTAACAACTTCAACCAAAAAAACCACAATCGCTAAGTCAACCAAGAAACCGACGCCGCCGGTAGTGATAAATTTTAAAAATTTGCCGTATGGTTTGCCTCTGTTAGAAGAAAAAAATATCAACCAAACTCGCCACATCGCCTCCAAAATAATCTTTTTACTCATCTTAGATTTACCGCCTTGCCTTTCTTCAAAAACTATCGGAAACTCTTTAATCAGCGCTTGCTGTTCATGAGCTCGATGTTTCATCTCAATCTGAAAACTGTAACCCTCGGACAAAATCTTATCTAAATCAATTTTTTTTAAAACTTCATTGTGCCAAATATTGTAACCGCCAGTCAGATCTTTAATATTGACGCCCAAAATAAGCCGCGCATAAAGACTGCCTCCCTTGCTTAATAAGCGACGGTAAAAAGGCCAATTTTCTACTCCTCCACCGTTTACATAACGCGAACCGACCACTAAGCCATACTCAGGTAGGCTAGCAAGCATTGATAGAAGATACTCGGGGTTATGCGACAAATCAGCGTCCATCTGAACAATAGCTTCGTAATCATTAGCCAAGGCCCATTTAAAGCCCTTGATATAAGCTGTGCCTAAACCTAATTTAGCCTGACGCTTTAATAAAAAAATGTCGGCTCTTTCTTTTTGCCAATTCTCCACTAACAATGCGGTGCCGTCAGGAGAGTTGTCATCAATGATTAAAAAATCAAAACCGCCAGACAGTCCATCCAAGCGGCGGATTAATTCAGGCAAACTTTCTCTTTCATTATAAGTAGGGATGATAATTAAGGTTTTCATGGCGATTGCTGCCCTCCTGATTATTAATTTATACTATCCAATCGGAAACTCCAAACTAACTTGCGTGCCAACTCCTTCAATAGAGTCAACTAAAATCTTGCCACGCATCAACTCAACAATTTCTTTCGTAATCCAAAGCCCAAGACCGGTGCCTTGGATAGTGGCGGTCTTTTCATTTTTAACACGATAAAATTTTTCAAACAGATGCTCGCGCTCAGTCGCCTTCATACCGATACCTGTGTCTTTTATCTTGATAACAACTTTTTCTTCGTTCGCTTCTAAAAAGACATTAACTGAACCCGTGGGGGTATATTTGATGGCATTACCAATTAGATTAATCAGCGCTTGCTTGAATTTATCAGTATCCAGCATAAGCTGCGGAATATTGGCAGACAACTTCTCGAAGGATAATTTCAAATTCTTTTCTTGAGCTTGCTGGGATAATTCTTTAATAATACCTTCAATAGTAACAGCGACATCGGTTTTTTTCAAATCAATCTTTAGACGGCCCTGATCAATACGGCTGACATCCAATAAATCCCCGATTAAATCCTTAAGGCGACCAGCTGAAGCCTGCATCATCACTAAACACTCCTTAGCTTTGTCATTCACTTGCATCGTGCCGCTCTTATCCTCTAAGAGCATTGAAGCATAACCGCCGATAACAGTAATCGGCGTTTTTAATTCATGCGAAGCCATTGAGATAAATTCGTCTTTCATCTCATCAACTTCTTTTATCTTATTGTATAAAACCGAGTAATGGAACAATCTGGTGTTGACGGCAATCAATAAAATTATAAATACGACCGTGATTAATAAAATGATATATGATCTGACCAAGACAGTTTCAGTTAAATTATCCACTAATTTAGTAGACACAAACATCGACATCAATAATTCTTTATTGCCTTGGCTATTTTTCAAGGGATAAACTACTCGCCAAAAACGTTCATTGGGATTGCCATTAATAGTTGTTTCATCCGCTGTTGGCCAATCCTTAGTCCAAGCGACTGAGTAAACCATATCTTTGACTGATTGACCGACTCTATTTTTACCCAGCGAGGCTTGAACAATAAATTTGTCTTCGCTAAACGATAAAATTTCTAAATCTTTAATGTCTTGATTAAATTTAGCAATATTTTCAATATCGTTTTGCAAAGCAGGCAGATTGCCAAAGTTACGTTGCAGGACGGCGTTAGCGGTTTCAGCCGTGCTCATCGCTTTATCATACAAACTTTGGTTGATGGCTTTTTTAAAAGAATTAGTAAAAACAAAAGCATTAATAACAATGGCGGCCGGAATAATCACCATCAAAGCAATTGAATAAAAAACTTGCTTATTATTTTTTAAGAATTTAAATCTACTCTTGCTCATAAGCTTGGCTGGTCTTTTTTAGGCCGAATAGCGGCAAAAAATAAAAGAATACAGACTACTACTAAAATAACTCCGCCCCAGACATAGCGCTGGACCATATTAGTTGAATTATCTTTAGGTTGAGGCGCTTCAGCTACTTGGATA
Organism: Patescibacteria group bacterium; assembly: GCA_028704945.1. Classification (GTDB taxonomy): domain Bacteria; phylum Patescibacteriota; class Patescibacteriia; order Patescibacteriales; family Patescibacteriaceae; genus 1-14-0-10-37-14. The sequence goes on from JAQWEL010000006.1 coordinate 7,800, forward strand.
TAATCATCCATTGTTACCGCCTGAGCTTCTTTGATAATAAAGTTCATCACTGCTGAACGGCTGACTACTTTGCCGGAATCATCATTGATGGCTACGTAAATCTCGTGATTGCCGTCTATCAAAGTCTTATCTAAGTTATAAACCCAATTACCATTAGCATCGGCTTTAGCGGTAACTATGATTGGCATAGCGCTATAAATAAAGACAGATACAACTTCGTTAGGATTAGCTTTTCCTTTTAAGCGCACTTCGCCGGTTTTTAAAGTTTCATTTGTTCTAACTAACTCAATCTTTGAAACCAATAAATCCAATGAGGAACTCACCTTAGCGTAACGAGGATGTTCAATTGGTTTATTTTGCATCATCGCGGAGTCAATCGGAGCAATTTTCGCTTTAAATTCACTATCCATTTTGCCTGCCCCCAAGGGGTTGTTGCCAGTAGCGACTTCTTGACCATCAGCATAACCATCTCCATCCGTATCCGGGTTATCAATCTTGGTGCCTAAGCGATCCTCTAAATCATTAGGCAAACCATCGCCATCATTATCAAAAGCAATCGCGACTGGGGCAATGGATTCCGAAGTGTCGGTTGGCGCCGATAAAAGCTTGACTTTAGCTGGGCTTTCTTGCGGCGCTAATGGCAAAAGATTAGTGCTGACTTCTGTCTGATTGCTTAAAATTATCTTATCTTTTTGACTATCAATCGTGGCTGACTGCCCAGCAATCCTTATTAAATCTTCTTTAGCCGTAGGCGAAACTGTTTCTTGGCTTAAGCCGGCTAAGATAACATTATTAATCAAATTCAAACAAGTAGCTTCAGAAACTTTAGCACACTTTGCCGGCCGGCCATAATTAGAAATAAAATAACTGCGGCATTCACCTCTCGACTTAATATTTTTAGCCAAACATTCATCAACGATAGTATTTTGCCTGATATAGATTTCACAATCATCAGAATTAGTAATTTGCGCTAAGCCACAATCAGCGGAAATATTTTTAACAGCTTGAAGCGAGGCCGCAACGGCTTGCGTCTCGGCTTTATTAATCGGCGGAACTGAATCAATAGCTAAAGCTTGAGTCTGATTAGTCGAAGCTTGGCTATTTGCTTGGCTGTTTACATTTTCTGGGGTTTTGGTTGTTGCTGGGACATTAGAAATAGCTACATCATCATTTTTACTCGGCGTTAGTCGATCATCGGTCGCTTTACTCGCGCTCACATTAACCCGTGGTGACGGCTGTTCGGTTTTAATGGTGGTAGTTCTTGTTTCAGGTCTTGTCTCAGCTGGAGCTACTTTGTCAGGTTCAGTCGAGCTGGCGTTAGGTTTAACGACTACTGGATTTTTATCAGTTTTGGGCAAATCAATCTTGCTCACCGTGTCATTAGTAGTCTGACTATCCGTCTGGACTTCAGCAGAGCATCGTTCGCTCATATAGCCCGAGGCTCTTTTTTGCGTCATTGTCAAAGCTTTTTCCTGAGCCAAACAAGCCTGATTATTTCCTTTATAAATTTTGTATCGATATTCCATGCCTGGCCCGCAGCTTAAGCTCCAATCTAAACCTGCTCTAAAAGTAATGTCATCACAACACTCCTGTTCCTCTATCAAGCCTACGTCAAGGGGCATAATGCAATCATTATGATTGTCATACTTTGGTCTAGTTTGTTTGCCATTACCACAATCGCTCCAGCTACCAGTGGTATTGCGTCCGCAAATCGACTTAGGGGTGCAAGGCTTTTCAATCGAAGGCTTGCTGTTATTTCTATCTTCACAAATAACATTCGGCTTTAGATTACATTGACGCAATAAGCGGCCGGCACTGGGGCAAACCAGTGGATATTCAGTGCAATTCCAATCGTCTTCCACACAATCAGGTCTACACTCTTCCTCTAATTTAGGTATTGAAGCTGAAGAAGTCGTTACAGTCACACAATACGGCGGAACTCTATTTAAAATAGTGCGTGTATGCAAAAATACACCGGCGCTATTGGGGCGACACTCTCCCCATTCGGTATAGCTAAAACTTTCGCATGCTTTTTCGCAAGTACGCGTTAAGTTTGGCTGCAAAACCATACCGCCTTGTCCGCTCAAGCTTGAACATTCAGTTCTTAAAGCCGGACACAATCTGACTTGCCGATATTGATTTGTCCCGGATTCCAATAAACATTCGCTCCAAGTCCCGCATTGCCAAGCATATTCAGAGTTATTGCAATTAGCATTAACAACCATGTTGGATTGAGTGGTATTATAGTCGTATGAAGTAATACTTGAGCCTGGCCTAATCGGGGCTGTAAGGTCGGGATTAGGATTTAAGTTGGTGTTGCCGTTGATATCAGCCGCTTGGATAAAAATTTTAGCTGAAATCAAAAATACTGCTGTCAAAGACAAAGCTGGAAAAATAAAATATTTCAAGAAGCTTTTTGTTGTCATAAAAACTAATTAAATTAAACTTATTTATATTTTAACATATTTTAAAAAAACAAACCATAAATATAGCTTAATTACTAAAACAAAAATCACGGTTTATCGCCGTGATTTTTGTTTTAGCTTTTATTATTTTTGGTAAGAAGTCTGCCCTAACGGGATCTGCCGTAAATTGTCATTAGAAACGCCTAAACTGAGATACTTCATAACATTATAAGCGGTTTCCGGACTGATATAATATCTCTTAAAATCCTTAGGATTGATATACCAAGCTGCGCCTTTGTTATCAACATCTAAATAAATGCCTTTCAACTTTTTAGCAAAAACTTTATCAAGTTCTATTTTGCCACTACCATTCGGATTATAGCTACCCATTATCTCAGTTAAGTCATTAAAGCTATCGCCATCGCTATCGGCCTTATTAATATTGGTGCCAAGAGCTTGTTCTAAGACATCTGGTAAGTCGTCAGCGTCAGCATCCTTTAAGCCACCATAAAGATTGGGATCATAACCTACGGCTATTTTTTGCAAATCTTTATTAGTAATACCCTTGCCCATAGCGCTTAGAATATCATAGGCAGCTTGGCCATTGGCTACGTAAAAACGTTCACCGGTTTCGGGCGAAGTATACCAGACCTCTCCTTTTGATTCTGGTTGAATTAAAATTTGACCTTTCAGACGATTGGTTAAAATATCATTAATGGCTGTCGTTAATTTAGCTTCCATCTCGACTATCTTTTTTTCTAACTCGCTAATCTGACGATTCAACTTGAGAATCATATCGTTAGTTTCGGTCTTAATTATTGTTGCCCTAATTGAACTGCTGGTCGTAGCCTGACTGTCAGTCGAAGTTGACTGCTCATAATATAAAATCGGGTCTTTCTTTTCATAAGCTATACACGCGCCGTTAGAGCAACCCATTTCCCCACACAAATAAGTTATTTGTTTGTTTTCATTATTATCGCAGTATTGTTCAGTCAATACATTACCATTACAGACATCAGCCTTTGTTTCCCTGGTATTATTAGTAAAAGTAACTTCAACAGAGCCGGCGATAAATTTATTTATACCTTTATCAGAATCTACGCAAATCTGTTTATTAGTTGTGCAACCAGTAGTCACAAATGATTTACAATCAGTACTGCAAGTTAAAACTCCTCGATCAAAACCAATGTCTGAACTGTTACAGGTTTTTTCGTTTAAATTGATACCATCGCAAACTTCGCCGGTTTCAATTTTGCCATTACCGCAAGCAACAGCGTATGTTCTACAAGCGCCATTTTCACAACCGTTAGCGCAAGTTGTTTCAGCTTGTTTATTTTTATTATTTTCACAATAATATTCTGTCAATACATTGTTATTACAAACGTCTAATTTAGTTTCCGTAGTTGATGTGCCGCCGGCCGTATAAGTATAAGTAATCGAACCTTTAGTAAACGGATTATTACCAAAATCAGTATCCGCGCAATTTGTGACATTTTGGCAGCGATAAGTAGACAAAGCGGTGCAATTAGTGTTGCAAGTTAATGTTCCGCCATTAAAACCAAGACTTTGGCAAGTTTGACCACTAAAATTTGTATTATCACAAGCCTCGCCTGTTTCAATTATTCCGTTGCCACAAACGGGCTTGCCGGTAGCCACCTTGCATGCCCCATTTTCGCAACCATATTGGCAATCAATCTGCGCGCTTTTATCTTGTGTGCCATCACAATAATATTCAGTTAAAACACTACCGACACATTTATCAATTGTGTTAAGTCTACTACCGTTCAAATGGATTGACAAAATAGAACCTCGGATAAATTGATTATTGCCAGCATCACTATCAGAACAAGACTGTGGCCTAACACAATTATCATAAATAAAAGATTTGCAATCAGCACTACAAGACAAAGAGCTGCCCTCGTCAACAAGGTTAAAAAATGTTCCGCAAGTTGCGCCGTTTAAGCTCGCACCGTCGCAAGCTTCACCCGCTTCAATTATTCCGTTGCCACAAATACCCGTCTCAGTTATTTTGCAAGCTCCATTTTCGCAACCGTTTAGACAATTAACATCAACGCTTTGGCGTTTATTATTTTCACAATAAAACTCTTTAAGCCAAGGACTGTTAGGGTTTAAAGCATCGCAATGATCGCCAAAAGTCGATTTACTATTATCAGTATAGGTGACTGTGGTAAGTCCATAATTAGATGAATTATTGCCGTTATCCGTATCAGTACAAGTTGCTATCGTCTTACAATCGGTAGTTACAAAAGACGCGCAATCAGCAGCGCAGGCCAACCTGCCATCATCATAACCTTTTGTCTGGCAAGTTTGTCCGCCTAATAAATTTCCATCGCAGACTTCACCGGTTTCAAGTCGGCTATTGCCACAAGCAGACTCGCCGATATTAGCGGTATAAATGTAACCTCCTTTATCAATTACAGCTACTTTTGTTCCATCAGCCGACATTACTATCTGACCCCAATTACGAGAACCAGCTAAAGTTTCTTCAGACCAAGATTGGCCACCATTAATCGAAGAAAATATCGGTCCAGAAGCAACTGTGGCTACTATTTTTGTACCGTCATCAGACATGGCTATTCGATCCCAATTGCGAACTCCAATTGTTGACCCTCCCCAAGTACCCTCCGGTATCCAACTGATTCCTCCATTATTAGAAAGATAGATAAGACCATTAGAAACAACCGCTGCCAATTTCGTTCCATCAGCCGAAGAAGCTACGCTATGCCAATTAAGCGTAACAACTTCCGCGCTGTTATTTCTAGCTGATGATTTTGTCCAACTAGTACCACCGTTAGCTGAAGTATAAATATAACCATCAAAATTATTACCAGCTGCCGGCGCCGGAGTAGCTATAGCTAATTTCATTCCATCATTTGAAGCTGCTAAGCTTATCCAAGTCTGAGTTTCATACACAATTCCTTTGGTAGTCCAATTATCACCACCATCAGTTGAGGCTAAAAGACTTCTAGGGCCAGCGCCAGTCAATGGTTTAGCTACTAATTTCGTTCCATCAGCCGAAACTACGATAACATCGCTAAAATCAGTTGATCCATCATAAGCATGCGGTTGCTTTTCAATCCACGTAAAACCACCGTCAGCAGAATAATGCAACTTACCATGATTTGAGGGGCCAGTAGCAAAAACTTTCAGTCCGTCAGCCGAAGCTGCTAAACCATACCAATAAGCTCGCGTAATCGCCAAACTTTCAGTCCAAGTTTCGCCACCATCATTAGAAGCATAGACCAGCCCATTACTTGCGCCGTCTTTAGCTGTGGCCACCAATTTCATACCGTCTGCTGACATTGAAATAGCCGTCCATTCTCGTAATCCGGCTGCTGGCCTTGGCGTCCAAACATTAGCCGCCTGAACTGACTGAGTTGTGGTTATACTAACCACCAACATAGCTAAAAAAAATAATAAATTAAGATACATTTTGCGCATAAATTTTTTAAACATAAAATTAATTAATGCCGACAACTCGACATTATGCAATATTAAATTGTTATATACGATTTAATTATAACATAAATATAAGAAATCAAATAATCAGTGGCTACAAATTTAAAACCGAGACTACTTGCCTCGGCTTCAAATTTTATTTTTTCTTAGTAGTCTTCTTAGCTGCTTTCTTAGGGGCAGCTTTTTTTGGAGCTACTTTCTTAGCTGCTTTCTTAGGGGCAGCTTTTTTTGGAGCAGCCTTCTTAGGGGCGGCTTTTTTCACAACTTTTTTAACGACTTTCTTAGCAGTCTTTTTAACAGCTTTTTTAGCTGGGGCTGCTTTCTTAGGCGCGGCTTTTTTTACCGGCTTTCTCACTCCTTTTTTAGTTGGCATAAATTTTAATGAGACGTAATTCGTCTTCAAATTAATCTTATCCACATTATAACAAATTTAAAAAAAACTTACAAAATATTTTTTCATTATTTTTTTTGTAAAATAAAAATCCGCCAGTTGTTAAACGAAGCGGATTATAATTCAGATCAAATTTTATCTGTCTGACTGGATGAGTTTTACAAGTTTGCCGTTATTTTTTAACGTGATACTGCCGACGATTTCTTGCTGATACTTAATTTGGTCACCGTAATTGGTCTTAACCATAATTGGCTGGCCGAATGAATCAGTCACGTCATAAATCAAGATAGTGATATCGATATCGCCTTCTACGATTTGTCTCGGGTTAATTTTTACTTTGAGTAAAAAAATATTTTTGTATTCGCCCATCGGCTTGATAGTTTTACTCGGATTAGTCTTAACCGAAAAGCAAGCTATGCGAGCACCGGGATTCAACTTCGGATAATTATATTCAAGATAAGCCCTGTTCTTTTCCCAGGTTGTATCTCGATTGCCTGAAACGAAAACGGTTTGCGGACCAATATAATCTTGGATTGAAAAATCCGGATTGATGCCGATAATTTTCATTCCATTGAACGGATTGACTTCGACTCTGACCATGCAGCTCGAATATTGAATCGTGTCGCGGCTGGCAATTCTTAATGTCAAAACGCTGTCTTGGTATTCAACATTATTTTCATCAAGAAAGTAATAACCCTCCGACTCGATGAAAGCAGCGCTGTTTAAAGTAGCTCCCAAAAGCATTGCTATCAAGCAAAAAAGCTTTTTCATAAAAAACTCCAGTTGAAAATGAACAAACAATTATTTTTCGTATTTGTCTTACTTATATCATATTATTCACTTTTTGTCAAGTATTAGCTGTTTTAAAATAAAAAATCCCCGCCTTTTCTGTTTTTTATTCAGAATTAAAACGGGGAAATAATCATCTATCAATAGCTAAAAATCGACTATTAGCACGGAGTAAAAATATGGATAAAGCACAAGCAACACCTAAAGAACGGCGACGCTCTTCGACTTCTAAATAAAACATGAAGTCGGAAAAACCTTTTTCACCAAGAGCAAAAAAATTGTAAGGCTTTGGAAGGTTTGAATATTGCTTACTAAATCTCAATAAATCAAAAGTCCCTGCCGCATATAAACCAATTTTTTCTATTTCGGACTTAACTTGAGCCAAATCAACTAAGTCAGTACCGCCAGATCTATTGGTTAAATCAATCACATAAAAATCGGATCGCCTTTCCGGTATTACTATTTTATTTAGAAGCGAAAAGGCTCTTTTGTCTATATTGTCATATTCTTTATAGGAAATCATTTCTTTGAGTGATATATCATCACCCATGTCTTGATATGGATATACAGAATATATACAACCTCCGACAAACTGTTCAACAAGCTTTTTCATCAAGAGCTCCTTAAATTTTTAAACAACTATTTTTTATCAGTCATTAGTAAGAAAAACCTTATTAGCCAACGCCAACGAGGCAAAAGATATCCTATTTAACAAATCTTGATTATTTTCGACAAAAATAAAAATTATCTGTTTGCGGGCGCTGGATTTTATAATAAGACCATACGGGGTGTCTACTCTTGAATCCCACTTACCATTATAGATAAGCTTAGGCTTAAGACCATTCTTGAGATATAAACCATCAGCCAAATATTCGACTTGATATTTATTTTCATTCCTAAATATCGGAATAATAATTTCGCCTGGTCGAAAACGTTTTTCAACTCCCCTATATTTTACTATTATAGTAATTCTGTTATTACTATATTCGAAATCGATTGATTCGACCTCATCGCGCTGATTATAATCAGCCAAAATAAGACTAGCGCCGGTTTTAGCGTTATAGAAAAAATCTCTTAGTATTTCTTTAGTTCCTTTTGGTCCTTGACCAGAAAAAATTCTTTTTGAGGTTGACAAAAAATCCCTTAAAAATACCAAAGCCTTTCTTAGAACTCCCCTAATCCTCATTAAAAGCTCCTTTAAAATATTAATATTTAAAATAACTAATCAAGATTTAAACACATTTAAGCATTTTTTGCAAGTCCATTGACAAGCTGCTGTTTATGCAATTTAATATAACTAATATAAAAATTGTTCATTTTAAAACAAAAAAGGTGCTATTATGAAAAGCTTGCAGACTACGTTAAAAATTCTTTCTTATCTGGAAAGAAACTCTGGATCTGAACCGATACCGCAGGATATTATCTTAGGGATTATGGACGAGATAGACGACGACACCCTGAGCTCATTATACAACGAAACGTTCAACAAATGTCTTGAACTATTAAAGTTAAAAGACAAAACCGAGCCGGAGCTTATTAATTTAATCACTGTCACGAGAGACAAGGATTATCAAAAGTCTATTTGTGAAGCATGCCTTCCATTTCTAAAATCAGAAGACATTATTCTGCAAATCATCGAAAGATCTAGTGAATTCAAAAATATACTAAAGCTCGGGATTAAGGCGTTGAATCTGGAAGAAAAAAGTGACGATGAAATATTGGGAATAGCCGGACGATTAAATTATAAGCCAGATTTTTGCGGTGCCATAACCAGCTTCATCAAATCGGAAAAAAAAAATAATGAAGTTAATCAAGTTAATGGATTATAACGACAGCGTTGTTGACCAAGCTATCTCTTTACTAAAGACGGAAGACAATATCATGAAAGTGTTGAAAAAATCTGATTATCGAACTTCGCTTTGTCAACAAGCAGTCGCTTCATTAAAATCAACACAAAACATCATCAGGCTAATGGGAAAAACCGACTATGATCCATTTGTTTGCGAAATTGGCACCAAAACTATGAAGAAAAAATTACCTAATCCGCATCCTATAAGAAGATAAGCCGTTTGAGTTAGATATAATAAATGTATCTAACTCTTTTTTTATCTAAAAATAATTTATCAGTCTATTCTTCAAACTCAAAGATTTCCTCTATGTTTGACTTAAGAGCTTTAGCTACTTTAAAAGCTAAATTTAATGAAGGATTGTATTTTCCTTGTTCTAAAAAAACAATAGTTTCACGGCGAACTTCGGCTAAATTCGCTAATTCCTCTTGGGTGATATTTAATTTTGCTCTTAGTTCCTTAATTCTGTTTTTCATAAAATTAGCGGCAAGGCGCGGTTGGCGCTGGAAAATCGGGCTGGCCATGCTTTACCCATTGGCCATTTTGGCAAATCCAATTATCCTCCCCGCTTAAAACTCTGAGCGAAACTAACATAAATAAAACTATCAAAACTGCGCCAATAGCTATATACCATTTTTTATGTTTGCTTAATTGAATTTTTTGATAAAATTTAAAAATAATCGAATAGGCTATTAAAATACCAAAAATTGAAAACGACAAGGTATTAGCGATAATTTCATAAGCCGGGTTAGTATCTTTAATTCCTAAAAGAATAAACATAGCGCAAACAGCCGTGTAGCAATATGCGGTTATAGTCCAGCGAGCAGCGTGTCCAGCCAGCGCATAGTCACGTTCATCCTCGGTAACTTCTTTTACCTTTTTCTTTAGAAACAATAAACCCAAAGTGGCTAAAGCCATGGCGATAATCGGAATTATATAATTCTTATTATTGACAGCGACACTAACTACGCTGGAAAGAATAATGATGAGAGCGATTCTAATCGCAAAAAATTGTTTGTTAGTCATAATTTTATAATATTAATTATTTCTAACATAATGTTATATTATTCTAACAATATTGTCAAGAACAATATTTAAAAGAATTTTTTACATTTTTTAAACTAAAATAAAACACGGCCTAAACCGTGCTTTATTTAATATATTGGAGAAATTACCAATTATTGTTTCTGCGTTCACCACCGCCGAATCCTCCGCGGCTACCGCCACGACTATCGCGATTAAAATTACCGCGTGGTCTGTCGGTTCTCGGTTCCTGAGGACGAGCCTCGTTAACAGAGACGGCGCGACCATCGAGCTCTTTACCATCAAACATGCTGATAGCATTCTGAGCTTCTTCTTCAGTAGACATTTCTACGAATCCAAAACCCTTAGAGCGTCCGGTCATTTTGTCAGTGATGACAATGGCGGAAGTCACAGTGCCAGCCTCTGAAAAAGCTTCTTCAAGCGCTTTTTGGCTGGTGTGATAAGATAATCCGCCGACATACAACTTCTGAGACATAACGTTTCCTTATACAAATTCAATTTAAATTAGCAAGTCGACCCTTTAAATTTTTCAAAACATTTCTTTTTCTTAGTGCTGTTGCACAAGGAAACATAAGTTATTGAACACTTGCTAATTGACAATATAACCATAATTTATAGCTTTGTCAAATATTTTGACAATTCAAACAATAACCTTATTTTAAACAAAAATAGCTTTAATTTTATAACTTAAACTATTTTTTAACTTTAATGGTGTTATAAAGTTTAGAATTACTTAATCTATTTTTTATTTTATCTTGCAAAAGTAATCGGATACCTAAAAGTTCAAGCCCTAAAAAGATTATCCAACCGGCTGGAAAAAAGGGAATAAGATGCAAAATCAAACCTAAGATAATCAAAGTAATTCCAGCGATTTTTTTAAACATAGACTTGCTGTCGGAGCTAATTATTTTTTGGCTTTTTTAGAAGCAGCTTTAGTTTTAGTGGCAGCCTTTTTGACCGTCTTGGTTTTGGGCTTTTCCTCTAATTCTTCTTCCGGTATTTCTTCAACTTCAGTATCATCGACTAAAAAAGTAAGTGATCTTAAAATATCCAAAACTTCATCCAGTTTAGCATTCAAAGCTTCAAACTGAGCTGAATCTTGTCTGCTATTTTGTGGCATCTCATGTCTACTACCAGAAAAACTAGATTTTGAGAAGCTTCCTCTATCGTCTCGCTTGTTATAAGAACCGTCGTCTTGTTGCTTCTTAAAGCATTCTTTGCAAAGCACTGGTCTGTTATCGGTTGGTTTAAAAGGGACTCCGCAAGCCTTACCGCATTCGCTGCAAATCGTGCTGAACATTTCGCGTGAATCCGAACGTGAGTCTGAGCTTTTCTTAAAGCTGCTGCGTCCGGAACCGCCAAAACTCTTTCGGCCGGAATCTCTGTTAAAATCCCTACCACCACGTTTTGCTTTTGGTTTACTGTCGTGACTAAAATTTTTCATAATGTTTATAAATTACAAAGTTTAATTTTTTATTTAACTTTAGCTGTATAAAAATTAACCATAACACTAAAACAATTATTTGTCCATTAACGTAAATAATGAGCTAAATTGACTCTATAAAAAATAAAAAGGGGCGGTTTTTAAGTATGCCCCTTTAGTTCGTCCATGATTTTTTTTACAGTGGTTATTTCGGTTACGCGCCAAGCATTTGCTCCGGCAGTATATATGCCTTCTTCTCCGGAATTATAGCCGATAGAAGCTAACAATCCGTTACAAAGGCAAACAAAGTTATGATTATCAGTTTTAGCCGGACAAATTGTAAAATTTCCCTCTGCATCTTTTCTGAGTAAGTAACCTTTATCACAACGCAGTGGTCGCGTTGCTGATAAATGGGCTTGATACATCGGAGAGCTTAAGACAACTCGAAAAGGCAATCCGCAAGGAGAGCAAGTGGATACTATTATATCCTCTGGTTTCGTGGCATTAACTATGGCCAGCTTATATTCCAAACTAGCGTCAGACTCTTCTGTTGCTAAAAATCTGGTAGCCATCTGCACGCCATCAGCTCCGAGCGACATAATACGCAGAATATCTTCATGCGTATAAATACCGCCGGCAGCAATGACTGGGATGTTTCCATTTTCTTGAGCAATCTTTTTAATGTCTGGTAAAATAGCTTCTAACTGAAACTCCGATTTAGTTACTTGATCAACAGTGAAGCCAAGATGTCCGCCGGCTAAAGGCCCTTCCACAATAAAAGCGGCTAATTCGTAACCCATCTCTTTCCATTTGTTTTTTTTAAAGCGATGCAAAACGATGTTAGCTGTTCTGGCAGAAGAAACTATAACCGCGATAAAGGTTCGGTGAGGATGATCGATAATCGGCAAATTACCAATTAACCCGGCTCCGACTGAAATAAAGTCAATATTGGCTTCAACGCCCGCTCTAATCGAATCCTCATAATCTCTGGCAACGGCTACCATTACGTTTAAACCGATTACTCCTGCAGGACTAAGCTTTCTAGCGGTTTCCACTTCAAGCAAGACTGCTTCATAAGTAGAAACTTTGCGTTTTAATTTTTGCGACCAAATTTCTCTAATACCGACTGTTGTCAAAGTTCCGGCGCCGCCTTCATTAGCGACAGCGGCAACTAATCTGCTTAAAGAAATTCCAGCACCCATTGGCCCCAAAAAGAAAGGAAAGGTCAACTCACTGTTGCCAATTATTAATTTGGTCCAATCCTTGTTTTGTGTTGTTCTCACTTTACTCCCCTTTATTTTTAGTTTTTTATTGGTGACAAAAAATACCTTTTAAATCCTCCTTAACCACTACTAAAAAATATTATTAAAGAACTATAATCATAAAAAACATAACACAATTATCGTATTTATGTCAATTTAATTTAGCTAAATAGGTCTTTGCAATTTTTTTTCAGGCGCTGTATAGTATTACGGGTATTTACTAATCTTAAAATAAATTTATGGCCAGAATCATTGGCAAAGGCTATTCCTTTAATGACGTTTTAATCGTTCCTAAATATAATAAAGTAATCTCAAGACACGACGTTAATTTCCAAACTAAAATCACTAAAAATCATACTATTGATATTCCCATATTAGCAGCCAATATGGACACTGTCTGCGAATCAGCTATGGCTATTGCTATCGGGATACTGGGCGGACTTGGCGTCATCCATCGTTTTATGAGTCAAGAGTCGCAAGCTCAAGAAGTTAAAAAAGTTAAAGCTCAAGGACTTTTGGCTGGCGCTGCTATCGGCATCAAAGATTATGAAACGCGCGCCACTGCTTTAGCCGAAGCAGGCGTTGATATTTTAGTCTTAGATGTAGCTCACGGACATTGCAAACGAGCTGGAAAAACCTTGGATTATCTTAAAGCGAATTATCCGCAAATCGATGTCTTGGTTGGCAATATAGCTACCAAAGACGCGGCTGAATATTTTATCAGTAAAAAAGCCGACGGCATTAAAGTCGGTATCGGCCCAGGCTCAATGTGCATTACTCGACTAATGACTGGCGCCGGCGTGCCGCAAATTACAGCCATCATGGATGTCTACGAAGCATCTCAAGGACGAGTGCCGATTTGCGCTGACGGCGGCATCAAACAACCAGGTGATTTAACCAAAGCCATCGGCGCTGGAGCTGATACTGTTATGCTCGGCTCAATGTTTTCCGGGACCGATGAAGCACCGGGCGAAATCATTACTAAAGACGGCCAACAATTCAAAGAGTATCGCGGTATGGCTAGTTTTTCAGCCACTGTCAAAAAATTAAAATTAGACGGCAAAAAAATAGAAGAAGACATTCATGTTGAAGGCGAAGCGACTTTAGTGCCCTATAAAGGTTCTGTTACTAGGATAATCAATAAATTATTAGGTGGCTTAGCCTCTGGTATGACTTATATCGGCGCCACCAATATTGAACAGATCAAAGGTAAGGCTGATTTTATAGAAATCAGCAGCGCCGGCTATGGCGAGAGTGTGGCGCACGGATTAAATAAATAAACCATCAATAAGGATAAACAAAAAACGGACATCGTTGTCCGTTTTTTAGTTGTTAAATTATTCACCAATCTTTATCTGACTTAATGTCTTATTGGTAACGCCTAAGGCTAATTCCCGCATTATCCGTCTGGCATCGTCCGGGCGTCCAAGATAGTAAAGTTTCAAATCAATCGGGCTGATAAAATAAGCCTTTCCGCTGTCTTCAACTTTTAACAAAATCATACCTGATAAACGTTTCTTATCTTTTGAAGATAAGCTTGTAAAATTTTTATTAGAAATTCCCAAAGATAGCTTACGCATTACTTTAAAAGCATCCTGAGGACAACCCAAATAATAACGTTGCAAATTCTTGGGATAAACATACCAAGCTCTGCCCAAGTCTTCAGTCTGGAGCAAAATTAATCCAGACAAACGGCGGCTTAAAGCTAAATTAACTGCGCCGAATCTTTCTTTTTCTTTTTTCAAAAAATTTTCTCGATCATCATCGCACTTCTTGTCAGCAACACTTTGATAAGCGACTATAATTTTTTGCGGCGCTGAAGAATGTCCGGTTGAACTAAAAAATTTTAACCAAACTTCATAATTACCAGTTGGACAATTACCCAAGGGACAGATGTTGATTGCTAAATTATTCTGAAAAGGAAAAATTGAAGCATTATCAAAATCAGATGTTAAGGAAAAGCTAACTCCTTTAACGTCTGAACCGCCACTTAATGGTATATTAATTTCAGCATTAGAACTTGAAACTATTAATTGATTATAGGCAACGGGTATATCGATTGAAGCGCTCTGCGGATAAACAGGGACAACAGCCACCGAAGACCTGTTGGACGCGGTGGCTTCTTGCCAGTTAGTTTTAACAGCGCAATGATCACAAGAAAAATTAATTGTTCCTGATTCTGACCCTGTTGCTTGTCCAGAGAACAATCCATTGCTGATGGTTACGCCGCTAAAATTAATCCAACCTAAATTTTCTGACCAAGCTGAACCGCTTAAATTACCATGACCATCGTTCACGACTCCAGCGTTGCTGGGGCTTAAGTTGATCCAACCATAATTAGCGCTCCAAGCATAGCCGCTTAATAATGTATTAGAAACGGTTACTCCCCCGCCTTCAGGATTAAAATTAATCCAACCTAATTTATCTCCCCAAGCATATTTTAAAACACTATCAATATTTTCAACGGCATTAGCTGCCACTGGCAAAATCAATATTACAAATAACAAAAAATATTTTTTGAAGGTATGCATAACTTAATAGGTTTTACTGCCGACACTATCACTACCAAAGGAATCAACCATATAGTGAAAATCGGTTTCAAGCAAATAAGCAGCGCTATTATAAGTATCTAAAACATTATTAGAATCTCTAAAAATCCGACAAGACAACATGCTGGAAATATCTTTCCCTGACCCGTTCATATTAGGGAAATGAGCTATGATGTGCTTTTTTGAGCCAGACGCAGCAACAACGATTGAATTAAGCGTGGTTGTGCCAATGTCACTATTAACATTATTCCAAACACATTCCATTCCCCAAACAACATTACCAGTATTGGCATCAGCTGGTACCCAATGAATATGCGGATGCAAATCTGTTCCAGCTAACCAAGCATGTGGCAGTTGGACTGAAAAAAACAATTCTCTGGCCGTAGTGTTGGTTGGAAAAGAATATGCGTAAACACCTCGACTGCCAGCACCATTATTGGTAATTTGGACAAAAGTTGGGTCATTAGCACCGCCAGCCTTGCTTGTTTCCATTGGAACGCGTAAATCTTCCCAAGCGACAGCGCTGCCTGTTAAGCGAAGTGAGCCATTATTGCTAATTTTTAAATTACTAGTCGTGGTTCCAAAAGTTGTTTCGCCTGAAGAAGACATGGCTAAATAAGTTGCGCCTTTAGCTCCAACCTGCAATGGCTTTAACGAAGATCCGTTGGCCGTAACTGCACTAAACAAATAACCGGTGCCACTATTACTGGCAGTGTCAGATAAACTGAATAAATTATCAACGCCAGTTGCCGAACCAAAATTAAAGCTAGTTTTATAGTTGCTGAGATCTAAACTTAAGCTAGCGGTCGGGGTTGTTAAAGATGACCAAGCAGTTGAACCGCCCGAGCCTAAGCCAGCCACAAAATTACCTCTAGTCATTTTACGATAGCCAGAATCGGCTTGACTATAAATCAAGACTTCATCAGTATTCGCGATAGCTGTTTCTGAACTTAAACTATGAAAATCATCGTCAGCTGGACGATTGGATAAATCACTATAATTCTTAGTAGCTAAATCAGCTAAGGAAGAACCGCTTTTGCTGACTTTTGACCAATCAATTGTTGTTGTTCCGTTAGTATTAATTTCTGAAATAATTCCAAACGCGCCAAGCTGCGTAGCCGTAACTTGATGAGGATTGCTATAATTAATTATATGACTATCTATTTGAGCGTGAGTGTTGGAGCCGATGTTAGATAATAAAAGATGATCGGTAATCCCGCCTGGAACTGCCGCCCACAAGACATTAGCTCCGTCAGTGGTTAAGAATTTACCATTATTACCTGTTTGCGAAGGAGCTGACTGATCAACCGTAACTTGATGAGGATTGCTATAATTAATTATATGACTATCTATTTGAGCGTGAGTGTTGGAGCCGATATTAGATAATAAAAGATGATCGGTAATCCCACCTGGAACTGCCGCCCACAAGACATTAGCTCCGTCAGTGGTTAAGAATTTACCATTATTGCCTGTTTGAATTGGCGCTAAAGCGTTAAACGCGGTGCTAGTTGTAGTCTGTCCGGTGCCGCCCTTATCAACGCTCAAAACACCGGTAAAATTATTTAAATTTAAGACAGATTGGTCAACTGAAAAAGCATTGCTAGCTAAATTTAAACCTGTGCCAGCCGTATATAAAGTATCAGAATCAGTACCCCAAACTGGCAAACCACTATTTATTTTTAAAACTTGGCCGGTTGAACCCGGACCAAGGCTGCTAAAAATATTCGTGCCGGAACCATAAATTAATTCTCCAGTGGAAATTGAACTCAAACCGGTTCCGCCATTACTTGGTAAAAGAGGTGTGCCGCCTAAATTATTCATCGACAACACACTCTCATTAATATTTAAAGACAATGTGTTATTGCTATCGTCATATATTTTATAAATTCCAATTCCATCATTAATGAGGGCTCCGACTCGATCATCTGATCGCTCATCAGTAAAATATAAATTTGTTCCTTCAGGGATGTCGGTTGTCGTTAAATCGACTGCGCCGGTTTTAGAATTAACACTCGCAACAGAAGCTGGCGTTAATAATTCTATCCCATTACCTAAAGTGCTGGCCGGCAAACTTTGCAAAACATAAGTCTTATTATTGCTGGTGGCAACCGCCAGATCGCCAACCAAAGCTGATAAAGAAGTTAGATTGGCGGAGCTGGTAACAACAAAAGTGTTATTGACTGATATCTGATTTAATTGGTCAGTCGGTATTTTACCGTCAGCGCCCAAAGTTGCCAAACCGTTAAGCTGGGCTTTTTGTAGAATAATGCGCTCATCAACTGATCCATTAAAATCAGAAATTTGATTGGCGTTCAAATTTAAACTGCTATCATTTACTTCCAATGCCCCGCTATTAATCACCAAATTATTATGCAACGCCAACGGAGATAGATTATTAGCGCTATTTGCATATAAAAGTTCACCGGCGCCTATCGTGCTCAACCCAGTTCCGCCTTTTAAAACGCTTAGGGTTCCATCAATATTATTTAATCCGACCGTTTCCCACGCCGGTAAATTACTATTAGAAATTTTAAAAAATTGGCCATTAGAACCACCGGAGCTTAAACCTGTTCCTCCTTGGCTGACTGACAATGGAGTTGTTAAGCCACTCAAAGAAGTGATGTCTGAATTTGCGCCAGCAGCTGAAGCTGGAGTAACCGTGCAATTAGTCGTCCCGGGATTGCAAGTCGGATTAAGTGTTTGACCGGGAGCATAAGGAGATGTTGGCGGAGCGGCTGCCGTTGAACTTGCTAACAAAAAACAAAAGACGAATAGCCAATAAATTTTTTTAGTCATATTGATAATGGCTTTAACCCTTAAATTAATTTAGTTAATTGGGTAAATTATATTATACCATATTTTAATAATGTTGACAAAATAAGTTGTATAGAACATTTATGACACCATAATAAAAAAGCAGACAATTACGTCCGCTTTTAAATTATAGGTAATCTAAAAATGATATAAACCTTATTTATGCCTTCTCTTAGCAGCTTTTTCTTCCAGCATCACTCTTTTAATCTCAAGCCTTTTGGCAGTTTTGTGAGAAGTTGATTTTTTACCCTTGCCGACTCCGGTGCTTCTTTTAGCCATATTTTTTATAAATAATAATTAATAATATTTTATTTTTATACGATTTTAAATATAGCACAACTCACATCATAGTCAAGTTTATCTTTAAATTAGCCAAAACAAGCTGATGATTCTTACTATTTCACTTCGTAAGTCAAAGTAACAGTTACTTTAATTTGGTTTTGGCCGGTAGCGATTTCTGGGCTGGCAATTTGGTCGGCATTAGAACCAGCAGCAAATTCCATTTTAGCATTGGCATACATTGGAACAACTCCGCCTTCATTTGAACTTTCAGAAACATTTTTTACTTCACCGAGCTTCATGCCAGATTGTTCGGCAATTAAAACTGCTTTTTCTTTAGCCTTAGTAATAGCTATTTCTCGCGCCTGATTTTTTAAAGCAAACTCATCATCAATTGTAAAATTGATACCGCCGATTTGGTTAGCGCCTTTTTCAGTGCCACGAGCTATAATGTCGCCGATTTTAGTCAAATCACGCACTTTAATACTTAAATTCTGATAAACTTCGTAACCTGTCAATTCCTGCCCTTTAACATTGGTGTAGTTATAGACCGGATTAAGGTTATAGTTGCTGGTTTGGATATCTTTTTCATCCACTCCTAAAGATTTGATTACCTTAATGATGTCGCTAATCTTTGCGCTACCTTCGACAGTTGCTTCGGCAGCTGTTTTTTTAGTTGCAGTCTTAAAACCAAGTTGGATGTTGGCAATATCGGCCTTGGCATAAATAATACCAGATCCCGAAACCGAGAAACGGTCTTCGTTTTTCTGTTGACCATTAAATTTTAGAGCACAAATAACAATGGCTGTGACCGCCAAAATTAGCAGCACTGCTAAAAATACGTGTGATTTCTTCATAAGTTTTAAAAATTAATTGCTTACTTAAGTTATTATACAACAATATGATAAATCAAACAATTTTTTTCAAAACTATAAAAATAAGAACGAGTTTTTATATTATGGCATTTCTTATGTGTAATTTTCTGTAAAAGAAAAACGCCTCAAATTTTATCTTGAAGCGTTTTTTGAATTTAGAGTCAATCGTGGCAACCACTTTAAATTATTTTATTTTTTATGTTCAGAATTAACACTGATATTAAAAATTTTAATCGAACCAGTGATAATGGATATGGTGTAAATAAAGAAAAATAAAATAATTATTAGCTGCACGGTATCAATAGTTTCGATATAATCAAATGTTTGCTTGAGAGATTGGCTATCGGTCCAGAAACTAAAAATAGTTTTAACTTCTGTTAAATATATTTTTGTTAAGAAACCAATAACAATGCTACCGGCCAATTCTCTAATTGAACCAAACAAAATAGCCAGAACTATCAAGCAGATAATTATTAAAATTGGCAATAATCCCATACCGGCAATGACTAAAGCAATAAAAAATATTATTACAAACACACCGCCAATCAATTGTGCGACCCGACTATTTTTAATCGTAAAAAACCAATTAGATGGAAAATTCATTTTAAAGTACTCCTAAATGTATTAACAAAAATACCTAGTTGCGACTATAACACTAACAGTAAAAATTGTCAACAACATAATAAATTATCAGTAGTAGTGATTACGCACTCACTTATTTATCCAGTCCGCCATAGGCGGATGTTCGAATCCCTCCTAATCCAAAGCAATAAAAATAAAAGCGAGTTTTTATTTTTATACACTCGTAGTTTGGAATATGATTAGTTAGTTAGTTTTGTAATAGCTTTTCTGGTTATCGGCCCAAAAACTCCGATTGCTGGAGAAATATTGTTTGCTTTTTGAAATCTAGCCAAAGCTGCACTCGTCATCCGTCCGAAATAATTACTTTCATTACCAGGAGATCCAATCCCCTTGGCAGCAATTAAAAAGCCATTGCTATTTAAGAATTTTTGTAATTCCTCAACATCCGGCGCTTCCATCCCCAGCTTTAAATCTTTTTTAAAATTAAATATTTGTTTAGAGGGTATTTGTTTAGCGGGATTAATTGGCTTAGTCGAAGCGATAGATTCTTTTGGAACAGGAATAAGCTTAATAGGTGCAGCAGCTTGTTTTTGGCTGACAACTTCCTCGGCCTCTTTTGGAGGAATAACATAAACCTTACTTTCCCCTCCGTCCGGGCTTCTGAATTTTATATATAAATTTTTATCCGTCTGCTTATATGAATCTTCATAAGGAACCCAGCTTGATTTGGAAAAATCAGCGTTTTCAGAAATAGCCATCTGATAAACATTGGTGACCGACCAATTAATCGTATTATTTGTAAACAATGGTTCAACTGATATTTTTGGAGTTGATGGTGGGGTAAAAGAACTACTTGGGGAATGGACAAAATTAGCAACTGCTGAAAAATTCGATTTAACATTAGTTTCTGTCCGAGATTTTTCTTTGCAACCGTCATCCCAACCAGAAAAATAATATCCAGAATTGGGCGTGGCTGTCACGCTTGATCCGTCATCACCGTAATACACGGTTTGAGTCGATAATCCAGAAATATAGCCACCCGAGGAAGCTTGGTAATTTAAAGTGTAAGTTGGCGTAGATGCATAAGTCAAACTAAAATCTTCTAATTTAGGTGAATGAAGGCCGTCGCCGCTTGTTAAAGCTACTTGATATTGAATATAGCGCTGCCGGTCTTGAACGCAGTTACTAACAGAAATATCCGCTCCGGAAGTTATTGAATCGCATGAACTGAAAGCACTTGCCCCAGTCATATCGGCATTATTGGAAGTCCTGATTTTTAACGTAACGGATGTGTTCGTTGTGGTCGCATAAGAAAAAGATACCGAGCCGAAATCGCTCGCGCTACCGGTATCAAAAATAGACGAGGTCAAAGTGCCGGAAGATGTATAAGAACCCTCTTCATTTTGCGGAGTTGAAACGGTCGGTTCGGAATCAGAATAGCTTCTGACGTAAAAAAATGAATAAGTGGCCGTGCTGCTTCCCGAAATTAAATGAGGCGTAACAAATAAAGTGACATATTGCGTATCGGTCGCTCCCCAAGGAATTTCTGTATTACCTTGTTTACTCCAGCTTGAACCGTTAGCACTATAATAGCCACTAATTTCCTTACTGTTGTCTTTAGTGAGTTTTAAAAACAAAGGAAAACTATAGGAGCCGCCGTTAGTTTGGAGATTTGGCGCAACAACACCTGGACAGCTACCTTCGGAACACAATTCCCCTTCCAAGGATTGATATTGGAAAGCAATACCATTTCCTGGTGTTGTTACAATAAAAGCTTGGCCGTTGCCACCCCCGGAAGCCACGGTATTTTGGACAGTAATACCGGTTTTAGCCCATTCACTGGAACCCGTTTGAGAATTAATCAAAGCTTCGGCCACAAAACCGTTACTAACTGTAGATGTGCTATAAGCATGAGTAGCGCCATAAGAGCTCTGCCAGACATCTTCCCCGTAAACATTGGAAATTGACAATACTCCGCCGCCAACTGTCGCGCTGCCGGCCGTGCCGATATCAGTTTTTGTCCAGCCACTAGGCAATGAAGATCCGGAAGTAAAATCGGCGAATATCGAAAAAACATCCTGACCATTGCTGACAGCCGCGGCCTCATTATTTCCATAATAGATGTATAAGGAAGTCCCTGTCACCGGCAATAATGATAGCTTAACCCATAATTTTGTCGCTGTATGGTTACAAGAATTGGCCGTCGGCGCAGTCGCAATCCAGGTAGGCAAAACATTGCCATTAACGTCAACTACTCTAATATCATTGCAATCAGAAGCCATCTTGGAATCGCTGATTAATTGGGCAGTATTTATATAGATAGGGATCTGGTAGTTGTTCAAGTCAGAATCAGCGTTATTGGTGATCGAAACACTTTGACGATATTTCCAGGAAGCGTCATACCAATTATTTTTTGTTTGCAAAATAAGGCCAGTACTAGTTGCGCTTAAACCGGAAGTACTATCGTATTTAGTATCATCTGACCAGCTGCTTTGTCCCGAGCCGCCAAGCCAATTATTCTGTTCCCAAGTTAAACCGCTAGCACAAACAAAACGAGTAACACAAAAAACAATTGCTATCGTTAAAATAAGTAATAGTTGGAAGGCTTTTGAGTGCATATTGTAGATAAAATAATTTTATCATTTTATCTTTTTTCAGTCAATTATAAACAATAATACTACCTCTTCGAATCCCTTCCAAAACTACAAAATAAAAAGACACTAATTTTATACGGGAATAGGGATTTATCGTGCTCGGCTACGGCTTCGCCATAACGCCTTGCTTATCCAAGGCTTTCCCAAAGCCTTGTCCGACGCTCGTTGCGATAACTTGGCTCACCCGCCAAGCTATCTAACTCGCTTCCAACCTGTTCGAATCCCTATCAATTCAAGACAACAAAAAATAAGAGCAAGTTTTTTAAAAAAACTTGCTCTTATTTTTTGTTGCTCCCCACGTTGGATTCAAACTGGAAAACTAGCGTTTTCCAAGGGGTTTAAGGATGATTTTTCTAGGTCAAAATAACAGAAGTCGGTCGGGTATTTGGAATAAAAATGGGACAAACGGGACAGTATAAATGACTTATTTTATTAGCTATTTGACAGAATAGTAAAATTATGAGATTTACTAAATTATTTGATACCCAACTTCAAAACCAACAAAGAAAAGACATTGCTAACAGAAATAAATATGAAGCCTAATAATTTTTCATTATAAGTAATATAACCCTTATGTGCGTAGCTACATCGTAATTTATATAATTCATCAAACCAAGGCAGTAAATCTGACTTTAATGCATTTATTCCCCCAACAATAAAGGTTTTATTCTCTGTTTTCCCTTCCCCTGGCACGAATAAATGCTCCAAGGCGCAATATATTAGTAATATTTTTGCACCTAAATCCTGCATTTGAGTTACAGAGCTCAATATATCGAGAGTTGGCTCAATGTCTTTCATTGATTTTTCAGACCATGGATTAGATAAATGTTCAAAAATTATTTTATTTTCAGATATATATTTACTTAAATGCTCAAAAGTTCTAGTATCTAGCCACATTTCTGATAATCCACGATAACCAAAAGACAAAAACATAGCGCCGTCGGGAATTTTTTCCCATGGCCTTTTTTTGTATTCATCCCAACAATAGCAACCGAGACAATGAGAACCTAATATAGTAGGGCTCTCGGGAGCCATAATTGATATTTTATTTTCATCAAAATCTATCTGCGCTGGACGAATAAAACTCGCTATACGGAGCATATTAAAAAATGCTCGTAAATGTGCCGTAGCATAAAAAGTAATATATCCATCAGACCCTAATACAGAATAGGCAATTGATGGCATTTGAAAAAACTCTATTGATGATTTTAGATCATAACTTCTATAACCAGGTTCAATTTCTTTATGTTTATTAATAATGTTTTCATCCTTGATATAAGCCATAAAAGGTAAATCCAATTCGGCAAATAATTTATCAAAGAAGTCTTGTGTTTCATTATTATCGCCCCTAAAAAATTTAATATGAGACAATAATTTCTTCTCATTAATATTAAATAGCCCTTTAATTTTTATATCAATAAGACTTTCTGCGCCCAAATTTTTGTACCCCCAGAAACCATAAAAATTACTACCGACTCTTTGCATATACTCCTTCTCATTATTAACAGCAAAAACCATCTTACATCTAAATAGAATATTAATAATTTCTATTGGCAATATTTTAAGTTTTAAATTCTCAAATAAGTAAAAAATATCTGATAATTCATTTAATAAAAATCTTTGATGATAATATTTATCTTGATGCCATTTATCAACTAATTCCATCTTCAAAGACAAGGCAATCTCTTTGTCCGCTTCTTTGCTTAACCTTAAATATATATCATCTCCGATTATTTTCTTTAACTCTTCAATGGTCATAATTAATTAAATCTTAACTTTCGTAAAAATCTTCCAACCAGCCAATAACATAATAGATATAAAAGAAAATAGACAATATCTACATAGGTATTAGCAAAAATCTTCGGTCCAAAAATTAATCCTGAAACAAACAATATCCCCCAATATAAATAATTATAAGCTATACTTCCAAACATTCCCCATCGCCCATTAATTGCCTTAATAAAAGAAACTACTAATAAAAACAGTAATATGCCGGTAACCGAAAGCCAATTTGAAGAGAGGAATAAAATTAAACCATCCCAAAGAGCCTGATAAGCTTGTACTTGAGCATCACTAATGATTTTAAATAAATATTTTACGACTTCTGTAGTTGAGGCATTCATAATTTACCTTTTAGACTTTTATCTGGAGGAGTTATCTTGCCATCCTTAATCTTATACCCTTCTTTAATTAAACGAATATGAACTTTCTTAAGCGCATCAAAAAATCCAGCAAAATTTTCTATCTCTTTTTCAGTAAATATATATTCTTTTTTCTTCATATTTCTTATTTAAATATTTTTACAATAGCCACAAGATATATAAATCTATTTATTCGTAAAAAATTGGATTTCAAAAATTAATATATCATTTTCTTTATTTGAGCGCATATCTTCCACAATATTATAATCTACAATGATATGCCCATCCACCATATCTATATATTTAAAATATTTTTCATCCTTCATTTTTTTTGCCAACTCCATAGAGAACCCCTCCTTTAACATCATAATTAAAGTTTGATCATCTGTCCCATATTTTATTTTTTCATAAAAACTTTTATTCAGAAACCCTAAATCATTTAAAATTTCTACATATTTTACAATAAAATAATCAATATAATCTTGCTCTTCTTTTATACGAACAATCGCCAGATTGACTATTGCAGACTCAGTTTTCTCGTCTAAATCAACATAGTTATTTCTGAAATCAGTATCATTCATTTTACAGTCACCCCAAGTAGACCCTACATAAATTTTTCTTTTTCCTGACTCTAGCTTATTCCAATATGAAACTATTTTTCCAATCATCATTTTATAAGGGGCGCTATTCATTTTCCATGATAAAAACATAGCATAAAATCGCCTTGTTTTTTCATCACTTAAACGACTAATATTCTTTTCGCTGAATTTCTTTTCTTTATTATAAAGTTCTTTTTGCCTTAAACTTACATTTTTAATAAAAATATCAAATATTACCGATAGCAACTCCTCGGGGTCATTAATGTTTATTCTCTCCTTATTATCATCATAGTTTTTATTAATAACGGATTCATTTTCATATATATCAAAGTCATAAACATTATTTTTAAAACACAACTTCGCTATTTCTGATTTTACTATTCTTACGTCTTTATCTGTAACGATTTCTGGTTCAATATTTATTAAGTATTCAAGAGATTCATTAAGATTTTGCTTTTCTAAATCATTAAGTTCACTGGTGTTTTGTTTTATCAATGGATTTTCAATTTTATCTTTAATTATCTTGTTCTCTTTCACGGATTTTATTAAAAAATTTTCTGGATTGAATTTTTTTGACGAATATCTACTTTTCAAAACGTAAACTTCTGGTTCTAACATATTAAGATTACCAGAAAAGTCATCAAAAACTTCACTAAATCTACAAACCCTACCAGTCAAATTTTTAAACTGAGAAGGATTTAAACTCTTTTTCCCTTTAGCGGATGACAATAAAAATATTTTTTCAGCAGGAATATTAACTCCCTGTAATAAAGTTGAGGTGGTAACAATATATTTAACATTATTAATTCTTGAGAATATATCCTCAACATACATGCGAACATTTTCCGGCATGCTTCCATGATGATAAACCACTCCATTCTCAATTGTCTTAATTAAGTTATAATCCTTATGGAGAAAATCCTTTAAAGCCTCCTGGGCTTTTTTTATTTCTGTACCAACCTCGATTGGATTTTTGACAGACAAAGAAAATGATTCAATATCAATAGGCCTATTTAGGTAAACTATGTTTTTCGTCGCTCCGTGTTGATTAATAAAATCAAATTCCTTAACATCTGTCTGTTTCTCAGACTCAAAAGTCATATTAAGGAATTGATCATAAATACATAGTTTTCTATCCTTCGCCGTTAAATCAGAATAAAAATATTTTTCAACTTTTATAAACTCATTAATATTTTCGACAGCTAAGTTATCATCACTTGAAAATATTCTTATATTCTCCGGTTGAGATAAAAATGGAGTAAAATAGTAAAACTTTGTTAAGCTATTTCTATTCTTTAAAATATGCAAATCCTGCACGGCCAGGGTTTCCCTAGGGTCAATATCTATTATATTATGCGCCTCATCTATCAAAACTACATCAAAAATTAATTTTGGATGCTTTTGCAATAGTCTAAGCAATCTTTCTTGAGTTAAGACAGCAATAAATCCGTTGACTGATTCGGAATACATATCCGGATGAGTTATCACTCTGGACTTAGAGTTTCTAATTTTAACATTCTTTGTTAAATTTCTCTTTGTTTGCGCCAATAACGATTTTGTCGGCACAATAATACATACATTTTTACCAATATTATCTTCAACCTTAGAAATAATGATTTCTGATTTTCCATAGGAGGTAGGAGCGACGATAATAAAATCTTCTTCTTTTTTAGAAAAAGTATCCAATCTTTTCTGCCCCTCAGAAAGATATATGGTTCTATCTCCTTTTTCTTTTTTAAAATAATCACAAGAAGCGGAAATAAATGAATTATAAAAACTATCATTAAATAGATACTTGCTAAGATATTTTCCCTCAATGAATTTAGACACCGGGATGTAATTATAATTTATTGAAATATCATACAAAGGGATATAATTATTAGATAAGTTTGAATATCTTAAAATTATTTTATAACCCAATTTTCTTAGATGATAATCCTCTGTATTTGAAAAAATGACTGCAAATTTTAATAATAAAAAAAGATCGTCTTCTGACAAATCTTCATATTTATCAAGAAACAATCTTTTATAGGCAGCAAAAAAAATAGATTCATTTAATAATTTTTTATTTTGTATATCTTTTAATTTTGCGGCCTTGTTCATATCAGCTATTAATCTCTTGCTCTAGAAAACTTTCTATTTTTTTGTATGTAGGCTTTTGTATCGAAAAAATAATAACGCCATCAAAAGCCTTATCCTTGATTTTCGCTTTATAGTCCCCTAACTTTACCGGACAAATTTTATTATCCAACGCCTTATATAAAACAGAGCTAAGAAGTACATTCTTGCTCTTATGCTTTATAACATCAGAATAATCGGATTTTAATAATTTTTTGATGTCCAATACTTTTTTTGAATCAAAGACGGTTGACTTTACATCGTCTAAAACTGAATCCCAAAAAACTTTTTCTGGTTTTTCAGAAATATGAGATAAAATTCCACTATTTTTTGATTTAGCTCTATTTAATAAAATAATATTCTTCCGATTTGTTTCATCGTCATCCTTATCTCCGCCTGATTTTACCTCAGAATACCACAACCCCTTCTGTTCATTGTCATAATAAACAACGTCAAAACCTTTTTTTACTCCAGACTCTTCTTTATTGTTCATGATAGAAATTGTTTGAAAATTGTTTATATACTTCGGAATTAATAAATGTGCGAGGAGTTCACCAATCATACCCTTTCTGGTATTTTCTTTTTTTTGTTTATATCTTCTTAAAAACTCTCTTAGTGTTTCTTTATAGCTATAATAATCACCCGGCTCAGATGCAACAACTTGACCATAACATATGCCACTGAGCATATTTCTTATTTCTGACATTAATTCAGGGCTAAAATCTTCTATATAACAAATATAAACACCACTATCCTTGGAAGCTTTAAAGTCTATGCCTTTAATTTTAGTGCTGCTATTCATTTTAAAACTATATATTAACCATTTTAATGATGTAATTTTCCCATAAAAATTGACAAAAGTCAATGAAATTAGTAATAATATAAACAAATATAAATATATGGAAACAATAAGCAAGGACCAGCACGAGGCCTTAAAAATATACAAGGAAATAAGTGAGTTACAGCGAGAAACCGTTAAAAAAATGAGAAAAGCGGGTTTTTATGATGACCTCGATAAAAGTATAGCCGAGCTTATTGCTAGCCATAAAGTATCACCAAGAACAGCTGAGATTCTAAAAAATTATCTTGTGCATCCAAGCCTAGACAAGGCTTTAGATCAAGTTGAGGCTATTTCTCTGTCTATGTTTGATAAGATACTGGCCGGCAAAGGCATAGACGGGAAGATAAATCTACGTTTATATAAAAATGGCGTGCTTGGATATAACCCAATCGATAACCGCAGATACGTAATGAATAAAGAAAAGATGAGAATCGAAATATTGAAGGTATTAGCTAATGAGCAATTAAAAGCTCAAGAAATTTCAGACATACTCAACTCAACGCCTGGCTCCATAAGAAAAGCCATAGAATCAATTAACAAAAATTCTTCATTATTTTTAGAAATTGATGATAAGTTAATAGAGTCTGATAATAAGCTTGGATACTTTTTGAATGAAAAGTATTATTTGATATTAGATTAATCCGTTCCCGCAACCTAGAGTTAATAACTTAAACAAGAGAGCTAATTTTAGCTCTTTTTTGTTATGCAACTCCAGTCCAGGGATTATTGTATTGATGTCATAATTAAAATAGAAAAATTAAAAAATTTATTCAAAAAATTATGACAAACAACAATCTAAAAATCGTGGAAGTTCCGATTAACGAACTTAACCTCGCACCGTATAATCCAAGAAAACATACTCGAGAGCAAATGCTTCAGCTTCAAGAGTCCATTAAGAGCTTTGGGGTGGTCGACCCGATAATTCTTAATGGTTCTCCGGAACGAATGAATATCGTTATTGGCGGACATATGCGCCTTCAAGCCTTACATGAACTCGGCGAAACAACTGTCCCGGCCGTCTATATTCATATAGATGATATAGAAAAAGAAAAGGAATTAAATCTTCGCCTAAACAAAAATACTGGTGAATTTGATTATGACCTTTTAGCAGAATTCGATGAATTTTTCCTTAAAAATGTGGGATTTTCCTCAGAAGAAATAGATAATGTCTTCCCTGTTGATGAAACGACGGATCAATTCAATTTACAAAAAGAATTAGAAAAACTTAATATCACCGATGTAAAAGCCAAGACTGGAGATATCTATGATTTAGATGGATCGAGGCTAATGGTTGGAGATTCTATGATAGAAGCTGACACGATAGCCCTAATGGATGGAAATAAGGCCGACATGTGTCTAACTGATCCGCCATATATTTTAGACTACCTGAAGGGCAAAACTAAAAACAAAGATGGCATTACCGAAGGCTTTGGCGCAAAAAAGAATAGAATATATATTGGCACCGAATCTTTGCCCGATAACTTTACCGAACTTTGGATAGGTAATATCAGTAAAGTAGCTAAAGAAAACTTTTCCATTATTGTATACGAAAACTGGAAAAATCTAAGGACAATCTGGAGCGAAATGGAAAAACATTGGAAGGTAAAGAATATGATTGTCTGGCATCTGCCTAATCGAGTACAAGGTTTCTCTTCTAAACATAAATTCTTTAACAAACACGATATTGCCATGGTTGGCGGAAGCGAAGATATCGAACTAAATATTGAAAATGAGGGCGATGAACTACTGGATAATGAATATGACACAGCTCTTTATGCTATTGCCGGCAAACCGCATTGGGAATCATACGGCAAGGGCAAAAAAATCTGCCCGACTGATTTCATTGAATATATTGCCGATGATGAGAAATCTTCCGGACAAGGCATTATCTTCGGTACCAAACCCTTAGAAATACTTATTCCCTATATCAAGGTTTTAACTAAGCGTGGAGATTTGATAGTAGAGCCTTTCGGCGGAAGCGGGTCGACGCTTATCGCTTCTGTAAGAATGGGGCGTCGTTGTTTCATCATGGAAAAATGTCCTATCTATGCTGAAGTTATTATTAAGAGATGGGAAAAAGAAACCGGAAAGACGGCTGTTAAAATAACTGAGAACAAAACAGATGAAGAGCCAGCAGTTGAAAAATAAATTACTCAAAGAACTAGAAAGTTTCGGTAATGTCCTCTCTGCATGCAAAAAGGTTGGAATAAGCACCTCGACTTATTATCGCTGGTTTGAGAATAATAAAGATTTCAGGAAAAAAGCTAAAGCTGCTGTTATAATTGGTCAAAAAAATATTATTAATTTAGCTGAGCATGGCTTGATATATAACGTGGGCAATAAAGATCAGCGAGCGATAGAGTACACTTTATCTCATTTATCAAAGAAATACCGTAAACATAATGAGTCCAATGTCGTTATTGTTCATCGCCGAGACAATTTCAATCTGGCACCTCAAAAGGAAATTACTCTTGAAGATATATTAGATAAAGCTGATCGTGAAGCAGATGAGAATAAGGCAAAATGGGATGCCGCCGCTCAAATCTTATGGGACCAGCTTAAAAAGAATGGCGATATTCCAACAAAGCCCAACGGCGAACCGATAGGCTTTGAAGAAATATATGAGTTTAAAACTTATATAGAAGAATATCAGAAGAAAGCTAAAGAAAATAATTAGTTACAAGACGGACTTAAGGTTTTAGACGGGAAAGCGGATAATAATTCGGATAACGAATTAAATGACCTTAAATAGCTTGCATCTAAGCCCTTCCAGCCATCGCAAGACTCCGGATAGTAATATTTCGAGGTGCTATATGAGGAAGTATAGTATTTATTAATCGAGGTTGTGGTGGTGGTACTAGAAGCGGTCGACGACTGAGAAGATGAATCGGCCGCTTTCGTGGTATCGCCATTACAGGTATCGACAGCCCACAAGCCGCGCAGATTAGTACTGGCTTCTTTCTGAGCCGCTTTAAACTGAGCCTGATATTTGTACGGCTTATCATAAGTATATTCATGAGCATAACCATCTCTTATCATCTTATCGTTATACAAAGTGCCATCTTCAAGATAAACATATTTAAGTGGTCGAGAATATTTATCTAATTCCTCTTTAATAGAATCATCTTCTAATCTAACCATTTTACCGAATAATAATCCCTTAGCTTTAGCTGAAGCTTCTTTACCGAAGCATTGGACGACTTTCCTCGGATCAAGAGTTTCGGGAGTATCCATGCCAATTAATCTAATAGTAGTTGTAGCCCCGTTTAAATTAACTTTTATTGTATCGCCGTCAACAACTTCCAATACTTGATATAGAGTGACCAATAAAGACGAACTTTTATCTTTTTCGGATAATTCAATCTTGTTTAAATCACTAGTCTTTATTCCTAAACCGAGCTTTCTCATTATCTGATAAGCGGCTTCACCATCCTTTAGATAATTAGCATTGCCGTTTGAATCAATATAATAGGCTTCGCCGTGAGATTCTACTTGGAGCAAGATTTTGCCAGACTGTTTCTTGGCGGCATTCTTATAGGCCTTTATTTTATCTAAATCGGAATTAGTAATACCAACACCCAAAGTACGCATGATGTTATAGGCTTCTGAACCATTAGCCATATAATATCGCTTGCCGTCTTTCGGATTTACATACCAAGCTTCGCCGTGAGATTCTACTTGGAGCAAGATTTTGCCTTTCATCTTAGAAACTAGACTCTCTGCTCCAAAAGTTTTAAATGGAATTATTCCTAAAGCAACAATTACTGCTAAAGAAATGATTAATAATTTATTTTTCATATTATTTCTTTATCATGGACAATATCCATTCTTGACATTTATTGGCCCAAGTAGACGGCATCTTTGTTTTAGC
The DNA here is from genome assembly GCA_028704945.1 of Patescibacteria group bacterium. GTDB lineage: Bacteria > Patescibacteriota > Patescibacteriia > Patescibacteriales > Patescibacteriaceae > 1-14-0-10-37-14. The sequence goes on from JAQWEL010000006.1 coordinate 39,764, forward strand.
CAACTCAGTGCCGTGGCCAATAATCTTTAATTCCCCTTGCCCCATACTAACGACATCAACAACGACCGTTTCGATATCGTTAACCATTACTCTAAAAGTTTTGCCATAAGGATTTAGAAAATTCAGATAACCATCTTTGATTTTCAAAGTTCCTCCAGCCCCTAATAGGCCTATCTTCATTTTTTCTTCCATAAAATAATAAGTTAATTATTAAATGGTTGGGTAATCCGTTAAAAACAAAAACGGACACCCGACCTAGTTGCAAAACTACATTTTTGGTTTCCGCAAGGATTCCTACTCATGCTGGTCGGAGTGTCCGTTCCTGTGCACGAATAGGAAAATTAACCAAAAAATGGCTAAAATCCTTGCGTTTAATAAATGTAGTTTTGCACTTAAAATATAGCTTAAAAACACATAAAAGTAAAATAAAGTTGTCTACAGCTTGTCTGTTTATCGGTCTAGACTTCCCTGTCGCTTTGCGTCATTAATTGCTTGTAATAACAAACAAACATATGAATCAAGCAAGTACGACCCACGGCGCCCAAACGGTCGCCCTGGGGCAATCTAGGGGCAATTTAGAGGTATTACCGGTCGTAATGAGGTATTGCTTATACGCCCGTAAATCAACGGAGGAAGATGAAAAACAAGCTCTTTCCATCGACTCTCAGATTAAAGAGATGCTAGAGATGGCAATGAGGGATAATATCCAAATAACTGAAATACGGAAAGAAAGCCACTCAGCTAAAGATTCAGGCCAACGGCCTGTTTTTAATAAGCTAATATCGGATATCAAAAAAGATGTCTTTAACGGCATCTTATGCTGGGCCCCGGACAGGTTAAGCCGTAATGCCGGCGACCTTGGAGCGATAGTTGATTTAATGGATCAAGGAAAGATAATTGAAATTAGGACCCATGGCCAGAAATTTACCAATAGCCCAAATGAAAAATTCCTTCTAATGATATTAGGCTCTCAAGCCAAGCTTGAGAATGACCATAAAGGTGAGAATGTAAAACGAGGATTAAGGGCCAAATGCGAACAAGGCTGGCGACCCGGCAGACCACCGCTTGGCTATCTACATGATAAATATGCTGAGAAAGGAGAAAGAAAAGTATATGTTGACCCCAAGCGAGCACCGATAGTAAAGAAGATATTTGAGAAGATGGCGAACGAAGAATTAAGCTGCCGCAAAATCCACCAATGGCTAAATAGTGAAACCGATTTCAAAACTAGAAGCGGGAAACTCATGCCGCTTAGTCTTGTCCAAAGGATAATTAAGGAACCATATTATTATGGCGAGTTTGAATATCCAACCGGAAGCGATAAATGGTATAAGGGCGGATATGAGCCAATAATATCAAAGGAGCTTTATACAAAGGCTAATGAAAGGTTAACCAGGAATAATATCTCCAGACAGGATTGTAAAGAATTCGCCTTTACTAAACTTATTAAATGCGGACATTGCGGTTCAGGTATAACTGCTGAAGAAAAATTTAAAAAACTGGTCGACGGATCAGTTAAAAGATATGTCTATTATGGATGTGCTAGGTCCAGAAATACAAAATGTAATCATGGCTTATTAAGAGAAGAAGAAATGATTGAACAATTAGTCGGGCTAATGGACAAAATTGATATCAACGAGATAGGGATAAAGAACAAATTTGAGGATGAGGTAAATAGATTTTATAAATTCAGCAAAGGAATACTTGGAGTGACCGGTAGCGATTTCGAAAAACAAAAGAACCTAGATATTAGAAACTACGCTAAATACGTGCTTAAAGAAGGATCTATTCTTGAAAAACGAGAAGTGCTTGGGTGCTTGGAAAGTAAGTTGGTTATGAGAGATAAACAAATTACTCTAATAAACTAGGGCTTTAAAAACTCCTATTTTTATGGTACATTCATATAGTATAGAAATAGCCAAAATGAATAAAATATATAACTTATACAATTCAATACCGACAGGATCCTTAGATAAAAAGTTAGTTGACAATCTTCTAACTTTTTTGTCAAACAAACCAAAGACAGATGATACTCTGCTTGATTTTTTATATAAAAATTTAAAAAATGACCCTATTAATTTATTACATCTAATTGGGGTCATTAATCAAAAAAGCAAAGAAAAAGAAAAAATAGCAAATACGGACAAGCGAAAACACTTTGGGATATATTACACGGATTACGCAATCGCCAGACGCTTAGCTAAAGAATCTATTTGTAATATACAAAATAAAGATTTAGAAAATCTTACTTTTTTTGAACCATGCGCTGGCGTTGGCATCTTTATTATTGCGTATATCGACGAAATTACTGAAAGATTAAAAAACATCAATACCGGAATACTTCAAAAAATTATTAATAATATTTATTATTCTGATATAGATGGCGACGCCATAGATATAATAAATAAATTTTTGCCTTTATACTTAAATCATAAGTATTCAGCAAAAATTAAAATAAGCCAAAAAAATTATTATAAGGGAGATGTTTTGTTCAAAATCTGCAAAACAGATATTCAAAAGAATAACCTTTTTAAAATATTTAATGAGGATAAAAAGTTTGATGTAATTTTAACAAATCCTCCATATAAATTATTAAAGGCGAATGCTAATAAGTATAAAGACGGAGATAAAAATAATTATTTAGACGAAGTTACTCTCTTATTGAAATTCATCAGAGAAAATAAGGTTTATCAGTATAACGAAGGGACTCTAAATTTATATAAAATATTTTTAGAAGAAATACTTGAACAGTATTCCACGGCAAAAGCGACCATTGGGGTACTAATACCAATAACACTCCTAAACGATCAACAAAGCGAATTGCTAAGAAAAAGAATATTAAATAATTACAAAATAAATAAAATCTACACCATCTCGGAAAAAAATGATTTTTTTCCAGATATTTCTCAAGCTTTTAGTTTTTTCGTTATAGACAAGGCCAACAAAACAGATCTTATAGAAATAGTTGATGAAATTAATAATTATAAGCAACTCGATAAACAGGGATATAAAATCAGTCATGAAACTATAACAAACATCTCAAACTCTAGTCCAATAATTATAGAAAGTGAAATCGGTATAAATATTCTTAAAAAAATAAGTAAAAATAAAAAAATTAGAGAATTTAAAAATATTTTAAATCTCAGAGGAGAACTAGATTTAACATTTTATAAATCTTCAATCACAGAACAAAAAACTGAACTCCCTCTTATAAAGGGCTCTAATATAAAAGAATTCAATATTCAAGAAACGAATCTATTTGTAAAAAATGATTTTGTAAAAAAAATAGGACCAAAAAGTAGTCACATAAATAATAAAAGAATTGTTTGCCAACAAATTTCAAATATCCATTCTAAAAAAAGGCTAAAGTTTGCCTTAATAGACAAGAATTTTGTATTAGGAAACTCGTGTAACTATATTGCAATAACAAATGACTTGTTTAAAACGGAAGAAAGCTTATCACTTAAATATTTATTAGGGGTTTTAAACTCTAATCTGATGGATTGGCGATTTAAATTAACAAACTCAAATAATCATGTAAGTAATTATGAGATATCCGAATTACCAATTGTTCTACCGAACGAGAAACAAAGGAAAGAGATAGAGGATATTGTAAATAAAATTTTGTTAAAAAAGACTAGTAATACAAACACTTTAATCAATAATTTAAATGATTTAATTTTTAATCTTTATAATATTAGTAAAGAAGAAAAGCTTTATATTACCAAACAATATTTATGATATATAATCACGTAACATATCCACTTAGCGAAAACGACATGAAAATGGTTGTATCCATCCCTGCTGGTGGAAACTGGAAAAATATTCCAAAATCAATACCATCAAAAAGGCTAGAGCAAATTAGATTGAGTGGTGGGCGGACAACTCTTTACGGAAGATTAGAGTGGGGTAAACCTAGTTACACTATAACCACATATTTTAACAGACCGGGTAATGGGGCTTACATACATCCAAAAGAAAATCGTGTCATAAGCGCACGAGAAGCGGCGAGATTGCAATCTTTTCCTGATAATTATATATTTGAGGGATCCAACACATCTTTTTGTAAACAAATTGGGAATGCCGTCCCCCCATTATTGGCCTACTCAATTGCCAAACAAATAAAAAAAGAAACAAAAACTAAAAATGTGCTTGATTTATTTTGCGGATCAGGTGGTTTAAGTAAAGGGTTTGAGTTAGCTGGTTACAATATAGTAGCGGCTAATGATAATTTTAATGCGGCTTGCCAAACTTATAAGAAAAATCATAAAAATACAATATTTATTGAAGGTGACATAACTAAAAAAGAAATAAAGGACGATTTATTCAAAGCAATAAAAAATAAAAAAATTGATATCGTAGTAGGCGGACCACCTTGCCAGGGTTTTTCTTATGCCGGAAAAAGAATTGTTGAAGACCCTAGAAATTTTTTATACAAGGAATTCGTTGAAATAGTTAAAAAAATACAACCCAAGGTGGTTGTAGTAGAAAACGTTGAAGGCATAATAACAAGTAATGGTGGAAAAACTTACGAAAGCATCAAGGAAAACTTTTCTGATTTAGGATATAAATTTTTTGGTAAAAAAATGCATGCTGTTAAGTTCGGTGTTCCCCAAAAAAGAAAAAGGGTTGTAATGATTGGCGTAAAAAATGGCAATCCCGAGAAATGTTTTCCCGAAGAAATTATAACGGAAGAGTCAAATTATGTTACTGTAAAAGATGCTATTGGTAATCTTCCTAACGTAAAGATAAGCAATAGAGAGAATCTTATCAACTTAACTCCAAAGCCAGAGTGTGAATATCAAAAATTTTTATCTGGCAAAATTACAGCCGACGAATTAATAAATAAAATCAAAAAATAACTACCAACTATTAGCCGCTTGGTCAGCAAGTATTTTAAAAATCTGTTGCAGGTTTTTAAACGCTTGCTGATTTTTATTACCCTTAAGTTGAGCCAACAACTTCTCTATTTCTTTATTAATAATAGCGTTATTTAATTCTTTTGTCTTCCGGTTACTAATACTCCTATATTGATCCAATTCATCAAAAGCTATTCTTAAATATCTTCCAACATTATTCTGCTGATTTTTTCCAGTGCGCTCAATAGCTTTTACTTCTTTATATGTTCCATCTTTTGGGTTAAACCCTATAAATTTATAATCATAAAAAGAATACTCTGGATGCAATAAACGTTTTAAGAAACTCTCATATCCATTATCTTTAATGATAGAAAATATAGTTAAAATATGATGCAAATTTGCCCTCATCAAAGAACTCAATTTTACAGCATCTTTATCGTTTTTCACCCCACCTTTTAAATTATCCCAAATGAACCTAGAATGCCAAGAAATAACTTTATCTCCTTCAAGTTCATCATTTATTAAAATTTTTACATCGTTAAAACTCATCCTATTATTTTTTGTAGAGTTTTGTTCTCTGGTCATTGGTTGAAATTTAGGACGATGGCAGAAACCTAGAGATATTGGACCAATGTGATCAGCACTCAAACCATAGTTACTAAATTCTGACATCAACCTATCTGCCATCTTCCAATTACCGTCAGCCCAATTTTCATAGACTCTCCTATCCTGACCATACCTAGATAAATTATCTTTATGCCTCCCTTTGTCGGAAACGCCCCTGCAACAATTACCATCAGAATGGAATCCGTCAAATCTATCAGGAGAATTACTCATGACACCCGGGGATAAAAATGCTTTTACATTTTTTTGTGTAAACTCTTGATATATATAATCATTAAGCTCTTTCTTAGTCTTAATAGATGGGCCACTTATTTTAAAAATTGTTAAGAATTTATTCAAATTTATTAGGTTTTTGGCAAGATCATTAACTATATCAAAGATTGTTTTATCGTATGGAGTATACTCAATACCAAATTCTTTCTTGATATTATTAATCAATCTTTTGTTTGGATATACATATTCTATAATCAATGATTTTCCACAAATCTGACAAACATGTTTTTTTGTCGGATGAATTGCTAATGCGATTTTGGCATAACACCCCGGTTCTATTTTTATTTTATTTTCACGGCACCTCGCATTCCACCAGACTCTTCTCTTTAAGCCGTTATCAGATTTTCCAGTGACAACCCATTTAACATTACCATCTGCGGAATACTCAAAAAATAACCCCTTATAATTTGGGTGCTTAACAATAAAATCTGTATATTTTTTAAAATTAGGATGCCAAATACGAGAGGCTTCTTCTGGCATAAAATATTATGTTTAATTTAGAAAAAATTTATATTTTCTTTATCTTTTCTTTATAATCCCACAAATTAACGCTAAAGTCAAAAAAACAAATATATGTTATACCGTTATCATTGGTGATCTAGCGATATTTACCAATTTTTAAGCCTACTTTTTTATCAATTTCTTCAAGCATTATATTGTATCGTTTTGACAATTGTTTTCTTATAGAATCACTGCCTAATATCTTCAAACTTATATCAATAGACCGATAAGCATACGAAATAAAACTTCTCCGTCCTCTATAAATATATTTCTTTATTAACAATTTTGTAAATATTTTTCTATCATCTTTGCTTTTTGATCTCTTTCCATAGGCCATATTAACTGACTTGCCTATTTTTGATTTCATTTTTCTATAGTATTTTGATAAGCTACTAGACCTTAAAAATGCATTTTGTCCGTCATATTCAAACCCCAAATATTGCATGCTTTTATAAAAAAGATTTTCTGTCTTTTTATCCACTGATTTTAAATATATTTCTTTAAACCCTCTAATCAAGCCACTATTATTTTTAATAAATAATGTTATATCGGTTTTATTTGGATTGATTTTTAACTCATACTTTTTTATGCTTTCACAAACAAATTCAATAGCCTCTTTGTATTTATCAATGCCACAAATAACGACTAAATCATCGCTATATCTTCTATAAATCCCGCCGATCTTATTAACATAATCACTAATTTCTTTATCAAACTCTAACATGTATATATTGGCCAAAGTAGCGCTAATCGGCGCTCCTTGCATTATGCCACACGTTTGACCCATTCTTTTACTATCTTTTAAATTATTTTTATTATGATTACCCTGAATAAAACCATTATCTACTATTAGACTCAAAAATTCCTTTTTATCTTCACAAATCTTTTCAATCTTCTTCCCATTTTTAAAAGGAGCCTTAAAAATTTTGATATCATGTTTATCTGTTTTATCTACTATTTTTTTAAATTTAATCCCAGCTTTTTTAAAAACATTCTTAGCGTCAACAAATTTAAATTTTGTCAGGTTGTTATATACTGAATAATGATCGTTTGGTAATTTCTGAGAGTCTGTTTGGCCAATAACTTGGCACCATTCTTTTTTTAAAATTTCGTGATCTAAACTATCAAAAAATTTAGTAATGTCGGAAACGATAGCAACACACTCCTCCTTCTGACGAATAAAACCAAAAACTTCAAAAGCAAAATCTATGCTTGATTTATTTTTTTTATCGCCATTAGTTACAGGAATCTTCCTGTAGGCTGTCACACAATCATTTATCCCAAGTAATTTTAATTTATCTTCATAAAAACTATTAAGGAGAAACGAATACCAAGAATATATAAGGGCGTCATAATGAGATGCATAATATACCTCTCTTTTCTTTATTTCTTTTCTTCTATCTCTATTCTTAAATTTTCCGACAGCATCTTCTTTGACATTTTTTATTCTCGGAGTATCAATAGTCATCTTTAAAAATGGCCAATACCCATGTCTTGCAACCTTATCTTGGTTTAAAAATTCATTTTTTAAACTAAAAAGAGAAGACTTCGGTCTTCTCAGGTCAAAATGTAAATACGTTCTTTTAGCTCCCGCCTCTTCTTTCCTATTAACTTTTTTTCGAGAAAGTTTTACTCCCTCAGCTTTTACCCATTTATCAAATAAATCTTCAATAAGAGCCATATATAAATTTGCTATAAATCAGTGGAAGAGTTTAGGCAAGGTAATCCTATAAATAACTCTTCCGCGCGGATGTGATTAGGCCAAACACAACATCAGAGATTTCAACTACTGGAATAGGGCTTCCTCTGATAAGCTGACGCCCTCTAAGCCAATTCAAGTACCTAGTAAATTAAATGATATAATTTATATGTTCGTTAATTTAATCTATTTAATTATTTGCTTGTTGCCGCGAAGCGGCGCGAAGCGCACGCTGAGCGGTAAAGCTCAGGTGTGCTGCGAAATAGTCCGTTTTATAGGGCTATTGACAGGCATTAAATAAATCCCGAAAAAAGCTTAAATTTCTTAATTTAACAATTTTCGTATCAAATGGCCTAATTTGATCAATTTAATAATAATATAAAAACTAATTTTAGTCAAAAACAAAAAGACCTAATGAAGATCTTTTTGTTTAAATTTTATTTAACCTTTAGAGCTTTTTGGGTCTTCGCTTTTTGGATAAGTTCTTTCTTCCTGAAACTTCCCGTCAGCCTTCTGAATCTTAACAGATCCGCCTTCTTTCCCTACCGCCTTTTTTAATGCACCAGCAGTAGTTGCAGCATCTTTGGTTTCAAAAGATTTAACAACTTTATCGGTTTTATCATTAGTCAGATCCCACTTACCCTTTTTCTCATTATAATCTAAGGTAAATTTTGATAACGCCATACTAAATTAAAATTAATTATATTTATAGATGACACCGACCTTTAGTTTATCATCGTTTAAAAAGTATCTACATTTATTTTAACATAAAAATATAAATAAAAACGGGGACTCGGACTAGAACTAAAAATCCCCTTTATTTACAGCTCTTTTCACTAATTTGGCTCTAACAAAAAAACATGACCTAAATCATGTTTTCTTGTTTTTTGGCTGATATTAGACGAAATATCTCGGTCTACTACACCAAAAATGTGTTGGCTCGGGAATAGGGATTCGAACCCCAATAAACAGGACCAGAACCTGTTGTCCTACCATTAGACGATTCCCGAATAAATAATTTTAAACCTGTTGCCCCCGTCTCTTCGGCGGGTCGCCGATGAGGCGACTACCATTAGACGATTCCCGAATAAAGGCTTAGCCAACAATTCGGCCGCCAAAATTCTTTAACACATCATCAATCGCCTGATCAGCACTAGATAAAACATTTTTTTCTTCATTGCTATCCAAATCAATCGTTTCATCCAAAATAGTTTCTAAAAACATTTTTCTATTATATATTTCTTCTAAAATATTTTCAATTTTTTGTTTTACATCCTGCTCAGCAATACGATCGCGATGAATTTTGTGCTTAAAAACCAAGCTTAACTTATTATCTTCAATTTCTCTTGGCTTAGATAAACGGAAGGCAAAAAATAATGCTGGGTGCCTTTCTTTCAAAACAGCCATAACTCTAGGCCAATCATTCAAAAAACTTGCCGAGGCAACAATAGTTGGCTTTTCAATATTTTTTGGTTCGCTTTCAAGCGACACATTAACATATTCCTTCTTTTCTGGCAAGACCTCTTCATGAACAATATTTTTATGGATAATTTGCGCATCAGCTATCTCTATTACGGCTATTTCCAAAGGTAATTGCTGGAAAACATCATCTTTAAAGCTATTTTTAGCTTCCAAAATCTTCTTTAAAGCTTTAATAAGCCAATCGACGCTAACTCTATCAACTATCTTTAGTATCTTAGCAGTCAAAGTTTCTCCCAAATCAACTCCCAATCCGGCAATCAACTCTGGATTAATTTTGATAATCATCATTTGCCTAGTAATTTCTATGACATCAATCCAAAAAACTTTTAAATCAAAACCATCATCCAAAACACTATTAATCAAACGGATAGCATTAGCAGCATCTCGCGCCGCTAAAAATTCCAACAAAGTGACCGCCTGTTCTAAATCATTTTTAGGAATAACTAATTCGGCTTGATCTTTGGTAATGGTTAATAAACCTCCGGTAGCTGGCATTTCAGATAAAGAGATAACTTGTCCCAAAGCGCTTTCGGCATCACGCATATGACCACCAGAATAACGAGCGATACTTTCCAACACCTCTTTATCGGCGCTAATCCCCTCTGCTTTTAAAACAAATTCTAATTTACGGACAATGTCAGTAACACTGATTTTCTTAAAATCAAAACGTTGACAACGGCTAATAATCGTCGATGGAATCTTGTGGACTTCAGTCGTACATAAAATAAAAACCACAAAAGCCGGCGGTTCTTCCATAATCTTCAATAACGCGTTAAAAGCAGCTGTTGAAAGCATGTGAACTTCATCGATAATAAAAATCTTGTAAGCCAAAGAACTCGGAGAGATTCTAGCGCCGGCAATAATATTTTCACGAACATTATCAACTCCGGTATGGCTGGCAGCGTCAATCTCAATCATATCAATCGCGTTGCCGGCCGAAATTGACTTGCAGGCCACACACTCATTACAAGGCTCAGCGTCACCTGGTTGGCGATTTAAACAATTCAAAGACTTGGCTAAAACACGCGCCAAAGTGGTTTTGCCAACAGCTCGGGGGCCACAAAACAAATATGAATGAGCCAATTGATTGGTCTTTAATTCATATTCTAAAGCAATTTTTATATGATTTTGTCCCACCACCTCTTTAAAGCATTGTGGACGATATTTTCTGTATAATGTAGCCATAAATTTCTCCTTTATCTTACCCGTCAGACCATAAAATGTCAAAAATCGCCATATTTAGCGATTTTTAAATAAAAATAAAATATTACCCATAGATAACTTTTATGAATTATGAGAAATCGTTTCAATTCAGTCGTAAGACCAGGAGCGTAGCGACACATGTTTGAAGACAAAAATACATTGTATTAATAATAATATTTTTGTCTGAGTTGTGGAGCAGCGACGCTAGTCTTACTAAACTGAATTGACAGATTTTGTGTTAATTCAGAAAGGTTATCTATATAAAAAGAAAAAAATAGTTGTCGATATATTATTACGAATATTCTAAAACAAAAAATCTTTAAATATTATTTTTATGGACAATATTTTCAACCGCTGCCCAGCGACTAGCGCCTTCTTTAGGCACTAAAATCGTTGCTTCATCACCAACACTGCCTTTAAAATAAGTAACACTAGCTGAAAGGATGCGCCACTTCTTACTGCCAACAAAAACCCAATAATTATCTTCTTCATCTTGAGCTAAAACGCCAATCAAATGTTTACGCTCAATCGGACCAATTTGCTTAAACACAAATGAACCATTCTTGTTGATTGTCAATTTCATGATGTCCCCCTCCACTAATTTAGATTTGGAAGCATAATTTATCGGCACGGAATAAGTTTGTCCGTCCGAACCGATCATTTTTCCACCATCAAAAACTCCTTCAATAATTTTGCCGGATTCATCTTTCGTTTCAACTGCTGCGCCATCTTTAAAATTAACTGATGGCGCTTCACCAGCTAAAGCGGCGATAGCATCTGATAATTCAATCAAGTCGGCTTTTAGGCGATCAGCCATATTTTTTAAAGCAACTAATCGAGCGGCTGGTATAGCCACTGAATTAGCTGGCACTTCTTCAGGTATTTTTTTAGCTGATTTTTTTAATAGCGCTGATAAAGGTATTTCGCGGACAGTTTCCTCTTCTGAATCATTAAAATCATTATCGTTGTCATTAATATCACTCTGTCTTTCTAAATAATCATCAGTTTCATCTTCAATAACCGAATCGTCATCATCATTAACAATCCGAAAACCGTTTTTCTCATATTCTCCATAATTGGAATCCTCGTCTTCTTTATAATCTTCAACAGCATCCGCGCCGTTTTTAATATTATTAAAGATAATTTCATCACCTGAATTTAAATCTTTTTCATCACCAAGATACAAATTTGAATTTTGCATATTTTTGTTTTTGTTTATTTTTTTAAATATTTTTGACACAAACTTTTACAATCACGATCATCCGTATTCCTAAGGCTTGTTATTTCACAATCATCAAGACACTTTGAATACGTTGGCACAAAGAATGAGCGCCATACTATCAGTCCCAAAGAAAACAAGATTGATAAAATAGAGATAATTATAAAAAAAACTTTACGCATCAACGCTTGCTCCAATTTGTGTTTTTGCCAAATAGTATTTTCTACTAAAGCCTCTTCACCAGCTTGTTTGGCTTCAAGATAACGCGTCTGTAAATTATCTTCCATATAATAAATTAAAAAGCTTGAGACCTTAACCTTATTTCCGCCTCAACTAATTCACGCTCGACACCGTATTTAATCCTAGAATTTTCCTTTATCTGTTGGGCTATCATTTTATCACTTTGACCAAACAAAGGCCAAGGCGTCTGCATGGTGAAAGCTCGGGCATTCATATTATCAATCAATAGTCTGACAAAAGCTGTGTATTTGTCAACATTCATCAAGTCTGTAACTGAAAATTCCGGTTTAAAGGCTTTTTCTAAAAATTCAGCGTCTTCGGGCCCGACTTTAAAAGAAATAATCGACCCGACATTGCCGAAAACCGCCTCTTTAATGGCGGTGTTACCTTTAGGCGATAACTGACCAATATACTGATGGGCTAAAATCAAACCAAGGCCGTATTTCCTGGCTTCCGATAATACTTGAGTAATGGAGTCGGTGGTAAAATTCTGAAATTCATCAATATATAAATAAAATGGATTACGAGCACTTTGAGGATTATCAGCCCGAGATAGCGCGGCCATCAAAATCTTGCCAACCAAAATCATACCAAGCAGATGAGCATTCAATTCTCCAATCACGCCCTTAGGCAAGCTAACTAATAGGATTTTTTTAGAATCCATAATTTCGCGTAAATTAAAAGCTGAATTTTGCTGACCGATAATCGGACGCATTATATCATTGGAAATAAAAGTAGTCAGCTTAGAAGTGATATAGGGTACGATATTAGCCAAAGCCGCATCCCCACCGGCTTTAGCTGCTTCATTTATCCAAAAATTAACCACGGTGGCATCATTACAACGGTCAAGCTTAGCATTCCTGAAATCAGCATCAGATAAAACCCTTGGGATTTCAAGCAAAGTCGAACCGGATTCTGGATCAGACATAATTAAAAGCATAGCATTACGCATATACTGCTCAAAAATCGGTCCGCCAGTTGATTTTAAATCATATAATTTGTCAAAAATACCAATCATTTCATTAATGACAAAAGTTTTCTGTTCTGGATAACGCGGATCATATTCCAATAAATTCAAACCCATCGGCCGAGCCATATCAGCTGGTGAAAAACAAATAACATCATTAATCCTATTAGCTGGAATTCTTTCTAAAATATCATCAACCAAATCTCCATGCGGATCCAAAACACAAAATCCATCGCCATTAATAGCGTCTTGTATTGCCATATTAGCTAACAAGACTGATTTACCGACACCAGACTTACCAACCATATACATGTGGCGCAAACGGTCAGCTGTCTTTATCTTTATTTCTTGTCGCTCGCCCCGATATTCATTATAACCTAAAATCAAGCCTTGCTTAGGCGTTTGGACTGGCGCAGCTGCTTGTTTGGATTCAAGCCAATTAATACTTGGCGTTTCTGCCGTAACTAAAGGTAAATGAAAAAGACTGGTAATTTCTTCGGTATTTAATAAAAAAGAATTGTTATCATTAAAACGGCGATGAATAAAATCGGAAATTATATTATGCTCATTGTGTCTTAAAGGCGCGGACAAAAAATTATTCCCATAATCAAAATAATTATACTGAGCAAAGCTTGAAGCTGCGTCATACAAAAAACGTTCAGCATTATTAATATAAGGACTAGAAACAACTATGCGGACATTGACATCCAGTCCAGCTTTAGAATTTTTCTCTTCGATAGACTTGATAACTTCACGTTCCATGTCAGTTATCTGTTTCTTAGCATTAAATTCAAGCTCGCGTTTCTTGATTTCACTTGACGCAAACATCTGTCCGACAAAATTAAAAACAGCTAAAGTTTTATTATATTTTAAAGCTTGGGTTAAAGAATTATTACGATAAGCTCTTTTAACAACCGTGCTGCAAGTTTGGTGCCAGCTTTTTTTAGCCGAACGAACAACTAATTGTATAGCCATTGCCTCATTATCATCTAATTTTGATAAAACATTTAGGATTGAATTAAGAGAGTCGACATCTTCTTTTAAATAAGTCTTAATCGGCAAAACAAAAATCCTGGTTGTCATCATCATACCGGCCGCAATCACGTTACTTGGGCGAAAAATATTATAGTCTTTGACTTTTATAACAGAAGCGTCAGGATAATGAGCGTGAATTTGTTTTTCAACATATAAAGCCTGATGTTCTGGCGTGGCTAAATAAAAATCTATCAAACCGTTTTGAGCCACAATCTCAAGACTAAAAACATCATTCCGACCCTCAAGCCAAGCCTTAAATCCCCGTTCAGCGCGCAAGCCTCCGATGGCCTCGATAATAGTTTCTGATTTAGCAATTTCGTGACGCAAATATTCCTTAGGGTCTCGACGTTCATCTTCTTCTTTTATTTCATGGGGCAAACGAATTTGCAAAATAGTATGGATAAAATGCTTCTGCTTGCGATAATTATGCCTGATTATTTTTATAATAATCAAACAAATGATAATAATAAAAACAAAAACAGACAGGCCGATTAGGCTGCCATAGTATTGATTAGTAATAACTGGCGCTGGAGAGCTACTATTGATCAAATCTTCTTCATTATACATATATTTTAGCGTGTCCTAAGGATTATTTTATCGGCCTTGATTTTGGCCTCCTGCTCAATAAAAAATTTATTAACACCAGGAATATTACCAAGCCAACGCCTAATTGCATCAACAATTTTTTGAATAGTCGTTTTAGCATCATACAACATGCTATTTATTTCAACAGCTGTTTTTTCTCCTTCATTCTTAAATCTCTGCTGATCGACCGGCGATAAAGCAAAATAAATTTCTGCCAGATCTTCTTCTAAAACATTTTCTATTTCTTTAATACGCGCCTCTGTTCTTAGCGCGTTAAAAGGCACAACACTTGATGGCTTATTAAACACAGGCTGATAAACTGGTGTTGACGGGACGCTTTCTAATTTTGATACTTGTTCTCCACTGCTCTCGAATCTTCTTTTGTTTTCAAAAGACCGATTAGGCACGCTTTCCGGGCGCCTAATCGTTTCTCTTGCTCCTTCTTCTATTTTGGGAGTAAACTGTTCTGCCATATATCATAATTATAGCCTATCCAATAAAATAATAAAACTACTAACTTTAAAATTAGTAGTTTTTGTATAAATATAGTATAAAAAAATTTTTATGGTAACCAACGTTTTTTAAAAAAATATAACAACATCAATGTGCTTAAACAAAACATTAATATTAAAATCATCCAAAATCCATAAGGGTTATCAACTAAAGGCATTACTTTAGCATTCATACCAAAAATCCCAGCCACTAAGGTTAACGGATAAACAATAACTGAAAAAATAGTCAAGGTTTTCATAATACTGGTCATCTTGTCATTTAACAAAGATTCGTTGGTATTATTTAATACCTCAACCATTTCTTTTTGATTTTCAAGCATTTCCCAAATTCTCTTAGAATGTTCAACTAATTCTAAATAATGTTCTTTAATTTCGTTTGGCGGAACAACGGAGCTTTTTAAAAGCATCAATTTCTGTAAAATATTTTTATGGTTCTGCATAATCCTGCGAATACTGATAATGTTATGCCGTAAATTTAAAATCAAGGCCACAGCTTGTTTCTGTTCATAATTAAAAATTATTTCCTCAGCTTGGTCGATTGATTTTGAATTTTCATCAATAATCAAATAACAAGCCTTAAGCATTTTGTCTAATAATTCAGCTAAAAGTATGGCCGAAGAATCTTGGTTATAACAAACTAAATCTTTCGGCGACTTCTTGGCTAAATTAAATAATTCGCTTAAGCCAGTTACATTATTGTTATGAATAGTAATCAAATAGCCATGTCCGATAAAAAACTCAATCTCCCCAGTCATAATATGTCCGCCATTAAAGACTGGAAAATGTAAAATCATAAATAAATAATCTTCTTCATCCATCAACATCGGCCGTTGGCTAAAAACTTTAGCTGTCGAAGCTTTCAAGTGCTGCATATCAAAACCATATTCTTTACGCAAATATTCTATTTCGCTTTTACCAGCATCAACAATATTAACCCAAACTATTTCATTGGGTGTAGCTGGATTATTTATAATTACTTTTTCAATTTTTGAAGATATTTTTTGATAGTTTGACATATTTTTTATCAATAATAAATATTATAGCATATTTTAAAAAACTTATACAAAAAACAGCCCTTGAATTCAAAAGCTGTTTTAAAATTATTTTAAAAAATTATTTTACTCTTGTGGCTTACCGTTTTCATCCATCATCCGGCCACTTCTTTGCGGTTCGCCGCTGTTAGTATTAGTGCTATCATTTGCATTCAGCTGATTTGGCAAAGCCGGTCTAATTTGAATATACTGAGCGCTCACGCTTCCGTCAGTCCCCGTCTTGCCGCTAACCATAACATTAATTCCAGTGGATAAATCAGCCAAAGTCCCATCAACCGACTTGGCTACTTGCGTAGACGTGGCAAAATAAACGGTTTTCGAACCACCATCCATTAATTTAATAGTAATACTTTGATCATCTTTTTTAACAATCTCCCCACCAATCATTGCTGAAGTCTTATTTTTGGCTTGACCGGCGTTAACTCGATTGCCTTGACCGTTAAAATTTCCTTGGCCGATAGGAAATTGTTTTCTACTGTTGTTGTTAAGCTTGGTTCCAGCATAAAAACAACCGGCACCGACTACTAAAACAATGATTATAAAAATAATTAATTGTTTAGAAAATTGTTTTTTTTCCATACTTTTATTTTTTTTATTTATAATTTTATTCATAACGCAAAGCATCAATTGGATTTAATTTAGCAGCTCTTTTAGCTGGATAATAGCCAAAAACAATACCGATTAAAGCTGAAACTCCAAAGGCCAACAGAACCGAATCCATAGAAACATCAGTGCTTATATTAGCTAATTTAGAAATCAATTGTGCGACCGACCAGCCTAAGGCGACGCCCAAAACTCCACCGATAAAAGTCAACATAATTGATTCAGCTAAAAACTGGTTGGAAATATCATCACGTTTTGCCCCAATAGCCTTTCTTAAACCGATTTCTCTTGTTCTCTCGGTTACATTAGTAAGCATCATATTCATAATACCAATTCCTCCAACAACCAAAGAAATCCCGGCAATCGCCGCCAATAACATAGTAAAAGTGCCGGTAACCGACGAAGCGGTAGCGACGATATCAGCTTGATTCATTATTTGAAAATCCGCTTGATCGGCGTTAATAATTTTATGCCGATCTAATAATAATTCACTAACCTGATTTTGGACTATGGTCAAATTATTTGAGTCAGTTGATTCGATACTGATAGTTGATAAATATTTGTCACCTGATAAATAAGCTTTGGCAGCAGTAAGAGGTATGTAGACCATATCATCTTGATTGTTCATACCGCTACCGCCTTTTGATTTAGTAACGCCGACTACTTTAAATTCAATTTTGTTTATCTTAATTTTTTGACCGACTGGATTAACATTCTCTCCAAACAAATCATCTCTCGTCGTAGGGCCTAAAACCGCCACCTTTGATTGTGCTTTATAGTCCTGATCAGTAATAAAATTACCTAAATCAATTGTGACATTGCGCACAGTCGCATAAGCAGTTTCTGTTCCGACTACTTGAGTATTGGTATTTTTACTTTTAGAAGTAATTTGATAACGCTTTGAAATATCCGAAGCAATGGACTTGATACCGCTTACTTTATTGGCGATAGCTTCGGCGTCATCAATAGTTAAAGTTTGGGCGCTACCACGTCCAGCGCTAACAGAAGAACCGACATTTCTTTGGAAACTTGGCGAGACTATAATCAAGTTAGATCCGATTGACTGGATGCTTGATTCAATTGACTTTTGTGTTCCTTTACCGATTGAAATCATGGCGATAACTGATCCGATACCAATCACGATGCCCAAAATAGTTAAGCTCGATCTAACCTTATTAGATTTGATAGCTAAATAGGTCTCTTGAGCCAAATCAGTTAACAACATAAATTTATTTATTTATTAATAATCACGCCGTCACGCAAATAAATTATTCTATCAGCATAAGCGGCTACATCGGCCTCATGAGTAATCAAAACAATAGTATGGCCATCTTTTCTATTTAATTCTCGAAAAGTATTTAACACGATTTCGCCAGTGCTAGTATCTAAATTACCAGTCGGTTCATCAGCTAAAATCAATGACGGGTTATTGACTAAGGCCCTGGCAATAGCTACGCGCTGCATCTGCCCGCCAGACAACTGATTAGATAAATGATTCCATCTGTCTTCTGGCAAACCAGCCGCGAACAAAGCTTTTTTAGCCATTTCTTCTCTTTGTTCAGGTTTTATTTCAGAATAAATCAAAGGAAGTATGACATTACGTAAAACCGTTGCTCGTGGCAGCAGATTAAACGATTGAAACACAAAACCAATCTTATCCTTTCTAATATCAGCTAGCTCATCATCAGTAAATTTAGAAACATCATGACCATCTAAAAAATATTTACCATTAGTGGGTGTATCTAAAGCGCCAATAATATGCATCATGGTTGATTTGCCAGAGCCTGACGGGCCAGTAATAGCCACAAACTCCCCTTTGTCTATCTTAAAAGAAATATCTTTCAAAACCCTTGTCTCGACATCGCCTGTATTGTAAATCTTATTGATTTTTTTAAATTCAATCATATATTTAACGACCGCCACCAGGCATACCTCCGCCACCGAGCATCCTTAAACTACTATTACTTGTAGCCGATGAGCTAGTTTTTGATGAACTCGTTAAAGTCTTTGACACAATCTGCTCTCCTTCAGTCAATCCTCCGGTTATTTCTGTATTTGTATCATCAGCTAAGCCGATTTGGATATATTTTTTCTCTGGTTTAGCATTAACTTCGACACCATTTTCATTAATCGCTAATGTTTGTCCGCTAAAAACTTCAACATAACTTAGCTGGCTAACGCTGTCTGTCTTAACAGCTTCATTAGGGACAACTAAAACATCATTTCTTTGATCAGTAACGATAATCGCAGAGACGCTCATTTGCGGTTTTATATTTTCATCTTGAACATCAAGTGAAATTTTTACTTCATAATTTACAACACCTTGGCTAACGGTGCCGATACTATCAACCTCTGCCACTGAACCAGTGATATTTAATTCGTCTAAAGCGCTAAAAGTTACATTAGCTTTTTGACCGACTTTAACTTTAGCAGCGTCTACTTCATTCAAGCTGATTACAGCCATTTGTTCGTCAGTAACAACGGTAACGATAGTTGTCCCAGACGATGCTTGCTCATTCGCTTTTTGATAGACTTTAGCCACAGTGCCTTTGATAGGAGAAATTATTTTAACTTCGTTCAAATCATCTAAGGCATCAGCGTAATTATTTTGAGCTTGCTGCAATTGTAATTTTAAATTAGCCAAATCTATCGCCCTGGGTGTGGCAATTTTTTGGTTATGACTAATTAAAGAATTTTCGTAACTTAATTTTTTTGCTTTAACATCATTTTGAGCTGACTCTAAGCTCTTCTTGGCATCCAGGTTAGCCTGTTCTAAACTGTTTTGAGCGGAAATATAATTATTTTTAGCGGTATTCAAAGAAGAATAAGAACTACCAACACTATTATCAGAAGATAAGCTGCCAGAAGTTTTGCTAAGTTTAGCGTCGCTAATCTTTTGGATAGCTGATTGGATTGAGTTTATATTAGAAACCATCGACGACTCATTGGAGATAGCTGATTGTTTCAAACTATCAAGCGCCGATTGGCTCAATTCAGAAGAAATTATTGTGTTTAAAAAGACATTATACAAACTATGAGATAAAGATTTAGCTGATTTAAGCGCGTCTAATCCCTTAAGAAGAGTTTGGTCGATATTAGCAGTATCAGAACTATTAAGCAACTTTTCAAACTCAGCCATCTTAACTTTAGCTTCACTATAATAAGTTTTAGCATCAAGCACAGTCTGGGAATTTTTAACACCGTACAGATAACTATAACTCTTCATATTATCCTGATTATCAATGGCTAAAACATTGTCTGCGGCAGACATTAATGAACTCATGCTAACATAAGCTGAATTAGCGGAAATATTAGCTGAATCATAAGCGCTGTTTAAGGATTGATCGTTTGAGTTGATTGATACTCCTTGAGAAGAAACAGAATTATCATAAGACCGTTGGGCATTATCAAGGCTAATTTTGGCATTATCAAGTTGCAGTTGGGCTTTTTTAAGATTCTGTTCGTTAGTAGCTTTAACATTTTCTAAATCAACCAAACTGGAATCATAACTATTTTTAGCTGAGTTTACTGAATTTTGTGACAATTCAACTTCTTCATTTGTTGGTCCAGCTAATTTAACATCCAAACTGGCCTTAGCCGAAGAAACTGAATTAGCAGCTTGACGCAAAGATTTTTTAAGGTCATGGTCATCCAAAACAGCTAAAACATCACCTTCATTCACTTTGTCACCTGCCTTTACTTTAACTGACTTTATGTCAGCTGAAACTTTTGGCTTGATATCAATTTGGTTAGAAGAAGAAATCTGTCCACTGCCAGAAACAGTAGACATAATTGTCCCTTTTTCTACGTTAGTCATAACATATTTAGTAACCACCACCGAAGCTTTTTTTGATTGCCAATAATAGTAACTGCCGACTCCAATAGCGATTATTAAAAAAATAGTAATAAGCTTATGCTTCTTAAACCAACCAATTATTTTCTTAAACTTCAGGCCAAAATTTTTCATAAAAAGTTTTAAGTTGTTTGCCATTAATGACTTATCTTAATTCATTGCTTACTATGTTAATTAAAAAATTTTACATAATAATTTACTATAAAATTTAATAGCAAAGAACAATAACGCCTCTTCAAAAGAAGGTTATTATCCGTCGCTCCATAAATCCAAACAAATAAATATAATTATTTTACAATTGTGGTCTGGCTTAATCCAGGCTTCATTGTGTTCAAACCAAGGACATCTCTAAGTTGTTTTACTTGTTTTTCAAGATTATACAGTTCTATGTATTTCGGAAATTTATCAAGAGTAATGATTTTAACAATCGGCGCAGTAGATCCTTCTGCTGCTACCCAAGCTTTATAATCATTGGCTTCGATTGCTTTGTTAACAGCTTGGCGTTTTGCTTCAATTTTAGCTAAATCAGCCTTTGCTTTATCTTTATTAGTAATAGTTTTTGTAGTGGTGGTTTTTGTGGTAGTGATTTTTTTGGCGTTACAAGCGCAAGTAGCGCTATTTTTAGAACATTCGGTGTTAGCACAGCCACTTGTTCCATTTTTTAATTTTTGACTGCAACCGCAAGCGGCTTGAGTTGTTAACGGAGCAGCAGTGATAGCGGCCATTGTCAAAATAGACATAGCGGCAATTTTTTTGTTTAGCATGGGTTTACTAATTTAATAATTAATTTTATTGTCACAACCTTTAATACGCTAACAAAAAAATATTCTTCAAATAATTATTCCTTAATGACAAAGGGACTCCGGCATTGGCGCTACTTCGCCACAATGCATCATGGCTTTTACCCTTTCTGGAGGCGGCGGCAATATTTTTATCTTTCCA
Source organism: Patescibacteria group bacterium (assembly GCA_028704945.1). GTDB lineage: Bacteria > Patescibacteriota > Patescibacteriia > Patescibacteriales > Patescibacteriaceae > 1-14-0-10-37-14. The sequence goes on from JAQWEL010000006.1 coordinate 61,413, forward strand.
TAAAAAGCCTTGCCAGGCCGCATTGGTATTATCTTTTCCAACTCAAAATTATTGTTATTAAGCTTACGGCCAATAAATTTGACTGGCGCGCCAGCTGGAATAGTAATTTTATGCAAACAACCGCAAGGAGCTTTAGTTAACACCGTCCACTCTTTGCCATCGCGATCAATTATTAGATAATCACCCTCATTAGTTGAAGTTGCGACAACACCAGACAAACGCCCCTGCTCTGGCTCCGACCAAAATTTAACCGAGGGATTAAGTACCTCTCCATAAAAAGGCGCACGGCGACCTAAAAGATCATCAATCTGCTCATCTATTCCGCAAAAATGAAAAGTTAAACCAAGTAAAAGACTAATCAATAATGAACCTAAGGAAATCAAAAAGAATGAATAACGATAGCCTTGTTTAGTCTCTTTAAAATTGGCATAAACGAGCCAAGAGAAAAAAATAAACAACAACAGCCAAAAAACAGGTATGGAAAAAAGAAATATTTCCCAACCAAAACCTTTAGTTCTTAAAAATATATTCAAACCTTCATCTGAGAATAAAAATATTATCAGAGAAACAGCTAAGCCGCCAAAGATTAAAAACAAACCGCCTCCAAGCCACCAGGAAATATTTTTAAAAACAAATTTCCACTTAGGCATCGGATTTAAGTGCTCTTTTTTAATTTTTGTCAGCAAACTGTTTTCAAACTCCTTATTTTCAATCATATTTTTTGTCCAAACTTTTGGTTAATTCCTTTTTAGCCTTATTAATCATTGAGCCAACCGTACCAATCGGTTTCTTAATAATATCAGAAATCTCTTGATAATTTTTCTCTTCAAAATACTTTAAAATCAAAACTTCTCTATATTTTTCCGGCATTTGTGTCATGACCTGAACAACATAATCTTTTAATGCCAGCTGATCAAATTCCTTCTCAATATTAATCTCCGAAGCGATGTTTTGCATTAAGTCATCATCCAAATTAATCTTATAATTTTCTGGTCGAACTTTACGTTTACGATAATTGCTAATAACCAAATTTCTAGCTATTGCGTAAGCCCAAGAAGAAAACTTCTGAGTTTCATCAAAATCATTAATGTTCAAATAAATTTTAATAAAAATATCTTGAACTAAATCTTCAGCATCATCGTCATTAACTCCAGAAATACGCCTAACATAATGAAAAAACTTTAATTTATAGCGATTTATGATATATGAAAAATTATTCTGATCTTTTCTTGACAAAATTACAAGTTCCTCGTCTGACAAGTTTTGTATTGTTTGGTTTTCCATCTTTTCTCGTTATTATTAATACGCAGAATTAATTAAAACCTTTAAAATCTTATTTTTTCTCTAAATTTAGCCTTATTTTAATATTTTAAACCTATTTAAAAAATAAGTAAAATTTGCTAAATCAAAATACTGGCACTAAAATGCCAGTATTTATAATTGAATACTTGTTTTAATAATTAATTTTTTACACAACGGACGCCAAATAAGTAAGCTTTGTCGCTATTAGCGTCTCTTGTGATAACGACCGAGGTATTAACCGCATATCGGCTCATCGCACCAGTAATCGGGTTAGAACCCTGGGAAGCTGACCACAGCCATGAGCGTAGACCACGGCCATCCCAATTACCAGCAACATAGTAGCTATTTCCACGCATAGAAAAACCTAAAGCATCAGTGGGACTACCCCCGGCGGTAGTCCAATAAGTTGTGCCTGTTTCCTTTAAAACTTTACCGGCATTGGAACAATTACCACCAGTAGCGCAAGTAGAACCAGTGGTTGGTACCGCTTGATCTTCGGCATAATTAATTAAGGTGGCCCATTCATCATCAGTCGGCACGTGCCAACCGCTTGGGCAAAGACCTTGATGATTAGTTGATATATAGCTTGAGCAATTAGCAGTATCACAACTAATAGGTAAATTCATAGCTGAAGCCCATGTATATAAATAGCCCAAAGTGGAGGCGGTGCCTGACGTCGGAACACTAGTACAATCTTCAGCATTACTGGTATTACTAACGCAACGATAGTGAGTATTTTTAGTTAAACCGCTACATTGGGTGGTATTAATTCTTAAATTTCTCTTAAACCAACATTGCCCATTAATATTGACTGTGTTATAAATCGTTGTCCAGCCATTATAACTAACGCTACAATTATCACCGCAATTAGTAAAGCCGGTGCAAGAACCGACTTGGACGGCACTGCACAAAGAAGCATAGGGGGTGGTATTAGCTTCGTTGGAGTTAGCACTTGCTACAGAACCTGAACAAATTTTTGCTTTAACGACATAATAATACTTCGTGGCATTAATAGCCGTGGTGTCAGTATAGGTAGTTGCTGATAAATCACTAGCTCCAGACAAAACTGAACCATAACTCCCAGCTGTAGTCGAACGATAAACATCATAAACTGCACCAGAAACAGCAGTCCAAGATAAACTAACTTGATTATTTCCCGGAGTAGCGCTCAACGAAGCAGGCGGAATCGGGGCAGGAGGATTACTAGCACAAACCTTGCCACAATTGTCAGTCGCACCAATACATCTACCAGCGTTAGCACAATCTGATGCACAATCATTAAAAATTGACCCAGGGGTAGCCGTATAACCTCCGGCAGCCAGCTCATTGACTGCTTTTTCTAAAGCATAGCCCAAAGTATAGGAAATGCCTCCATTTATTTGAGCATAAGTATAGGTTTCTCCAGTATTAGGTCCAGCTGGTATCTTACCCATAAAGGTTTTACCGGATTGTGTTCCTACTAAAGCTTGACCAGCTGTTAAGGCTGAAGTAGGCGGATAGGTATTCTCTTCGTTATAATATAGTTCTAAAGCAGTTTGCATTTGCTTGATATCCGAGATACGCTTCGCGTCTCTCGCTTTAACCTTCGCTGCGCTCAAAGCCACAATAGCTAAAGTAGCTAAGATACCAATAATGACTATTACTACTAATAGTTCTATTAAAGTAAAACCCTTTTGGTTTTTTAATTTCATAAATTTTTCTTACCCACTAATAATATCTTTATTAAATTAGGTGGGTTACAATATTTTTAAAAATAATTTACTTTTTCTTTTTTTATAATATAGCTTTTTGAATACGAATTTCTTATTGTCATCTTAAACCCCTTTTTGTCATCTCGAACGCAGAAAGAGATCCTTCTGCTTGTACTAATTACTTTTAAACAGACTTAGCTGGTTTTTATCTTTCTTACATTAAGAGCGATTCCTCATTTCTCCGCCCAGGGCGGATTATTCGGAATGACAATATAAGTATAGTTTTAGAATATTAGTAATAATAGAGAGGCATTAGAATTTTCGTGTCCGCATCATTAGATATGACACGAAAATAGTTGCCGACATATTATTACAAACATTCTAAAACAAAAAAACTTCTTTAATTTATTTTTATTATACCTTATTTTACCCATCTTAGACAAATTTTTAAGAAAATATACTAAAAAATAAGTAAAATTTGCTAAATCAAAAAAAATTGCTATGATATCCCAATATGCCAGCCTTAATCCAAGTCAATAATTTAGCTAAAGAATACGGCGGAAAAAAAATCTTTTCCGACCTGTCTTTTGCTGTTAATAAAAAACAAAAAATAGGTGTTATTGGCAAGAATGGCGCTGGCAAATCAACTCTATTCAAGCTGATTTTGGGTTTAGAAAAAGCGGATAATGGCGAAATTCTGATTGATCGTGACGTCAATATCGGCTACTTAAAGCAAGAAGAAAATTTTTTAAAAAATGAATCGGGACTTGATTATTTACGAAAAAATTCAGCTCAAGAAGAATGGACTTGTAAAAAACTGGCCTCTAAATTCCAGTTGACTGAAGATAGATTAGCGATTGAAGCTTCAAAATTATCAGGCGGCTGGAAAATGCGTTTAAAATTAGTCGCCATGCTTTTGTGTGAGCCGACTTTATTTTTATTAGATGAACCAACTAATTATCTTGATTTAAATACTTTGATATTGTTAGAGGAATTTTTAAAAAGCTACAATCAAAGCTTTATGATTATTTCTCACGATCGCGAATTTTTAAAAAAAACCTGCACTGAAACATTGGAAATAGCCAGCGACGGCTGTTATTTATATCCTGGCCCCTTGGAAGAATACTTGGAATTCAAAGAACAAAAAATGTCGAGTATCTTAAAAACGAATGAGGGACTTAAAAAACAGCAAGAGCATTTGCGTGAATTTGTCGATCGTTTCAAAGCAAAAGCCAGTAAAGCTAAACAAGCTCAAGCGATGATTAGAAAAATAGACAAATTAGAAGCTAAACGGATTACCATCGAACACCAGGCCGGCATTACCAGAATTACTATGCCCAGTATAGTAAAAAGGAAAAGCATGGCTTTAAAGGTTAAAAATATGTCCATCGGTTATAATGAACCGATTGTCAAAAATATTAATTTTGATTTAACTTTTGGAGAAAAATTGGCCATTTTAGGTTTAAACGGCCAAGGTAAAACAACTCTGTTAAAAACTTTGGCCGACGTTTTAAAACCGATTAGCGGCTCATACCATTGGTTTTCCGGCGGCCAATTAGCTTATCACTCGCAAGAAGCAGCTGAATTATTAAACATGAGCGAACAAGTCGGAGATTATCTTAGGCGAATCGCCGCCCCAGATGTTAAAACCGAGCAAGTCTTAAAAATGGCCGGAGATTTTTTGTTTAAAGGCGATGATTTAAAAAAACCTATCTTCGTCTTGTCAGGCGGAGAAAAATCACGGCTAATGTTAGCTGGTATGCTTTTAGCTAAGCCAGATATGCTCATCTTGGATGAACCAACCAGCCATTTAGACTTTGAAGCAGTCGAAGCGCTTGGAACAGCTTTAAAAAAATTCAATGGGGCGATTATCTTTACCAGTCACGACCGGACATTCACCAATTTAATCGCTAGTGAAATTTTAGAAATCACTAATGGCGCAGCCAACTATCGTTATCAATCCTATGATGATTACGTGGCTGAATTGGAAATAAAATTAGCCGCTTCCACTAATGAAATAAAACCAAAAAAATCCGATCAAACTGGACGAGAAAATTATTTAGAACAAAAAAATAAACAAAAGGAAATTAGCGCTTTAGAAAAAGAATTAAGCAAACTCAATCAACAACACGCTGAGTTGATGTATTATTTCACTGAACACCCGGTCAACTACAACGTAGACAAGGTTTTAGCCTTGGACAAACTTAACGCTGCCATAAAAACAGCTGAAGAAAAATGGTTTAATCTGCAATTTTAAATAGACTGAGATGAAGAAGCTGTTGAAGACGGGGCGTTTGAATTAATCGGATTACTAGAAGTGGCTGGCTTGAGCCTATCGCCAAAATACCAATTCAAAAAATTATAAGCTGCGCCAACAGCGGTAACACTGCCTTCTTCGCCTTCTTCAATCAAAATCGTGATAGAAATTTCAGGATTATCATAAGGAGCAAAACCAGTTAGCCAAGCGTGCGGTTTTTTATTACTAGCAAACTGGGCTGTGCCAGTCTTAGCGGCTGCCGTTACTGGTAAGCTTAAAAAACGTCGGGCGCTGCCTTCTTGCACAGCTTGACGCATACCTTCCCTAACCACATTAATATTTTGCTGGCTGATAATATCCTGGCCATAAGCTGGCACGGAAACTTCCTCAATTTTTCTATCATTATCAGTTAAAAAAGCCTTGACCAAATGTGGCTGGTAAAATTTACCGCCAGCAGCAAAATAAGAAGTGAAACTGGAAACCTGCAAAGGCGTAGTCAAGAGGTCTCCCTGACCGATGGCGATATGATAAGTGTCGCCAATATACCATTTCTCTTTTTTTGTTTTCAATTTCCACTCTTTAGACGGCACAAAACCATCAGCTTCACCCGGCAAATCAATGCCGGTTTTTTTACCTAAGCCAAATAATCTATAATATTCAGTTAATCTCTCAACACCTAAACCGACAAAATTTTCAAAGCCGCCGCCGATATAATACATATAAGTATTGACCGATTCAGCGATTGCTTTACGAGCATTAGTTAGCCCATGCCCACCTGCTTTCCAATCAGGGAAAAACCATTGATTAATCCTAATACCGCCATTACTTAATATCTGTTTGTTCTCGTCAATCACTCCAGTCTGTAACGCAGCGGCTACTCCGACTGGTTTGATAGTTGAACCAGACGGATATTCACCGGACACCGCTCGATTAAATAAAGGCTGATCAGGCGCTTCAGCCAAAGCTTGATATTCGTCTTGCTTGATACCGCGAGCAAAAATATTGTTATCAAAAGAAGGGATGCTAACCAAACAAATTATTTCTCCATTATTGGGATTGGTTACTATACCGACTGCCCGAGTCTGGCCTGCTTTAGCCATTTCGTCACGCAAATAACCTTCAAGTTTAGCCTGAGCTTCAGCATCAATAGATAGAAGCAAATTAGCGCCATCAGTTACCGTAGTCTGGCTAATAATACTTTTTTCCTTACCTAAAGCGTCGACTTCCTGTTGTCTTTTACCTGGAACGCCTTTTAATTTCTTTTCCCAATATGATTCCAAGCCATCTTTGCCGATGTAATCAATCATAGAGTAATCATCCCCTCCTTGGGCTAACTCCTCGGCGTTAATCTTGCCAGTATAGCCCAAAATATGCGCCAATGATTGGGCTACTAAATTATATTGCCGGCGATTAGACACATCCAAAAAAACTCCGGGCAATTCAGCCGATTTAAGATAAATAAGCATAGCCTTGTCATAGTCGATATTGTCAGCGACTGGTAAAGGCTGAAAAGATTCATAAGATTTGGGCTTAATTTTGGCTAAATTGCTTTTTACTTCATCCGAATTAATGCCATTAAAAATATTAGCCAGCTCATCAATTATTTTATCCCTCTCGGCTTGATCCTTAGGTAAGTCAGCTGGAATAAAATACAAAATAAAATTAGCGGCATTGCGGACTAAAGGAATTTTATTGCGATCATAAATAATGCCACGTTTGCCTTCTATTTTTTTTAAACGCAAGCGGTTATTATCAGCCAATTGCCGATATTCATTACCATGAACCGCTTGAAGCCACCAAGCTCGACCAAATAAAATTGACAAAAAAACAATCAAAACCATCTTAACAATTGACAACTTGGATAAATTAAAATTGCGCCCGAGCCTTTCCTTGGCTTGAGTTAAAAAATTAGATCCTTCCCCTATTTCTAAACGATATTTTTTTTCGTTAGGCTTATAGAGATTAGTCCTGGAGTGCGGTATGTCGTAGGGATTAAAAGATCTGATACGATTGGTAAAACGCTTGAAACCCATAATTAATATTTCTTTATCTCACGTAAAAAAACTGGTTCTATTCTTTTTGTCAGCCGGTGGAAAAAATTATAAATAAAAATCATTAAAATCAAATTAGCTGCTAATCTTTTAATCTCAGTTAGCCACAAATCTTTGCCGTAAACTCTAAATATTTCCTGAAAAGAATTATTAGCCAACAAAGACATCGCTAAAATTAAATCATAAAGCAAAGTGCCGACAGCTGTTAAGATTAAAAAAGAATAGAGAGATCGATCAGTAATAAAATTTCGCAGCAAAAAATAACACAACCAAAAGACTGAAAACAAGGCAATAAAATTTATACCAGATAAATTAAATTGAAAAATATCTAACAGCCAAGCCAAAGAAAAAAACCAAATAAAGGCAAAGCGCGCGCCAAAAATAGATAAAACAGAAATCAAAACAATAATAATCAAATTAAGATAACCCAAACCAAGCGGTAAATAAGGGATAAGCGACTTTTGGATTGAAAAAATAATCACTATCGCCAAAGCATTTAAAAATATCTTTAACCACATATTTGGTTTATTTGGTTGGTAAAAATTTATCACCAGGCAGCAACACGGAAACAATTTTTATATTATCAAGGTTAGATGACGGCTCAATCGTGGCTGTTTGCCAAATTTCGCTTGATTCTTTATTAATTTCTGAAATGCGGCCGATTACAAAACCATGAGGGATATTTTCTTCCAAGCCCGAAGTAATAATAATATCATCTTTATTAACGACTTCTGTCTGAGGGATAAAATCAATCTTAATAGTCAAACCGGCCTCACCTGAAGCGACGCCGATATTTTTCTGGCCGCTATTCAACGCGACTGATAAGCGGCAATCTCGGCTGGTAACAGCTGAAACTTCAGCTAAATTATCCTTAACTTTAGTAATCTTCCCGACAGCCAAACCAGACTCATCCACCACTAATAATCCGTTTTCCAGACCATCTTTAGAGCCTTTATCTATAATCAAATGATTATTTTCCACATCAGAATATTCAACTGACTGGCGAGTAACAACTCGTCCGATAATATATTTATATTTTGCTTCATCAAATAGGTTAACATATTTCCTAAGCACTTTATTTTCTTCACGTAGGTATTGTAAAGAAGCGTTTTCGGTTAACAATTTCTTATTCTCTTCTTGCAGCTTGTTTAATTCAGAATTCAAATCTTTTTTATTGGCAACCGCCTTATAGCCTGATTTAACTTTATCATTAGTTTGGTACACGCTGCCTAAAACCGGCTTTAAAAAAGATCTGACAGCCGACTCAAGTGGATTAAGCCAGCCGAACCAATGAAAAAATAAGAGCATTACTGCTCCTATTGCGGTTACTGCTATCTTGCGATCAGTATTTTTTATTAATTTAAAAGCCATATTATATTATAATTCACGCGCGCTTTTTACAGCCACTTTGACCAACAACTCGGCATCAGCCAACAAAATACCAGTCCCTCGGACTACGCAAGTCAAGGAATCGTCAGCAACGCGCACTGGAATCTTGGTCGCTTGGCTGATTTCTTTATCAAGGCCTTTAAGCATGGCTCCGCCACCAGTCAAAACAATACCTGACTCATAAATATCAGACACTAAATCAGGCGGAGTAGTTTCTAAAATAAGCTTAATGCTGTCAATTATCTGATTAATGGTTCGGCTAATAGCTTCGCGAATCTGACCATCGGTAATTTTAATTTCTTTAGGTAAGCCAGACAACAAATCGCGTCCGCGTACCATCATTTCCATTACCTCTCGATTAGGGACAACCGAGCCGATAGTAATTTTTATTCTTTCAGCCACCTGTTCTCCAATCAGGACATTAAATTCATCCTTGATATATTGAACGATATCATTATTTAAAGTATTGCCGGCTAATTTTAAATTTTTCCAATTAACACAGCCTGATAAAGCGATTACGGCGATATCGGTCGTACCACCGCCAATATCGACAATCATCGTGGCTTGAGCTTCTGTAACAGGCAAACGGACACCGATAGCAGCGGCCATCGGCTCCTCAATTAGATAGACTTGTCTTGCTCCAGCTGATTTAGCCGCATCTTCAACCGCTTTTTTCTCAACTTCAGTAATATCTAAAGGAATACCGATAACTACTCTTGGCATCGGCACTAAAGTAAAATTTTCACTATGGACTTTATCAATAAAATATTTAAGCATTTTTTCAGTCACCTCAAAGTCAGACACGATTCCGTCAACTAAGGGGCGGATAGCTTGAATATACGACGGCGTTTTGCCAATCATTTTTCTGGCTTCATCACCAACCGCCAAGACTTCATCTGAGCGGGTGTCAATCGCTACAACACTCGGCTCATTAATAACAATACCTTTATCAAGCGTGCACACCAAAGTATTGGCAGTGCCTAAATCAATGCCTAAATCCTTTGAAAATTTTCCGAAAAAACGATTAAACATATTAATATTTATCCTCCCAAATAACTAATCAAATCTTTTAATTTAACCAGTTCAGCCTGGTTAGCCGAGCGCAATTTAACTTCAACCGCCTTGTCAGCTAAAGTCTTCTCACTTACTACGATGCGATAAGGCAAACCCATCAGATCCGCTTGGGCAAATTTTTCTCCGGCTGACAAATCTTCACGATCATCATAGAGAACTTCTATCTTAGCCTCAATTAATTCATTATACAAGGCGTCAGCTGCGTCATTCTGTCTTAGAGAAATTAAGTGAACCTGAAAAGGAGCAATATTGGCTGGCCAGATAATACCCTTATCGTCATGACTGACCTCAACAATAGTACCCATCAATCGGCTTGGTCCCATACCATAACATCCCATAATAATATCTTTAGCCTGACCAGCTTCATCTAAATAAGTAAAACCGAATGGTTTAGAAAAACGAGTATTCAGTTTAAAAATATTAGCGACTTCAACCGCTTTTTCTTCATGCAAATCCTTATTGCCGCAAGCTGGGCAGCCATCAACTTCTCCGATAATTTCGTGATTAACCGCTATTTTACATTTATCGCAAATATAAATAGTATCTTCACCAGCCGAGCATAATGTTTGATATTCATGGCTGTATTTACTGAAAGCCCCACCTGAAGCGTAAGTTAAGTAAGTGATGTTTAAAATACCAAGTCTTTCAAAAATCTTAAAATAAGTTTCTTGGACTATTTTATAATATTCGTTTAAACTTTCTTCGTCAGGATGAAAACTATAAGCATCTTTCATGGAAAACTCACGCCCGCGGATTAAGCCGGCCTTGGCTCTAAGTTCATTCCTAAACTTAGTTTGAATTTGATAGACGCAAATCGATAAATCTTTATAAGAAAAAATATGCTTCTTAACTGTCGGCGTAACAATTTCTTCATGCGTTGCGCCTAAGGCATACTCTTTACCATCGTTACCTTTTAATTTGAATAAAGCGTCAAAATTATCCCAACGATCAGTTGTTTGCCAAAGCTCTTTGGGTGTTAAAGCCGCCATTAACAGTTCTTGACCACCGATTTTATCCATTTCTTCCCTAATTATTCGGCAAATCTTATTATGCACTCTTAAGCCCAAAGGCAAAAAAGTATAAACTCCGGCCGCCAATTTATCGATAAAGCCTCCCCTAATTAAAACTTGGGCATTAAAACTCAATTCGTCTTTTGGCGTTTCTTTGACCGTTCTGGTAAAAAGCTTGCTTAAACGCATATTTTTACTATATTTTTCTTATTTTTTATGTCCTCATCTTAGCCGAAATAGACTAAATTGTCAAAACAAAAACCAGCACCTAAGTCGTGCTGGTTTTTTGAATATTTCTAAGCAAAAATCTTGTTATTTCTTAATTTTTTGGAACCACAACAAAATCGGAGAAGCTAAGAAAATTGAGCTATAAGTACCAAAGAAAATACCGACAAATAAAGCGACGGCAAAATACTTGATTGAAGCTCCTCCCCAAATAATAATTGATAACAAAACTAATAATACCGTTGTTGAGGTATAGAGAGAACGCATCAAGGTTTGGTTTAAGCTAGTGTTAATTGTGCCTTCAAAATCTTGATCTGATTTTGGCAAACGTTCACGGATACGATCAAAGACAACGATAGTGTCGTTTACGGAGTAACCAAGAACGGTCAATAAAGCAGCCACAAAAGCTGAATTTACTTCTATGCCATAAAAATGGCCCAAGACCGAAAAGACACCGATAACAATAATAACGTCATGCAACAAGGCGATAACGGCTGCTAAGCCATATTTCCAAGAAGCGACTGGCCGAGAAACTTTACGGAAAGCCCAAGCAACATAAGCAATGATAGCTAAAATTACCACTAAAATTGAAACACGCGCATTGCGAGCCAATTCTTTCCCGACAGAAGGGCCAACTGCTTCAAAACGATTTTCTTCCAAAGTATTTTTGCCGTCAATCGCTAAGCCCAAGGCAGACATTTTTTCTTTAACCGCTTGATGTTTTTCTTCTTCAGTATTCTGGAAACGCAAAATAATGCCGCTATCACTGGTTGGTTGTATGCTTAAACTTTTTATATCTATTTTCTCAAGCTCCTGTCTAATTTTTTCAATATCAGGCGCGCTTTGAGTATATTTAACCTCCATTAAGCTTCCACCAGTAAAATCAATTCCTAAATTCAATCCCCACATTGCATAAGCAACAATGGAAGCAACGATCAAAGTGCTTGAAATTGTAAACCACAATTTTCTTTTTTGAATAATTCTATACATATATTTATTCTTTATGCTTATTCTTTATATTACCAATCAACCAAGAGTGCTTTTCGAAAATCTTTTCATCAATCAAGCGCAAGAAGGTTCTAGTAACGGTGATAGCAGTAAATAAAGAAACTAAGATACCCAAGAACAAAGTTACAGCAAAACCTTTAATGATGCTGGTTGAAAAAATCATCAAAACCAAACAAGTAATAATTGAGGTAAAGTTACCGTCACGGATAGATGGCCAAGCTCTAGAAAATCCGTCTTCAATCGACCTATTTAGAGTTTTGCCTGCCCTTAATTCTTCTTTCATTCTTTCAAAAATAAGAATATTAGCATCAACCGCCACGCCGATAGACATAATAAAGCCAGCGATACCTGGTAAAGTCAAAGTAACTTGCCATTTAAAGACAGCTAAAATTATCAAACCATAAATAATCAAGGAAGCGGTAGCTAGGATGCCTGGCAAACGATAAATAATAATCATAAACAGCGCTACCAAAAGCAACCCGATAATACTAGCCTTTAAGCTGGCATCAACCGCTTCTTGCCCTAAGGTCGCACCAACAGTCTGTTGGTTAATCAACTCAACCGGCACAGGCAAGGCGCCCGCATTCAAACGCTGAGCTAAATCTTTAGCCTCCTTGATATTAAATTTACCTTGGATAACAGCGCTACCTCCGGAAATTTTGGAATTGACAGTTGGGGTGCTAATGGCATAACCATCAAGGAAAATAGCCACTGGTTTATCAATATTTCGTCCAGTAATCTCTTCAAATAATTTTGCTCCTTCATCATCAAAAGCTAAACCAACAATCGGAGCATTAGAAGTAGAATCAAATTCAACATTAGCTCTCTTCAGATTGCGGCCGGTTAACTTGGTGTTTTTCCATTCGTCTTGAGGACCGATTATATCAGCCGCTGTTTTTGTCTTAACCAAAATATGGCTAATATTATATTCTTCGATCTTTCTTTCACCTTCCTTGTAAATCAGATGATAACCAAAAGAAGTTTCGACAACATCGGAAATAGTGCCAACTTTTTGTTCAAAAACAACTTTATCAAATTCTGGTACCATAGCGCCCTTAGCAAACCAACCTAAATCACCAAAACGATCTTTAGCGCCTGGCTCAGTTGAGTTAACTTTTACTAAGTCTTTAAAGTTATCTTTAGTGGCTTGAGCTTTTAATTTCTGGATTTTAGCTAAAGCTTCTTCTTTAGTTAAAGTGCCTTCGCAACTTTCTGCCCCTTTGTAGCAGATAAGCAAATGTCGGGCTTTAACTTCCATGGCGTCCTTATTATCAGTATCTTTCTGAGAACGCTTATCATTTAATTTGATTAATTCATCACCATAAGAAGTCTTAACTATTTCAGAAGACATTTGGCCTTTTTGCAACTTAGCGGCGGCGGCAGTTAATTCTGGATAATCACTATTGGTTATCCAACCCATTTCTCCACCTTTACTAGCGCTGTCCTTATCCTCACTAACACTCTTAGCAATAGCGGAAAAATCACCGCCTTTAATTAATTTACCTAAAGTGTCTTCAGCCTTCTTATTAGCCTGCTTATTAAAAGCTTCTAAATCTTTCTTTTCCTTATCAGTCAAGTCGCGCCTATTAGTATTCTGTTCCTTAAACTCTAACAAAGGAGTTTCACCAATCTTTTTAATAGCTTCCTTAACATCCTTAACCCCGGCTAACTCAACAATAATCCGATAGTCGCCATTAGCCGAGCGATTAACTTCAATTCTTGGCTCAGACAGACCCATGGCGTTAACGCGTTTTTCAATGACATCACGCGCGCCTTCAACCGCTGAAGCTCTATCAGCTTGATCAACCGCTGAAACATCGGCTTTGTAAGTCAACTGTGATCCGCCCATTAAATCCAAACCTAATTTAAATGGAACTTCTTTAACATGTGGCAAACCGAGCTTGTTATTATCAACAAACTGATTGTATCCCTTGCCAAAATCAACAAGAAAAACAAAAACAGTTAAGACCATGACGGCGGCAAACCCCCACCACAGTTTACCTTTACCCCTTGGTTTGAAAACCTTGGTAAAAAAATTTTCTGACATAAACAATAATTAACGACTCTGAATATAGCCGTTTTTCTTAATAATTACTTCATTTATTGTAAGCATAACCGCCTCAAAAATCAAGTGCCGAGCAATTAAAATAAATCTAAAAAATATCATTATATATTAGCCAAAAAACAAACAAATTGTCTATTGACAACAATCATTAATTATGATATTGTTGCAAAAAATTTAAATAGAACCTTAAAATAATTAATTATAAACAAACCTTGGAGTGTTTTAATGCTTAAACCATTAAGTTGGAGAAGAACGCTGAAATTCAGCTTTATTTCTCTTTTGTCCGGCTCTGGTATAGTAATTATTTTCTGTATTGTCTTTATGCTCTTAGGCGTTAATGATTTTAACGCTTTAAAGCAGCTAAACGGCATACTGAAACCAATTGATATCGTCAGAGCGATTGCCGCGGCAATCTTAGCCAGAGTGGCAGCAACCTCTCTTGTCCCTGTCATCTACAACTACTTTAGTGAAGTTGAACAGGATTTAAGCGAACCATTAATGACTGTCGGAGAATCTTACACCATTTATGGTCTTACTGCTATCAGCGTCTTTAATAGCCTTGTTTGTGTTGATGTATTGGCTAGCATCACTTGCGACCTTATAGATCGCAGTTCATTCTACGAAAAATACATCTCTTATGGACCGGCCTATATAGCCTCCTCTATCATCCTATTAGCGGAAGCCGTTGGAGTCTTCATCGGTCGAGCCGTTTACAACAACAGTGTCAGAAAACTGTTAAACTTGGGGAATACCTAAGGTTTTATCAAAAAAGCGTTATCGAAAAAATCGACAACGCTTTATTTTTTATCTTTTATTTCTTTTAAACCAATAAATCTTCGGCAATAGCTAATTCTGCTTTGCTATTAATGCCCATGGCTTCGCGTGGATCAATAATTACAGCGCCGACTTTATGTTTTTGCTGAAAAGCCACGTCAACTAAAGAAGTCAAATAATATTCTTTCTGATTATTGTCATTCTTCAATCCCTGAATATTTTCCCAAAGCCAAGCGCTATTAAAGCGCATAAAACCAGAATTAACTTCGGTAATTTTCTTTTCTTCTTCAGAAGCGTCTTTGAATTCAACAATTTTTTCAATTTCCCCTTCTGTATTGCGGACGATTCTGCCCCAGTGGTAAAAATTATTACGCCAACCTTCAAAATCGTCTAATTTAGTGGGCATAATCGTAATAACTTCAGGCAAATTCTTACTGATATTGCTGATTGATTCAACACTAATAAAAGGGTGGTCACAATACAGAACAATAATATTGTCAGCTTCCTTAAAAACTTTCTCACCAACAGACAGGACGGCGTGTCCGGTGCCCAGCTGCTTTTCTTGGATAGCATAATCAAAATCGTAAACCCCTAAAGCAGTTTTAATTATATCTTGGTTGTCCGGTGAAACTACTATAATCGGCTTTTCGTCAACATTTGATTCCACGATTGATTCGGCTAAATAGGAAATCATCGGCCGATCATTCAAAGGCACTAAAGCTTTAGGCAAGTCAGAGTCCATGCGAGCTCCTTTACCGGCAGCTAAAACAATAATTCTTGTTCTCATAGTGTATAAAAAATTAATCTAATCTTTATATTATTTGCCGTGGCAATTCTTGAATTTTTTACCTGAACCGCAATAACAAGGATCATTTCGTCCGATTTTATGTCCCTCGGCATCACGATTTTTAGTTTCTGGTTCACTCATCATGATAGCTGCTCCCCCCATAGCGGAAGACATCGGACCATTTTCCGCTTGAGCAAAAGACTTGGTCGAAGCGCTCATTTCTTTGGCTGGCGCGCTATATTGCTTAGCCTGCTGATACAAATTCGGCGTCATCATTTCTTGGATACCGCCAACTTTGTAAATAGTATAGACGACTTGTTTCTGAATTAAAACATTTAATTCATTATAGAGGCGATAAGCTTCTTTTTTATATTCGACTAATGGGTCGTGTTGGCCATAACCTCTTAAGCCGATACCGCGACGCAAATAATCC
The DNA here is from genome assembly GCA_028704945.1 of Patescibacteria group bacterium. Lineage (GTDB taxonomy): Bacteria > Patescibacteriota > Patescibacteriia > Patescibacteriales > Patescibacteriaceae > 1-14-0-10-37-14. The sequence goes on from JAQWEL010000006.1 coordinate 77,479, forward strand.
ATAGTTTCCAAATGTTCAATCCAAAATTCATCAATGGTGCGCAATAAAACCATTTTTTCAACTTCGCTCCACTCAATACCAGCATTCAAACTAAATTCTTTAATAGCGTCATAATTTTTATGCGCTAAACCCATTAAATGCTTAACAATCTTATCGCGGACATTAACCTTGTCTAATTTATTTCCCTCTTCGGCTAATTTTTCAATATCAATTTTCAGACTTTCATCAGCTTTAAAAATAGTGCCGATGGTTTCATAAATTTCTTTGATATTCCAATCATTCGGATTGTCAGCCGCAGTATGAAAACTAACCAAAGCTTCAATCTCCCCTTCAACCATATTCAAAATAATGTCAGTAAGATTATTAGCGCCAGTTTCAACCGGAGCTTGACCTTCGCTAATCTTTAAAACGTTAAGACGCTTGCGATAAATAGCTTCGCGATGTTTGGTTGTAACGTCATCATATTCAACGACATGTTTACGGATATCAAAGTTATTGCCCTCAACTCGCTTTTGGGCTTGTTCAATTGAACGACTAACCATTTTATTTTCAATCGGCATATCTTCCGGCATCTTCAAGGTCTTCATCATGTTCTTCAATTTGTCACCGCCAAAAATACGCATTAAGTCATCATCCATGGAGAGATAGAATTGACTTGAACCATTATCACCCTGACGTCCGGCGCGACCTCTAAGTTGATTATCAATACGTCTTGATTCATGACGTTCAGTACCGATAACATGTAATCCACCCAAAGCCACAACCTTATCAAATTCTTCTTTATCAAAAGGCGAACCGCCTAAAATAATATCAACACCGCGACCGGCCATATTAGTAGCGATAGTCACGGAGCCGGCTTTACCAGCCTGAGCGATTACCATAGCTTCCCGATCATGTTGCTTGGCGTTTAAAACATTAGCCTTTACCCCTTCAAGTTCGAGCAAGTGACCTAATAATTCATTTTTTTCGATTGAAACAGTTCCGATTAAAACCGGCTGTCCCAATTCAGTGCGTTTCTTAACATCCTCAATCAAAGCTTTGAACTTACCGGTCTCAGTCGAATAAATCACGTCATTGTAATCATGGCGCTTGATCGGTTTATTAGTCGGGATGGTAGTAACTTCTAATTTATAAATCTTATGAAATTCTTCCGCTTCGGTCATAGCCGTACCGGTCATACCAGACAGCTTATGATACATTCTGAAATAATTCTGGAAAGTGATAGTAGCTAAAGTCTGTGATTCTTTTTGGACCATCACACCTTCTTTAGCTTCAATTGCTTGATGTAATCCTTCGCTATAGCGGCGGCCATGCATCATTCGTCCGGTAAATTCATCGACAATAATAACTTCGCCTTCCTTAACAACATAATCGCGATCAATCTTGAATAAAGTATGGGCTTTTAAAGCTTGCTCAATATGATGCACATCTTTAATGCCACCAGCAACATAAATATTTTCTACACCGAGCCACTTTTCCATTTTTTCAATACCAGCTTCAGTTAAAGTCGCGGCCTTCATTTTCTCATCAACATTATAATCTTCATTTTCAACTAAACGGCTAACCAATTCAGCAAAACGAAAATACTTATCAGACGACTCCCCAATCGAACCACTGATAATTAAAGGGGTTCGAGCTTCATCAATCAAGATAGAGTCGACTTCATCGACAATCGAAAAATGCAAATCACGCTGAACCCGCATATCTAAAGTCGGCACCATATTATCCCTTAAGTAATCAAAACCGAACTCATTATTAGTGCCGTAAGTAATATCGCAATTATAAGCTTCTTTACGAGAAATTTTCCTAAACCGAGCTAAACGTTCATCGTATTGGCTTTCATCAAAATGCTCTGGATCATAAATATAAGCAGTTTCATGGACGATGACAGAGGTGGATAAACCGAGCGCATAATAAACCGGGGCCATCCAACCAGCGCCAACTCTGGCCAAATAATCATTGACAGTTACTAAGTGCGCGCCACGTCCGCTCAAAGCATTTAAATATAAAGGCAAGGTAGCCACTAAAGTCTTACCTTCACCGGTTTTCATTTCAGCAATTTGACCACGGTGCAAAACCACGCCACCGATCAATTGGACGTCAAAATGGCGCTGACTCAAAACTCTTTTGGCAGCCTCTCTAATAACAGCAAAAGCTTCGGGCATTATTTCTTCTAAAATTTTGTCTTCTTCTTCAACTGTTTTAGAATTAACGATTTTATTATCTGTAATTTCTACTCCCAATTTTTGCCTAAACTGAGCTGTTTTTTGTTTTAATTCTTCGTCAGATAATTTAGAAATATCTTCTTCAAACTTATTAATTTTTGACAAAACAGATGAACGGATAGCAGCAACTACCTTTTCATTCGGATCACCAAACATTTTAGTTAAAATCTTCATAAAGTTATATCGTATTAAAATTATTTATCTTCTAAAAATTAACACAAAAACCAACAAAAATCAAGCTTTTGCGATTAGGTCAAGTCTTAACACTAATTTAAAAGGCCTTGTTATCGGCCTTTTAAATCTGTTTATTTAAAAACTAACCATTTCCTAAACACTACCAATGATTATAGCTTAGCGATAGAGCGGATTAAGTTTGCCCGCAGGATTTTAGTCCTGCGGGCAAACTTGAGCGAATCACTAAGTTATAATCATTGTCTTATAATAAAATCTAAGTTTGAAATCAATAAATAATTAATTTTTACTATTTATTCATTTTGTTAGCAAAACCTTCCAGGGCTTTCAAGACTTCTACTGGGGTGACAAAAACAACCGTATTAGATTTATCAGCTGACATATCATTAATAGAGCGCAGGGTGCGTAAATGCAAAGCTCCTGGCACGTCAGACAACATTTTAGCAGCCTGAGCCATCTTTTCAGCGGCGGCCAACTCACCCTCAGAATTAATGATTACGGCGCGTTTTTCGCGTTCGGCTTCAGCTTGTTTAGCGATTACTCGCTCCATTTCCGGAGGCAAACTGACATCTTTTAATTCCACACTGCCGACCTGCAAACCCCAATCACCGGTTTCTTTAGCCACAATTTCTTTAATTCTGTCAGCAATCTTATCACGCTGAGCTAAAAGTTCGTCTAAAGTCACCTCACCAACAATATTACGCATAGTCGTTTGAGCATATTGGGTGATGGCATAGTAAAAATCTTGCACTTCGATAACAGCTTTTTCTGGCGCTACAACTTTATAATAAATTACCGCATTAACCGTGACTGAAACGTTATCACGAGTAATAGCTTTTTGATCTGGCACATCAACGGCCTTAACGCGCATATCAACCTTTCGATAAGTCTGAAAAATCGGCCAAATAATACGCCAACCAGGTTCCATAATGCCAGCATAACGACCCATGGTAAATTTAACGCCACGTTCGTATTGGTTAATCTGGCGCAAACTGGCCAAAATGAATACCACCGGGATAATAATTGCTCCCCACATATTTTTTATGATTAACAGCAACTAATAGTTGCTTACTTAAAGTATAGTCCTATAACAAAGCTTGTCCAGTTGTTCCTGTTTTATTAAAATTCTATTTTCTTGGTTTTACGTCTAAACCAATATCTAATTCCACCGATAATCACCACGACAACAGAAATCCCAAACAAATTAACATAACGGACTAATTTTCTGTCAAAATCCTTTAATTCTTTAATCGGTCTAAAAGAAATATTTTTAACCCTGATATTGGCATAAGAATTATCTAACAAAGAATAATCAACCAAATTCTGCATTAACACCAGATTGGCTCTATCTTTGGAAACATATTCATCTTTAATAAAATCAGCGTCGCCTAAAACTATTAAATTAGAATTATCAGATAATTTTTCACCCAACGCGCTTGAAGTGGCTTTAGAAAGAATAACACCTAAACTTTTAACGCCTGGATTTGTCTTATAAGGAATATTCTCAGGCAGTAAAGGAAAACTGCCGGAAACCAGCCAGGCATCAGGGCTAGTTTTAAAAATAGTTTCACCAGCTGGATTGTCAACTGAGATTGCCCAAGGCGTAATTACGCCATCAAGCCCTATTAAGGCTGGATTAGTTGAATTAAAACGATCTTTAGTAATTTTAAGCCAATAAGGATAAGCTGTGTCAAAAGAAAAAAATCCCTGATTGAAAGAAGCGGAGCCGCTAATGTTGTCTAAGACTAATTCTTTACCGATTTTAAAACCATACTTATCAAGCCAAGCTTCTAGATTGGTTTGATTTTCAGTGGCCACTAAATTAGCACTAACACTATAACGATCAAACAAAACTATAACTGACTTGTCGTTCAATAAAAAATTATCTAATTGTTTCAATTCAGCCGCGGAAAAATTTTCTTTAGGCGCGGTTATAATCAAAAGATCAAAATTTTTAATATTATCTTTATCAAAAGCAAACGGCTTCACATCATAGATCTTATTAAGCTCGCCAATCAAAGCATTAAGCTTCAACGATTCTGATCCGCGGCCATAAACCAAACCGACTCGCTTCAGTTTCAAAACAGAAACCTTTTTAATGGCCAGAGTTACCCGATATTCAAGATCAGAAATATTCTCAACATAAGGTATAATTTCTTTTTTCTTACCTTTTTCGATTACCAACCCCATGTAGCCGTCCATTACTTCAAATTTATCTTTTCTAACATCATTAAGCCTTAATTTTGGCACTCCATCTTTGGTTGGTTTTTCGCCATCACCTGGATCAATATATTTAATTCTTAAATTTTTATTATAACTGCTATATTCCCCTAACAAATTAGCAACCTGATCTTTCACGGTAGCCAAGTCTGGCGGCAAATCTTTGCTAAAATAAACTCTGATTTCTATCGGATCTTTTAATGATTGCACAGTAGTGACGCTTTCTTTAGACAAAGAATAAGTTTTATTTTCAGTCAAATCGAATCGATAAAAAAATTTATTAGCCAAAAGATTAACGCCAACAATAATTAAAACAGTTAAACAGCTTAACCCTAAAAAAATATTAAGTTTTTTAAATTTGTTTAGCCACATATTACTTCCATTTACGATTACTTAAAACCCTGACATTGAGCCACAAAAACAAAAAGACAAGGCTTAAGTGGTAAATTATGTCCCTGGTATCGATAACGCCTTTGGCAGCATTAGTGAATCTTGAGGCTAAGCCGAGCTGCAACAATATTTTAGCGGCTATTGTCGGCAAACCAGTCAAAATAAAACTGGCCGAAGCGATATACAAAAGAAAGCAGATAATCAAACTAACCACAAAAGAAATAATCTGATTCTTAGTTAAAGACGAAGCGAATTGACCGATAGCCAAAAAGACAGCGCTCAAAAAAAATAAACCCAGATAGCCAGCCCAAACTACACCCAAATCAAGTCTTCCTAACTGGCTGACAGTTAACGGTATATTAATAGTTGCTAATAAAATAACAACCACAAAAATAAGCGCAGAAAAATATTTAGCTAAAACCGCCTGCCAGTCGCTAATCGGCATCGTTAAGATAAGTTCTATCGTGCCTAATCTCTTTTCTTCCGACCAAAGCCTCATAGTTATTGCCGGAATCAAAGCCAAAATTAACCATGGCAAAAAAAGGAAAAAATCTCTTAAAGTAGCTTCGCCGACCAAAAAAAATGGTTTGAAAAACAACCAATTGGCAAAGCAGGCAAAAGCGCAAATCAAAATATAAGCGATGGGCGAATTAAAATAAGAGGCCAACTCCTTCTTGACTAAAACAGTAATTGAGCGGATGGCGTGTGGCTCTAAAGTAAAGCCTGTTTTATTTGGTAATTTCTCTAAAGACATCTTCCAAGGTGGCTGATTTAGTTTCAAGACTATAAATCGGCCAATTATTTTTTAAAACGATTTCAGCAATTTTTTTCTTATCATCGTTAACATTATTAGATTCAATAACAATATTTATGCCCAACTCTCCTGGCGCAGGATCTTTCGCTATTTTAAAACCGGCAGCGGATATTTTTTCAAAAACATTTTCTTCTGACGAACCAATTTCCAAAAAAATAAGGCTCTTCACAAGTTGGGCGGATAATTCTGATGGCGTTCCCTCAGCCACCACTTTACCTTTATCCAAAATCACCACCCGATCGCATAAGGCGGAAACTTCGGACAAAATATGAGAAGAAAAAATAATAGTTTTATTTTGGCTAATATTTTTAATCAATTCTCTTATTTCAATAATTTGATTTGGGTCTAAGCCGGTTGTCGGTTCGTCTAAGATTAAAATATCCGGATCATGAATAATCGCTTGAGCTAAACCAACTCTCTGCTTATAACCTTTAGATAACTGAGCAATAGTCTGTCCAATAACCTTGTTTAAACCGGTTTCTAAAGAGACTTTTTTAATACGCTCCAAAATCTTGTCTGGCGCTATATTACGCATTTCTGCTACAAAACGCAAATATTCATAAACTTTCATGTCATCATAAAGCGGAACATTCTCAGGTAGATAGCCAATCATCTGTTTAGCTTTTTGTGGATATTTAATAACGTCGCAGTTGCCTAAATTGACCTGGCCGCTGTCAGGTTGCCAAAAAGTGGCCATTATCTTAAGCGTTGTGGTTTTACCAGCGCCATTAGGTCCAAGCAAACCCAAAATCTCGCCTGGCCGAGCGCAAAAACTGACTCCGTCAAGTGCCGTAATCTGGTCAAAAGTTTTTGTTATATTTTCAACACTTATCATTTATGTTTATTTAAATACAAAAACCAAGCAAAGTTTCCCTCCCCTTGGTTTTTTATGTCCTTTTTATTTAAGAGAAAAAATTTCTAGATGTTCTGCCTTGGCCGCTTGATCAGATAAACCGCAATAAACTGCCCTTAGCGTATATCTGACTGAATCTTCAAGAGCAAACTCATCAATAACCGACAAACTCCACAAATTTTCAGCCATCATTTTTTCAGCTTCGATTATATAACTCCTTATGGATTGTCCGTTAGATAATTCAATGTTGGCGTCAAGTGAAACCAACTTATTAGTTAGTTCAATTGTCGACAGCGGTTCGTCACTGAATTTCTTAATCAGATCAATCAACTTATTAATATCTATCTCAGCAAAATAAGCCTTAACATCTTTGGTGAGCGGTTTAAATTTGGCCATAACACCTAGAACAACTTCACCGGACATGATAAACCAAGCTGAATCTTGATTAAAAGCCTCATTACTTATTGGTAATTTTTTATATTCGACTAAAGAAATACCAAAATTAGCCAACAATTTCTCAACTGATAACTGAAATTCTTTTAAAGACAATTCGTTTCCTCCAATTTTAGTAATGCCCAAAGACTCTGTTTCAATAATCTCGAATTCTTTTTTACCGAAAACTTTGCCGATTTCGAACATGGCCAAGGGAAAAACATTTTTCTTCCTGTGTTCTTTGACTTGTAAAAGCAAACCGGTTCCAATTGATTGCCGCAAAGCTGGAAATTCATCATTAACGCTATTTTGAGTAATAACCATGTCGTAATCTCTCCAGTTTATTTCCTTATTTATTTTCTCTGACACTAATGGTTGTGATAATATTTCATCAAAGCTATTGGCGGTCAAAAAATCGCGAATTTTTTCCTTGATATACCAACTGTCAGGCGTAATATTGGGATAAACTTCTATTTTAGGAGGAGCATTAAAAGTAATAGCGTCATAACGGTTCAACCTTAAAACTTCTTCAACTATATCCTCGGCTGATTCAATATCAAGGCGTTCAATTGATGGCGTAACCAACCAGTTAGACTTATCTTTTTCATTAATTTTAAAATAAAGATTCTTTAAAATCTGGCTAATTTTTTTATGCGATAATTCGATGCCAGCCAAAGCACTGGGCAGATTAGGATTAAACTCAATTATTTTAGCGCTTTCTTTATTGGGATAATAATCATAAACTTTAGTTTCAACCTGACCGCCAGCATTATCAAGGATAGTCCCAATCAAAAATTGAAAAGCTAAATCAGCTGCTTCAAGAGACATCTCTTTAGATAAACGATTTGAAGCTTCGGTGGTTATACCCAAACTTCTTGAATTCTTTTTTATAATCGACCGGTCGTAAACAGCCATTTCCACAATAATGTCGGTCGTGGTTCTTTCAATAGCCGCATGGCTACAACCGACAATGCCGGCTAAAGCTAAAACATTTTCTTTATCTTCAATAATTAATTCACCGCCGGTTAAATTTATAGTTGTTTTATCAAGAGTATTAATCTTTTGTTCTTCGTGATTGACAAGCCAGCTCAATTCACCATTTACTAATGAAAAATCAAATAAATGCGAAGCGTAACCGGTCATAATCATGACATAATTAGAAATATCAACCAATAAACTAATACTATTAATATCGTAATGAGCTAAAAACTCTTTGAGCCATTCGGGCGATTCTTTATTGACTACATTGCTGATTCGTAAAGCCAAAACACGCTTGACTTGTTCGGTTGCCTTAACGCTAATGTTCACGAAACCTTTATCTTTAACACTCCAGTCAGGCGCGGTCGGCAATTCAAGCGGCAAACCGTAATAAGCAGCCACTTCTTTAGCTATTCCAAAAACTGACAAACAATCACCTCGATTTTGCCTGACTTCCAAACCAATTAAATAATCAGTTTTATTGAGCCATTTGATTTCTTCAAAACTATCCATCATGAAGCCGGTCATTGTCAGAGCTTCTCCGATTTCTTGGGGTGAAGCAGTTAAGCCGGCTACCATTTTTTTAATTTGACTATATATGACTTTCATGTTGGTAAGGTTTATAGGCTAAATTTCCGCCCAAAAAAGTGCGGATATCGCCAATTTTATATTTAGCCATAACCCAGCGGTCAAGGCCTAAGCCAAAAGCGAAACCAGAATATTTCTGATGGTCAATGCCGGCCATCTCTAAAATATTCGGATGAATCATACCAGCGCCACCCATCTCAATCCAACCGACACCCTTGCATAAAGAACAGCCTTTGCCTTTGCAAGAAAAGCATTGCATATCTGGACCGACGCCCGGCTCAACTTCAGGATAATATTTATTACGAAAACGAATTATCACATCATCGCCGTACATTTTTTTAAACAAGATTGCCAGAGTTGAAAATAAATCTCTCATAGTGATATTTTCTCCGACTACAACCCCCTGATAATGGTGAAAAATGAAGTGATTGCTTTTATTAACTTTTTCGTTGCGATAAACCCGGCCAGGAGCGACAATCTTAAACGGTGGCGGAAAATTAGCCAATGTTCTTGCTTCAATTGATGAAGTTTGGGTTCTCAATAAAAGATTTGGCTCCTCAATATAGATAGTATCCTGCATGTCGCGAGCGGAATGGTCATCGGGCACGTTCAAACGCTTGAAACAAAATTCATCAGTTTCTATCTCACGCTCTTCCATAATACTATAACCCATTGAACTGAACAATTTATTCATTGCGCGGACAGTTTCAGTAATCGGATGCAAATGCCCAACAGTTGCGCGTTCATTAGACAACTTCTCGGCATCTTCTTTTAGCTTTGATTCTAATCCAGAAGAAGAAAAACTAATTTGTTTATCCTTAATCAATTCTTCTGCCTGTCTTAAGATTTCTTGTAAAACAGGACCCTGCTCGCGCCTCTCTTGATCCGATAATTCTTTCAAGCCTTTGACAGCGGTCTTTAGAGAACCATTCTTGCCTAAATACTTCTGCCAAAGCTCAGAAACTTCTTCAGCGCTATCGGCCGCATCCACTTGTTTTTTTATCTCGTCGATAGTTATCATGACTTTATTTTAAATAATTAAATTTCCTCCAAAAAAGCTATGCCTAATAAACTAAGCCCATTAGACAAAACTTGCTTAACGCCTTCCAATAATTTAAGTCTAGCTAATTTAATGCCTTCTTCGGCGTTTAAGATATTAACTTCATGGTAATAATCATTAAATAACTGAGTTAATTCAAATAAATACTTGGCGATTATTGAAGGATCATTTTCAGTTTGAGCTTTTTCTACTATTTCTGGATAGCGACTTAAATTTGATACTAAAAATGATTCCTTAGCATGACTTAGCAAGCTAATATCAGCGCTTTTAGAGCTATCCGCTTTACGCAAAATACTTTGTAATCTAGCTCCAGCATACTGTAAATAAACGCTGGTGTAACCGCTCGTCAACATAGCTTCATTGATGTCAAAAGTGATTATTTTATCCGCTCCGACTTTAAGCATTTCAAATTTTAAGATACCGACGCTTATACTATTAGCCGTATCCACCACTTTAGTTTCTTCCCAATCAGCATGACGGTTAAGTATTTCTGATTTTATCTTGTCAAAAATTTGAATGTATAAATCGCGATAAATGATGGTGTTGCCACTGCGAGAGCTCATCATACCATTCGGCAGCTTAACAAATTCGTATGGCAAATGGGTCATTTCTGCCTTATAGCCCATTAATTCTAAAATTTTAAACAGCTGCCTAAAGTAAAGCGACTGACGCTTATCAACTACATATAAAGATTTAAACAAGTCATGCCGCTTGAATTTTTCTTGAGCTAAAGCTAAATCAGCTACAGGATAAGTGGCGGTTCCGTCTGATCTTAAAACTACTAGAACTCCTAAACCATATTGTTCTAAATCAGCAATTATTGCCCCCTCGCTCTTTTTCAAAATACCTTTTTCCAAAAGTTCAGCTACTAATTTTTTGCCGGCAACAATATATTCACTTTCAAAATAATACTCTTTAAAATGGATATCGAGTTCGGCGTAAATCTTAGCAAAATAATCCAAACTCCAAGCGCGAGTTTCTTGCCAATCTTTAAAATCATCGCCCTTCATAGTTTCAATCGACTGCATGATGGCGCTGACCTCTTTTTCTCCTATTTGGTTATCCTTTAAAGCATTAACCGCCTTGACATAAGCTTGCCCTAAAACAAAACCTTTATCTGAATCAGCAGGCAAATCAGCTTTAAATTGACGCCAGCCCCAAATAGTTTTAGCAACATGAATGCCAAAATCATTAATATAGGACACTGGCCAGACTTTGTAGCCTGAGGCGGCGTAAATTTTAGCTATGGCGTCTCCATAAGCAATATTACGCAAATGACCTAAATGATATTCTTTATGTGAATTAATATTGGAATATTCAATCATCACTTCACGGCCAGCGCCGAAAGTGAGAAAACCATAATTATCGCCGTCTTGCTCGATACCTAACAAAATTCTTTCGGCTGACAAACTGTTAAATTTAAAATTTAAATAAGGGCCTGTTGCTGATAGGGAAAAAAACTTGCTAACTATGTTCAACTCCAATTCTTTAGCTAATTCAACCGGATTCTTTTCTAATTTAGCAGACAAAGAAAATAAAGGCAGAGTTAAATCACCTTTATTATTGTCTGGCGGATAGACAAAATCAGCTGGGTCAACATACTCAGCCTCAAGATAAATATTGATACTTTTGGCAACCGATTGCCTTAAAGACGCTAAAAAATTCATATCAATACTATTTAAGCAAAAAAACACACTTTTGGCAAGAAAAAGCGTGTTTTATATTCTTATTTTTTTTAAACTAATATTAAGCAAAAAATAATCTTAACGCACAATTTCAAGCTGTATCCTGTCCACTAAACCTGGTGTTTTTTTAATAAAAGAAGGGAAAAAATCAACTCGATAGTCTTTAATTTCCGGAATACCGCCGAAGTAAGCGCCTAATTGCGATTCGTTAAGATTAACTAATTTTTGCTTATCAACTAATCCAGAGGCATTTTCAATTGAAATCGTGCCTGCAAAAACCATATTAACTTCTGCTATACCGGCGGTACCGTCAACTGAAGCCACCTCATAAGTAATATTATCATTATTAAGTCCGACAAACGTTCTGCCTGAGCTTAGATTAGCTTGTAGTTTTTTAGTGGCTAAAGCATTTAAAGTATCGCCAGAAAAGGCCACCATTTGAACCGTTGCTTTCATGCTGACGGTAAATTGGCTTTTTTCTTCACCAACCTTACTATCAATAGTCGAGGTAACAGTATTATCCAAAAGTTTTACTACTCGTTGGTTAGTTTCTGAATAAGTATTATTTATATCAGCCTTAGCTTTATCAAATAATTCTTTTTTAATGTCTTCGTTAGCTTTATCAAGCTGTTCCTGAGTAATTATTTTTTTAGTTTCTTGGCCATATTTAATATCACCATCCTTCGATTCGGCATAAACTTTATCTTGCATACCTTCCCATAATCCTGGGAAAGTTAATTTTTCAGTACCGATAACATTATCCTTAGACGGCTGATCAGCATAAATTTCAACTTCAACCTGATTGCCGGCTGGAATATTAACAGCATTGCGTAAACGATATAGTTTACCACTGGCTGATAATAATCTAGTGGTAGCAACCAAGGGTTGATTTTTATTATTCTTGTTGTAAACAATCACTTTACCGATTACTTCCTCACCAATTACTTCAGTGCCTTCAACTGGATAAGTCTTGCTTTTTTCAACTAATATTTCCTTAACTACGCCAGCCACGGAATCAGCTGTGATTTCTTTATTCTTTTCACTATCAAGCACCCTGACGGTTAGTTTATCAGAAACGGATTGCTCTTTAACTGTTAGATAAATAGTAGATTTAACGGTGGCATAATAAAAAACCACACCTGCTATCAAAATAACTAAAATAACGAAAGTAACGGCTAACTTACGATAAATCTTGCCAGCCGAGCTATCTATACCTGCTTCTGATTTCTTTTTTTCATCACGGTAAAGGCTTTCAATCAGTTCTCGACGATTATTCTTGCCTAAATTTTCTTTGGAAGCGTAATCAACTTTTTTTTGTTCAACATCATCATCAATCGTGCCAAGCGACAAACCATCGCCTTCGTCTTCATCTTCATATTCCAGATCATCATCAATATCATCATTATCTTCAAATTTCTGGTTATCCTCAGCATCATCAAGCGAATCATCCTCCTCTTCCGAATAAAAAGGTTTAACCGGGCGACGTTCATCTATCGGCGGTCTTTTCTTGGAAGATAAATCATCTTCAGACTTGAATCTTGATTTAAGATCAACAACCAAATCTTTGTTGCCAGTTGGAGCTGACAAGCCAGAAATTTTTTGGATTCTTATTTTTGGCGTTGCTTCAACAACACGTTTAACTTTAGCTGCCGGTTTTCTGGCAGTTGTTTTTTTAACAGTTGTTTTTTTCTTAGTTGTTTTTTTAACAGGCATAATTCCTCCGCTATTTTTTCTTTATTATACTACTTTTAAAAAACAATGTCTACACTTTTTTAAAAAACTAAAAAATGCTATAATAAAAAATATATATACAAATATGTTTGATAAATACTTTGTCCACTCCTTGTGGAAATATAAATTGCTTAACAACACCATTAAAGATTACTTCTTGGCATTAGTATCGCTTTTGCTGCTTTTTTTGTTATTAGAGCTAATCCATAAAATAATCATCGGCCGCTTAGAAAAATTTGCTGCTAAAACAAAAAACAAACTTGATGATTTTATTGTCCTACTCTTTAAAAAACTGGGTCCGCCAGCTTATATGTGGATTTCGTTTTGGACAGCTATTAACATGTTAAATTTGCCTAAAGCTTCCAATAGGATAGTCGGATTAATAATGATTGTTTGGGGAGTCGGTATAATTATTAATGTAGTCGAAAAAATCATCAATTATCTTATTGGCAGACACTTAGGGAAAGATTCTCAAGCTAAGTCATTTATTTACATCGTTAGCTTATTAACTAAAATAATGCTCTGGGTTTTTGGCGGTTTTATTATCATTTCCAATACTGGTATTGATTTCAGTTCAGCTCTAACCGGATTAGGCATTTCTGGTATTATCGTTGCCTTTGCTATGCAAAACGTCTTAAGCGATTTATTTTCTTCCTTTACTATTTATCTTGATAAGCCTTTTAAAGTTGGCGATTATGTTACCGTCGGCACAGATTCTGGCTTTGTCAAAAAAATTGGTGTTAAGACTACTCGGATTGAGGGTCCGACTGGCCAAGTTATTATTATTTCCAACAAAGACCTAACCAATGCTCGAATTCAAAATTTTGATAAATTAAGTGAGAGGCAAACCAAATTCCAATTACATCTTACTTTAGATACTACACCTGACAATCTTTTAAAGGCAATTAATATCACAAAAGAAGTTGTCGAAAATCAACCCAACGTAAAATTAGATCGCTCTCACATTATTGCCGTTACTGATCACTCCATGCTCTTAGAAACGGCCTACATTATCAAAGGTTCTGATTACAAATTGTTTTTAGACTGCCAACAAGATATTCTGCTTGAAGTTAGACGGAGGTTTGATAAAGCTGGTCTTAAACTAGCAATTCCTACTCAAAAAATATTATCCTAAATTTTTTAATATTTTTGTTATTCTGATAAAATACTTGTAAATAAAAAAAATAATGGCAAAGCATATTTTTAGCCCCAGAGCATTTGCTATGGGCGTAAAAAATCGCTGAGCTATTATTTTTTATTTACAAATTTTGTATTAATTTTTTTGTCTATCTTTTTATTTATTCTTTTTAAGATAGCTTTTCTGAATTAGCACGAAATCTGGCAATTCAGTTTAGTAAGACTAGCGTCGCTGCTCCACAACTCAGACAAAAATATTATTAATTTATATAATGTATTTTTGTCTTCAAACATGTGTCGCTACGCTCCTTGTCTTACTACTGAATTGAAACGATTTCTCATAATTCATAAAAGCTATACTTGGTAATATTTTTTATTTCATTTTTGTTTATTCTTTTTTCTTGCGGAATTTAACAGATAATAATGGTTCATATTGAGCTTCGTATGGCCCAAAGACTTCTACTCTCTCCCCTTTCATGATTCGGCTCAAAGCGACATCAGACATCATTACGCTTAGCTCGGCAATTTGATTTTTTATCTCTTCAAGCTTATTAAACTCTGGGCCAAAGTCACCACGGACTTTATCTTCGATAGTGCTTTTAGCAGCTTTAACCTTTTTAACATTTTCGATCGCTTCTTGGTGCTCGGCGGAATTAGCCAAAGCGTCGCGAAAACTAGATTTTAATTCTCTTTGCTCGCGTTTCAAAGCATCAATCTCATTAAATAATTCTTGAAGATTTCTCATAGCGTTAAAATTATATTTTTAAACTAATAAATTTTATCAAAACATAAGCCATTATCACACAAAAAAAATAGTAAGGCAAGCCGGCTTTAAAAAAATATTTCAAAAAAATAAGCGAAGTATTTTTTATTAATTAAAAATATGTTATAATATAAATATTAAATATTTTAAACTATGAAACCA
The DNA here is from genome assembly GCA_028704945.1 of Patescibacteria group bacterium. Taxonomy (GTDB): domain Bacteria; phylum Patescibacteriota; class Patescibacteriia; order Patescibacteriales; family Patescibacteriaceae; genus 1-14-0-10-37-14. The sequence goes on from JAQWEL010000006.1 coordinate 92,709, forward strand.
AAAACAGTTAAACTTGTCTTGTTGCGACATGGCGAAAGCGTTTGGAACAAAAAAAAATTATTTACCGGCTGGATGGATATTGATTTATCTGTCCGGGGCATCAGTGAGGCTAAAAAAGCTGGCCGCATATTGAAAAAACATAATTTCCATTTTGACACAGCTTATACCAGCTCATTAACTAGAGCTGTGCATACACTTTGGCTTGCCTTAGAAGAAATGAAGGAAATTTATATCCCAATTATCAATGCTTGGCAATTAAACGAAAGGCATTATGGCGGATTAACCGGCCTAAATAAATTAAAAATGGCGCAAATGGTCGGGGCTGATCAAGTACATATTTGGCGCCGCAGCTATGATGTTCGTCCTCCCAAAATAGACAAAGAAAAATACAAAATAATTGCTGAT
>JAQWEL010000001.1 GCA_028704945.1 Patescibacteria group bacterium
TGCTCTTCCGATCTCAATAAAAGCTTCAAAAACATTTGAAGCTAAAGGTATTCCTATTTATCCCTGTTTTGGGGCTAATCCTTTTGGAATGCCAGCAGGGTTTTTTATTTTAATAAAAAGATATACTATGTCCAAAGTAAAATCAGACAAAACGCCTCATTATGAGCTTTTGTATCTTGTTTCTAACAAATACAGCGAGGCAGAACTTGAGCCAATTAAGACTAAAGTTAACAAGCTTATTGAAAATCATGGCGGAGAAATAAGCTACTCCGAAACCATGGGTAAACGCCGTTTAGCTTATGCCATTAAAGGTTTCCGTTATGGTTATTACGAATTAGTTGAATTCGATTTAGCCGGTAGCGAACTTATTAAATTAGAAAAAGACCTTAAGCTTGATCATGAGATTTTAAGACACCAAGTTGTTAAAAAAATCAAAATGACTGCCGAAGAAATCAAAGCTGAAGCTGCTCGCATTGCTGAGCGTTTAGCCAAAGACAATGCTGAAGAAGTTAAAGAAGAAGTAAAAGCTCCTGAAGCAAAAGAAGAAATAAAAGAAGAAACAAAAATTGAGGAGGCTAAAGAAGAAATTAAACCAGAAGAAAAAACTGAAGCAGTAAAAAAAGAAACAAAAACCACTCGCAAGAAAAAAGGCGAAGAAACTATCTCTCTTGATACTGACAAAGAACTTGATAGCGAACTCGACAAAATTCTTTCTGGAGGAGAATTAATGAAATAAATCTTACTTTAATTAATCTTAAAAATATGGACCTTAATAAAGCAATGCTTATTGGCAACATCACTCGTGATCCAGAAATCCGTCAGACTGCTGGCGGCATACCTGTTGCCTCTTTCTCAGTGGCCACTAATCTTTCTTGGAAAGATGCTAATGGACAAAAACAAGATAGAGCTGAGTTTCATAATGTTATCGCCTGGCGCAGCTTAGCTGATATTGCTGGTCGTTTCTTAAAAAAAGGCTCTAAAGTTTTTGTCGAAGGACGTCTCCAAACCAGAAGCTGGGTTGGTAATGATGGCCAAAAACGTTACACCACTGAAATAGTTGCTGAAAATATTATTATGCTTGATCGAGCTAATGGCGGCCAAGGCGGCTACCAATCCCCTTATCAAACAGATAGTCGTCCGACTTCCGCTTCAGGCGGGCAAAATATCGCTTCTAATGGTGAACAAATTATTACTTACGAAGATGTTCCCCAGACAGGCGGTTATGAAGAAAGCGAAATTAATGTGGATAATATCCCATTTTAATACTCTTAACATTTATGTCTAACAACATTAAAATACAAAAAAAATGTTATTTCTGCGAGAACAATATCAAGGATATCGATTATAAAGATCTCGAAGAAATGAATAAATTCTGCAACTCTTACGGTATGATTTTACCAAAGCGCAGAACTGGAATCTGCTCCAAACATCAACGCAAGTTGGCCTTAGCAGTCAAACGTGCTCGTATCATGGCTCTCATGATTTTTACTAACAAATAATCAATAAGCTATGTTATCTCTGAGCGAATTAAAAATTGGCAAAGTTCTAAAGATGAACAATCAGCCATACGTGATTATCAAAGCTGATCATCACAAAATGGGACGTGGTGGCGCTGTTTTAAAGACAAAACTCCGCAATCTCTTGAGTGGCTCAATCATGGAACAAACTTTCCAAGGCAACGAAAAAGCCGAAGAAGCTGAAGTTGAAACCAAAAAAGCCAATTATCTTTATAAAGATGAGGTCAATGCGTATTTCATGGATAACGCCGACTTTGAACAGTTTGAATTACCGCTTGAAGCTTTAGGCGATCAAACTATGTTCTTAAAAGATAATACTGAAGTAAACGTCTTGTATTACGAAAATAAACCAATGGCAATAAAACTGCCAATCAAAATGGAATTTAAGATAACCATGGCTCCTCCAGGAATTAAAGGCAACTCTGCTTCTAATGTTATGAAGCAAGCCGAGATTGAAACTGGCGCCTTAATCAATGTTCCCTTATTTGTTGAAACCGGTGATATGATTAGAATTAATACTGAAACGGGCGAATACGCTGAAAGAGTATAATAAATAATAAAACCGTCTACCTAGCTGGTAGACGGTTTTATGTTATATAAATATTTCTATTCTGCTTGAGCTGGAGCTTCATCGGCGCCAGTCGTTTCAATAACATCAGCTGAGCTGGGAACACCTTCTCTTTTTTTAGCTTCTTCAATAATTTCGGAACGCATCTGTTTCATTAAATCTGGTCTTGCTTTTAGAGCGACTTTAGCATTCTCTCGTCCAACGCCTAATTTTTCATCACCATAGTTATAAGAATTGCCTTTCTTTATGACAACACCATAAGCCACACCAGTATCAATTAAATCACCAGGAATAGATATGCCCTCATTATACATAATATCAAATTCACAAGTTTTAAAAGGAGCGGCAACTTTATTCTTAACAACCTTGGTTTTAACTCGATTGCCGATTATTTTTTCACCTTGCTTGATTTGAGCAGCACGCCTAACTTCAATTCGCAAAGAAGAGTAAAATTTTAAAGCGGTGCCACCGGTAGTAGTTTCTGGGTTGCCAAAAAAAACACCGATTTTCATACGAATTTGATTAATAAAAATGACTACGGTTCTAGTCCTTGAAACAACGCCAGTCAGCTTACGCAAAGCTTGGCTCATTAATCTAGCCTGAAGACCCATTTGAGCATCGCCCATATCCCCTTCAATTTCTTTTTTAGGCACCAAGGCAGCAACAGAATCCAAGACAACCACATCAATAGCGTTTGATCTGACTAAAGTTTCTAAAATTTCCAAAGCTTGTTCACCTGTGTCTGGCTGAGAAATAAGCAAGTCATTAATATTGATGCCGATTTTTTTAGCATACTCTGGATCTAAGGCATGCTCAGCATCAATAAAGGCGGCGATACCGCCCTGTTTTTGCACTTCAGCAATAATGTGTTGGGCTAAGGTAGTTTTACCAGAAGACTCCGGACCAAAAATTTCAATAATGCGCCCCCTAGGTACGCCACCAACGCCCAAAGCTAAATCGAGCGAAATACAACCAGTTGGCACAACATCAACTGAAACTGACTTAGCGTCACCAAATTTCATTATTGAGCCATCACCGAACTGATCCTTAATTTGTTGCATAGCGGCCATGGCGGCAGCTAATTTTTCTTCGTGAAGATTTTTTTTGCCTCCCTCAGGAGATTGGTTTTTAGCCATATGTTTATTTTAGTTATCAACAAGTTATCTACAACTTATACTCTAATTATATACGAACAAAAAACGAAATGCAAACAATAGTCTTAAAGACGTTTAATTTTGGCTATCTTTTAACAAAATTTCACGAATCACAAGCTGCTTTTTTTTATTCTTTTTTTGAGCTGAAATAATAATTTTGTTAACACCCTTTTTTAAATTAACACTAAGACTAAAATTTCCATCGGCACTAACCGAAACTGGCAAGTCATTGATAAAGACTTGGGATTCTTTTTCGGTTACGCCAGCAATTAATATTTTATTATTAGTAGTAGCAATATTCTTAACAGGGTTAGTAATTTCTAATTTAGGTGGCAAATAAATATTGGCTAATAGAAAAATCAAATAAACCAAAGCAACCAAAGCAACCGCGGCTAATAAACTATTTTTTATGATTCTCGGCGTAACTAAAAATAATCTCCGATCTACCACTTGCCGCTCATAAACGCCTGGCTTAACATGTTGGAAATAAATACTGCGTTCTATTTCAAATTTTTTAACAACTTTTTTATAATCAATTCCTAAATAACGGCAATACTCTCTTAAATAATTAAGGCCATAAATACCAGAAGGAAGGCTTTTATATTCGCCCTCCTCCAATGATTTTAAATATTTTTGGTTGATGTTTAAAGCCAGTGCTGCCTCACTTATTTTATGCTTCTTAATCTCTCGAGTTTTTTTTAAAATATTACCAAGTTTTTCTTCGGCAAAGACTGGCTTAGCTTCAAAAGTAATCATACTAATTGCTTGGTTTATACAAGGTTTGTTTTATCCTGGAATCAGTTAAACGGACTTCTCTTTCCAGTTGAGTGGGGTCATTCATAATATTTTCCATCATATCTTTCAAAGACTGGTCAGCTACTTTATAATTATAACCGCTATACCAAGTTTTTGAAGTTAGTAACTGTCCGGCAAATGGTGCTAAATCATTATCATTCATCTGTTCTTCAATCAATGATCTGAGTGCTGTTAATTTTTTAGAAACAGCTAAATGGGCCTTAACAGCATCTTTATTAACGGCGGCAAAATTAATAAAATCCCAAGCTTCATTCTTATATTTGCTTTTTTTAGAAACTGTTTCCACCCAGTAATCAGCCACATTTTTAGGAGCTTGGCTATTTTCAACTTGTGGCATAGGAGAAATGCCAAAATTAAGCTTAGGCGCTTGTGATTTAATAATCGGCAAATGATAATTATAACCAAACATGATAGCTAACCTGCCTTCAGTAAACATTTTTAAAGAATTATCTAATTTATTATTCCAACTATAAACATCTTTGGTCGGATTGGAAAAATCAGAATAGAAACGGATAGCGTCGATACCTGGTACATAATCTTTACTGACTGCTTTTTCAATCATAGTGGTTTTTTGGCCACTGATAATATTTCCGCCAACCTGCATAATAATAGCCGCAATAATATCAGATGATCTTTCAATATTATTACCGCCACCCATAGCTACGCCGGATTGGATAATTTCTCCTTGAGTATTTTGCTTGGTTAATTTTTTAACATCCTTCTGAAACTGGTTATTCCAATAATGGCTTAATTCACCGATATTGGCATTGTTTAACAAATCTTTGTTGTAAAACATAACCATGGTATCGACAGAAAATGGCAATCCAAAAATCTTAGTTTCCTTCTGCTTAGTAGTCGGATTTTCATAATCAAGCGCTACATCTTTGTAAACAGTGTCTAAAAAAGAACTTTTTAAACCGCTCAAAGAAAGGGTTCTCTTGGTTTGCAAAACTGGCACAATTTCTTTTTTAATAGTGCCTTGCTCTACCGGATAAGCCATAGTAATCTGAGCCGGCATTGGTTCAAGCTTGGATAAATATTCTGGCACAGTTGAAGCATTAATGGAGAAAAGGTCTGGCCCCCTGTCTTCAGCCCAAGCGTTTAAAAGCTGTTCTTTATACTCATCATAGGTAAATTTTTTATAATTAATGCTGATATTGGGGTGAATTTTCTGATAAGCGGCAATCAAGGGCGCAATATCATCAGAATCATTCCAAACGCCCCAATACTCAAGAGTAATATTTTTCATCTGCGCTTGAGCTTGAGTGTTACCCCCTTTGCAGCCAAAGCCAGAAGTGGCTAAAAAGGAAAAAATTAAAAACAAAGCAAATATTTTTCTTTTCATATTTTTATTATTTCATCCTAAATTATAGCAAAGAAATAATATAAAGTCACCAAGCCATTAATGGCAAAATCCGCCCAACCTTTATGTGGTAAAGCGGATTTTATAATCAATGTTATTAACTAATTATTAGCTATCTAAAATCTCCGAACACAACGAACATGGTGCGCATAAGTTTTATTGAGGCTATACTGAAAGCCAGCGGCACCGCTCTGTCCCCAAATGAACGTGCCATCCTTTTCAATCGACGACCAATAGTCATCCCGAATCAAATCAGAAATTGGTGCAGGCGATAAACATCCTTCACTACAACCACTGTTCTGACTACTGCAAAGATTAGATCTCTTCATCATTTGACACATTTCATTAGTAATACGGTTACCTGATAAAGAAGTTACTGGTGCTGTATCCGAAGATAATTTAGGTAAAGACCATGTTCCTCCACTATCACCAGTATTATGATAGCTAGCACAAGTTGACAAAGCCGTTGACCAAGTTGCGGCAGTAGAATCAGCCGGCGCCACTACAACATAATTATCAGGACTATCAGTACAATTATTGTCACCTGGCTTACAAATCAACCAACCGCCACCGCAAGCCGAACCGAGAGCCGTATCAGACGTACAAGTAGCTGAAAAATCTACAGCGCAAGAACCACTTATGCAAACATTCAATCCAGAACAAGTGGAACCACCGCAACTAGCCGTGTTATCAGAACATTGATTAATCTTAGCATGGTTGGTGACAACCGTCGTACCACACTTTAATTGATAAGTACTTAAATCACAACTTAAAGAGCCAGATATTAAATTAGGTACAGCTATACATTTACCACTACAACCATTACTGTCACCGCAATACTTGTTACTACAGTTGGGTATACATTGAATACTACCTGGTAGAGCAACCGCTGCGCCAGCAGCTAATTCATTAACTGGTTTTTCTAAAGCATAGCCTAAGGTATAATAAGTGCCACTATTTATCTGAGTATAGGTATAAGTTTCTCCAGTATTAGGTCCGGCTGGTATTTCACCCATAAAGGTTTTACCAGATTGTGTTCCGACCAAGGCTTTACCAACATCTAAGGCAGAAGTAGGTGGATAGATATTCTCTTCATTATAATATAACTCTAAAGCAGTTTGCATTTGTTTAATATCAGAGATACGCTTCGCATCTCTCGCATTAACTTTAGTTGCGCCCAAAGCTACCGTGACTAAAGTTGCCAAAATGCCAATAATTACTATTACGACTAATACTTCTATCAAAGTAAAACCCTTTTGGTTTTTGAACTTCATAAAGAATGTGTAAAAATATAATTTTATCTTAAAAGCGATTCCTCTCTACACTTCGTTTCGTTCGGAATGACAATGTGGGTGATATGTATTTAAAAAGTCATCATAAATAGCTTTTTAAAATCATAAGAAATTGTTTCGATTTCGTTCTAAAATAAATCAGATAATAGCTGAGCTCTGTCTGACGAAAAAATACCTATAAAAAATCAATAAATATTTTTTGAGGAGTTAGCGAAGTAGCTGTTTATTTTAGCTAACGAAATTGCCAAATTTCGCGCTGATTTTAAAAGGCTATTTATAAAAAAGAAAAAAACAACAACTATTACAAATATTCTAAAAAACTTCTTTTATTTATTATACCTCATATTACCCCACCCCGGCAAATTTTCGCAGAAATAGTTAAAAAATGATTTAAGTAGCTGGAAATCTATATTGTAAAGCCTCGGCAATATGGCTGGAGTTGATATTAGGCAAGGCGGCTAAATCCGCAATGGTTCGGGCTGTCTTTAATAATCTAAAATAACCGCGCGGCGAGATTGATAATTTTTTAACAGCCTGCTCAAGCAAAGCTTGTCCGGCAACATCAGGCTTGGCAAAACGCTTAACTTGCTCTGAAGACATTTCTGAATTAGTGATAATTTTTAAATTTTTAAATCGTTCTGCCTGAACGGCTCTAGCTTTTTCAATTCTTAATTTAACCGACTCTGAACTTTCGTTTTTACTACTTGAAGACAATTTTTCAAATTCTACCCTTGGCACGTCAATACGCAAATCAAACCGATCAATAATTGGTCCGGAAATCTTACGTGAATATGACAAAATTGAATTTTGGTTACAGACGCACTCCTTAGACGAATCACCTAAAAATCCACAAGGACAAGGATTCATGGCGGCGACTAAAATAAATTTGGCTGGATATTTAAGATGGTGGGCGGCGCGAGCGATAGTAATCTGCCCATCTTCTAACGGCTGGCGTAAAGCCTCTAAAATATTCCTTGGCATTTCCGGCAATTCATCAATAAACAAAACGCCTCGATGCGCTAAACTAATTTCACCTGGCCGTGGCCAAGCCCCGCCACCAACCAAAGCAGCACCTGAAGCGCTATGATGCGGCGAACGGAAGGGTCGATTTCTGACTATCGGTTCGCCCGGCTTAAGCTCGCCTGACACACTGTAAATTTTAGTAATTTCTAAAGCTTCTTCGAAAGTAAGATTGGGTAAAATAGACGGCAAAGCTTTAGCCAACATAGTCTTGCCTGAGCCTGGCGGTCCACTCATTAACAGATTATGTCCACCAGCCGCCGATATTTCTAAAGCTCTTTTAGCAAATTCTTGCCCAGCAATATAAGCAAAGTCAGCTTCGGAATAATCATTAATCAAATTAATTTCAGTCGGCGCGCTTGGATTTAACTCGCCTTTCCCTAACCACCACATCACTAATTCACTTAAATTATTTAAACCATAGACAGTCAAACCTTTTACTAAGGCGGCTTCACCAGCATTAGCCAAAGGCACAAAAAACTTTTTAAAACCGACTGCCTTGGCTTTCATAGCCATGGATAAGACTCCACTGACCGGACGCAGTGAACCGTCCAAAGCTAATTCACCGGCGAAAGCGCATTGATTCAAATCACTTAATTCTTTTAGTCTGCCCGTCGTTAATAAAATACTCAAAGCGATTGGCAAATCAAAAGCTGAACCTTGTTTTTTAAAATTAGCCGGCGCCAAATTAACGGTTACTTTTAATTTTGGAAACTCCATACCTGAATTTTTAACGGCCAACCGAACCCTTTCCCTTGATTCTGATACGGCTGCATCAGGCAAGCCCACTACACTGAACTGGCCTAATTCACCACCACCAGTGTCAGCTTCGACTTCGATAATTTCGGCTTCTAAACCCAATAAGGCTAATGAATAAATTTTTACTGGCATAAATTTTATATAGTTATACACATATTATATAATTATACCGAACAAAATGCAAACAAATAAAAATAGTAAACATAATAACATGTTTACTATTGACAAATATCTAAAAATATGATAATAATAAACCACTAATAAGTCCTTTTCAAAATTATTACACAGGGGGATCCCATGAAAAAAACTTTTGATTTCTTAGCAGAAAACTTCGGCATTACCGAAAACCCAAACACAAAAGAATTAGAAATGTGTTTAACACCAGAAAAGATACGCCTCATTGGCACGTTCGCTGAAATGATTAAATATCCAGAAAAAATCAAAAACAATCTAAGCGAAGAAAAATTCGAAAAATTCCAACAAAAAATCAACCAAATAAACCTGCATGAGTACGAAAAATTTATCAGTGCCGTCAGTAATGGCTTGATAAAAATGGCTGATGAAATTTGCGACATTAGAAAAACTGATGAATTTACTGTCGCTGAAGTTTATTTAGCCGAAAGTTGCCTGATTATCGGTGTAGAATATGATTTTCTTAATTGGTCAGACATTGGTCTTAACAGCCAAGAAGGCTTCGAAAGTATAGTCGTCTGGATTAAAGAACATATCGAGAAGCTGTCTACGTCAGAAAATCAAGAAGCAAGAACCAGTAAAAAACAAGCCAAAGCAATGGAAGAAACTTTCGACGGCGGCTTATACAGCAAAGAAGCTGTAGAAAACACTTTCGACGAAGAAACTTCGGAAAACCCTTTCGACGAATCAAATAAAGGTCAGGGTAATTGTATCTACTTTATTACCATTCCTCGATAAAAAACAAAAACCTGCTTCAATCAAAAAGCAGGTTTTCTTATTATCTAGTATTAACTATTATTGGGTTTAAAGTCATGGCGCAACGGCGGCCTTGGTCCGCGATCATTTCTCGGCCTATCTCCCATTGGTGGACGAGCGGAACGATCTTCTTTGCCTTTTTCATCTTTCCATAATGGCTCATTTTGCGACAAACCTTTCATGGTCAAGTTTACTCGGCCTTGGTCATCAATCTCCTTAACTTTAACAGTAACTTCGTCACCGATATTTAAAAATTTGTCAGGAGCGCCAACACGATAAGGAGCTAATTCGGAAACATGAACCATGCCATCTCGTCCAGGTAAAACTTCCACAAATACTCCGAAATCAAGCATACGGACGACTTTACCAGCAAAAACTTCACCAGCGGCAATATCACGAGTCAAATCTTTGATCCATTTGACGGCTTTATTAACGCCATCAGCGTCAGTGCCGCAAACGGTTACTAAGCCGGAATCTTCAATATCAATAGAAACTCCGCCGCATTCATCAATAATCTTATTGATTGTTTTACCACCTGAACCAATAACTTCACGAATCTTATCAGGATTAATGGTAAAGCTTTCCAAACGAGGAGCATAAGGAGAAAGTTCTTTTCTTGGCTCGGCAATCGCGGAGCTAATTACCTCCAAAATCTGCAAACGAGCCTTATAGCCTTCCTCTAAAGCTTTTTTAACAATATTTTCATCTAAGCCAATAGTCTTAGTATCTAATTGGATAGCAGTGATGCCTTCGGTAGTGCCGGTAATCTTAAAATCCATACCACCTTCACCATCTTCTAAATCTTGCAAATCAGTCAAAACTTCCCAGCGGCTCATATCATGAACAGACGCCAAGCCCATAGCAATACCAGCTACTGGTCTTTTAATCGGCACACCAGCATCCATTAAGGCTAAAGTTGATCCGCAAGTTGAAGCCATTGAGCTTGATCCGTTTGAACCTAAAGTTTCTGACACAACCCTAATAGTATAGGGAAAATCATCTTTATTAGGCACAACTGGTAGCAAGGCTTTTTCAGCTAAAGCACCATGACCAACCTCTCGACGGCCAGTGCCACGATTTGGCTTGGCTTCACCAACCGAATAAGCTGGAAAATTATAATGATGCATGTAGCGTTTCTTAGACTGACCTTCCATACCTTCTAAATTTTGTTCCATTCCCGGTGAACCTAAAGTAACGATAGACATGACTTGTGTTTCACCGCGTGAAAAAAGTCCGGTACCATGGTTACGGGCAAACAGTCCGACTTCTGACAACAACGGACGAATTTCATTTAAAGCTCGGCCATCAACACGGCGCTTATCATCTAAAATAGCTCGAGTAATCTCGGCTTCAATCATATCTTCAGCTAAATCAGCAATTGCCGGCTTAATAAATTCTTCATTAACATTCTCGGCTTTCAAATAGTCAGTTAATTTTTCTTTAATCGCTTTAACCGCTAACTTGCGTTCGCCTTTAGTGTAATAAATCTTATCAAATAAAATTTTAGCGATATTATCCTTAAGCCAAGCTTGAGCTTTCACGTAAGCTGCTTTTTTATCTTCATTAGTAATCTTAGCCATAACATCCTTGGGGGCGATTTTTCTAATCTCAACACCAAGCTCTGATTGCATCTTGTTAATAAGCTCAATCACTGGATCTAATTGCTGTTGGCCAGCCTTGATAGCTTCGAGCATATCAGTTTCCTTAATCTCGTTAGCGCCGGCTTCAATCATTAAGACTCTTTCTTTAGTACCAGCTACGATTAAATCCAAATCAGACAATTCACGTTCGGCATAAGTCGGGTTAAAGACAAATTGTCCTTCAACTCGGCCGACACGGACACCGGCCAAAGGTCCAGCCCAATCAATACCGGAGATTGCTAAAACAACTGATCCGGCCACCAAAGAAACGATATCGTAATCATTTTCGTTATCAACTGACAAGACGGTTATGGTTACTTGGACATCATGACGATTAACCTGATTGAATAATGGACGTAAAGAGCGATCGATCATTCTGCCAGTTAAAATAGAATCGTCAGATGGACGCCCTTCGCGCTTAATCCAACGTGAGCCTTTAATGATGCCAGCGGCATATAAACGTTCTTCAAACTCAACCATTAACGGGAAAAAATCCAAGCCCTCGCGTTCTTCCGATGACTCAACCACAGTAGCCAAAACAATCGTTTCGCCATACTGTACGGTAGCTGAAGCAGTTGCCTGCAAAGCCATTTTACCGGTTTTGACTGTCAGCGTTCGGCCAAGCCAATCGGTAGAAAAAACTTTTTCTTCTCTCATACTTTTTTGTTTATTGGCCGACAAGCTTAGGAGCTAAGGCGTTCCTTAGTTCTTCCTGTCTGCCGGCCAATTAATTAAATTATTTTAATAAATACTTTTTATTATCGCCCAAATCAATAAAATCATCAGCGGCTTCAATTAGCTTAGCTGAAGTTGTGCGTTTAAAAGCAGCCACTTCAACTAAACAACCTGAAGTATTTTGCAAATACTCTACCAAAGGTAGATAATCGCCATCGCCCGAAACAATAACAATAACATCAACCTTATTACCAAGTCTGATAGCATCCATAGCAATACCTACATCCCAATCAGCTTTACGCGCTCCACCAGGAAAAACTTGAAGGTCTTTAACAGCTACTTCGAAGCCTTGTTGGATTAATGCTTCAAAAAACGGAGTTTCATCATCGTTGGTTTCTGAACTGACAGCATAAGCTTTAGCGCGAATTAATTGGCGACCAGCCACAGAGGCTGACAAGACTTCCTTAAAATTAACATGGCGCTTGTAAAGATTTTTGGCGCTGTGATACATATTACTAACGTCAACTAATACGGCCACGCGCTGATTTAAATGTTTAATCATATTTTTTAAAGAAGGGGCGCTAAAATGCGCCCCCGCTTTCCCTCCTAATTATTATTCTTTAGTTTCGACTTCTTCAATTTCAGCAATTTCGTCGATATCACCGGCCATCAACGCTTCTTCTTCGCGTCTTTTAGCCTCTTCATCGTCAATCATTTTTTTGGCAATCTTCAACTTAAGCTTAATAGCTAAGTCCATAAATGCCTGCTCATCTTCTTTCTGTAAATATTTAAGCAAACGGCGACGTTCACCTACTTTACGCAATAAACCACGGCGAGAAGAATGATCATGCTTATGCATTTGCAAATGTTCAGTCAAAAGCTTAATTTCTTCAGTTAAAATCGCAATCTGAACCTGGCTAGAACCAGTATCATTAGCGTGGGTACGGAATTTCGCAATAATGCGTTCCTTTACTTTTTTGTCCAACATGACTTTAGTGGCCAAAATCCAAGAATAAGGCTGGACAGCCTAATACCGAGACTTGGTCATCACTTAATAATAAAAACCTTTAATCTAAAGGCAAAAATATCTTATCATAATATTTTATTTTTTTCAAGCTTGTTGTTTATCTTAAAATATGGCTAATATTAAACATAATTTATTAATTTAGCGCCTTTTTTAAAATTGACAATTTTTATTTTTTATTATATAAACACTGAATAGCCCTTTAAAAACAATTATGGAGTTGGTCATGGATACTGATCTCAAAACCATTGCCTATCTGATAATGAATTGTGCTGGATTAATATCTTTATCAATCATGTGCGGGATATTATTTTGCAAATGGACGGTGGAAACTAAATGCTTCAACAATCAAGCATTGCCATTATTTATGAAGTTTAAACTACCGACATTACTTAGCATTATTGAAGCACCTATTCTTATTGTCTGTATAGTTTGGCTATTGGTAAAATTAATACCGACATTATTTGCTCCTTGGTCATTCCTAGGTTTTGGCGGCCAAGCTGCTTTCTTACTACTCTATATAGCATCTCTGACAGCAGCCATTGCTGGTTATAAAATAAAAAAAGATATTCTCATCAAACAACATATTACAACCAAGGCTAAGTATATCTTAATCTTAGTGATAATATTAATGACAATAAATCTTATTTTTTATAACTGGTGGGTAGCTGCTCAATAACTTCCTAAAGGTCTTTTAAAAAAGGCCTTTTGTTTTACAAAAAATCAATCGTGTCGTAAAATGAACTTAAAGAATATTTTATGAAAAAAATAATCAATCAATTTTTAGAACACTTAGAGGTCGAAAAAGGCTTATCAACTCTTACTATACGCAATTACCATTTTTATTTAAATCGCTTCGAACAATTTGCTAAAGAACACGGCGTCAGCAAAATAGAAAAAATCGACAAAGACTTAATTCATAATTTTCGTTTACATTTAAATAGATTAACTGATGAAAACAATGAACCGCTCAAAAAAAATACCCAAAATTATCATCTGATTGCTATAAGAGGTTTCTTAAAATATTTGGCTAAAAACGACATCACCAGTTTGGGCCCAGAAAAAATAGACCTCGCCAAACAAGAGCCAAGACAAGTGACTTTTTTAGAAGGAGTTGAGTTAAAAAACATATTAGAAGCTCCATTAAATACAAACAATGATGAATTGATGCGCTGTCGTGATAAAGCGATTTTGGAATTATTTTTTTCAACTGGTTTACGTGTATCTGAATTAGCCAAATTAAAAATTGATGATATAAATTTGGACAAAGAAGAATTTACTGTCCGCGGTAAAGGCAAAAAAGTTCGCATAGTTTTTTTATCTGACGAGGCTCGTTCGGCTTTAAAAAAATATTTAAGTAATCGTCAAGATGTTAATCCTTATCTTTTTATTAATTTAGATCGAGCTAGAAAAACAGTCGACGAACCGATTACTTCACGCTCAATCGAAAGATTAGTGGTTAAATACGCCAAGCTGGCCGGCATTATGAAATCAGTTACGCCACACACTCTGCGCCATAGCTACGCCACTGATTTATTACTGAATGGAGCTGACATCAGAAGCGTCCAAGCAATGTTGGGACACTCATCAATTACCACCACTCAAGTCTATACCCATATTACCGATAAACAGTTAAGAGAAGTGCACAAAAAATTTCACGACAAAAAAAGCCCGAAAAAATAATTTCGGGCTTAAAGCGTCAACGACGAATAATCGGCGGCATCAATTTAGCTAATCTGAATTCTTGCCAATAACTTATTGGTAATTTTTGTCCGACGATAATGTCGTGTTCTTTCTGTGCTCCTACGGAATGCTTCCAGCCGGGTAAAAAAATAAAACTTTTTATCAAACCTGATTCAAAAATCGGCTGATAAAGCTCTTCAATAACTGGCGGATAATCTTGATGATTATTCATTTGGCAAATACGCTGAATAATTGATTCAAATGGTAATTGATCAAAAGCGATTAAGCCGGTACTATTAAAATTTTCTATCGAAAAATAATTAATAGCCGCGGCAAAATTATAAATATTTTGATCAAAGCTGTTTTGACCGGTTGATATCGGGCCACAAATTTGGCAAATCTTTTCCGGATAAGGCATTTTGCCAATAATTTCAATGGCCAATTGAGCGCATTCTGCAAAAGAATTAGTTTTTCTGAGTTGTTGCCGATATTTATCATTCCAACAAAAATTGCCAGGATAATCTTCTAAATACCGGTGACCATTAAAAGTTTCTTTATTCATCACGAGCTCCAATTTTTTGATTAAAAAGAACTGTATAATAGTTAATATTTATAACATATAGTAAAAAATAATGCCAACATTGACAAAAATCATTCTTTTATTTATAAATAAATAGACCATTAGGCGCCCATAGTTCAATGGATAGAACACCAGCCTTCTAAGCTGGCCATGAGGGTTCGATTCCCCCTGGGCGTACTAAAAATAAAAAACAGAGACGTCAATCACAGTGTCTCTGTTTTTGTATAGTACTGCGTCAGAAGGGAATCGAACAGGTTGGCAGTAAGACATGAGTTGAGTCGGAAGACGAGACGAATAGTCGAACGTCTGACGATATGCCCCAAGGCATATTGTCAGCCAACCCAGGACAAGTGAACGAGGCGGAATTCTGCCGCCGAGTAAGCGCGAAATTCCCCCTGGGCGTACTAAAAATAAAAAACAGAGACGTCAATCACAGTGTCTCTGTTTTTGTAATGTTATTTCAGGGGGGATCGAAAAAAAATGAAGCCTCCGATCATATGACTGGAGGCTTATTGTTTTATTATGGCCACAACTTAGCAAGGTATTCGCTAAAATTGCAGTAACTGCCGGCCGTAAGCATAAATCTAGTTGATTCTATTATTTCCTGATTCTGTTCGTTAAGTTCAATCTTAATAAATTGCAAGTAACAACCAGTTAATGCATTGGCAATTATTTCGAACTTGAATATTGCCCCTGGCTCATCTGCATAATCATTGCTTTTTGTGCCGACGATATTAATATTTTCAAAATCATTGGTTTGATTAGTTTTGATTGTGAAATTGCTGCTGCTAATTTTAAACGATTCAATATTAACTTTTTGTTGTCCTGTACAATGTTCCCAAGTAGTTTTAGCAATATTTAACTTCGCTGAAAACGATTTTATTTCTCCTGCATTATGAATAATGATTGAACCTGAAGCAATTATTTTACCATCACAACTTGACTGAGTTTTTATAAATATTTCCGGTAGGAGAACGTTTTTCATTATTGGATAATCTATTTTTTTTTCATCTTCAACCTTTTGATCAATCATTTGCCAATTCAAGCCGACTAAAATATTTTTTTCTATCTTTTCTATAATTTTTAAGTCGTGACGCTGGCCAGTGTTTACAAAAAGTTTAATATTAGTCGCCTCAATCTTGATGTTGCCGTATGTTGGTATTTTTTTAAAAACAACAGCAATCAAATAATCCTCAAAAACGCGTTTTTCCTTTCCGTCGAAAACAAAAGAATACGTATAGTGAGAGTCTTTCTCATATTTAGCAGAGAAAGAAATTTTTTTAGAATCATACGGTTTTATTTGATGGAAAAAAGTCCTGGTGTCGTGCATGGATGCATGAGTTTTTCTAGGAAAAGCTGCTCGCAAGACACCATCCGTGTTACTGATGTCTATCGTGACATCGGCCAACAACGAATCAACGTCCATCAAAAGATTGCTAGCGACAGTTTCTTCAATGAATTTTACAAACAAAGAATTGTTGTGGTCGTCCCATTGTCCCAGACTTGAAATATGGACGCTGCCGGGTTGGGTACATAATTCTAACTTAATCCCATTTTCCGCATAGCTTTGTCTTGCTTGCAAAAAAATAAGTAGCGCAAAAAACAAAAACAGTTTTTTCATGAGCGCGGCCTTTCAATTTTAAAAGAACACTATTTCCTTGAATATAATTCAGACGATACCAAAAGTCAATAAAATAAAATTGTTATCTATAAAGTCACAGTATCTTTAATATATATTAATATCAAAAATTAACTATAAAAAAACAGAGAAACCAATTATAATCTCTCTGTTTTTTATTATTCTAAAAACCTATTTATTTTAACAATTTAAGTCCTTCGCTAACTAAAGTGATAACACTAAAAACTCCAAAAAAAATAAAAATAACAATAATGACATTTTTTCTCCAACAAGCTGGTTGGCAAATCTGGGGTAATGTTTTTTTATTCAGTCTTGAAACCAAGCCGATATGAACGAACATAGCGACAGCATTAACAACTGCACCGGTAATAATCAATGATTTTGGTTCATAAAAATTCAATAAAAATAAAATTGAACCAAAAATAATTTGCAGCCACAAAAAAGTAAAATAAAATCTACTTAAATTAACTTTAACTTTGCCTTTCTTATCAATACTGGATAAAGCCATATTTTCAGCCATAATACGGCTAGTTGAATCAAGCACGCCTAACTGGGTTTGGAAGAGCATAACTGCCAACACGATAAAAAATAGACTGCCAACCCATGGCAATAAATTATTCCCAATCATTGAACCCTCGTTAATCAAAAAATCAATACCTTGCATATTACCAGCTTTATTATAAACACTGGCATAAGACAAAATCATTAATAAAAATATGGTAAATAACCCAACTGCCCAAAATACTAAAAAATGTTCAGTTGAAATTCTCTTCCACCAAATCTTAAAATTTTTAATATTATCTGGCTTGTCCGGATTAAAATCAGTGCCAGTTAATTTTAAAAATGAATCACTGTTAGCACCTCTTTTAAATAAACCAGACATTTTCTCCGAATACTTTCCCATGCCATAACCTTTTTCTTTTATATAGATTGATTGTGTCAAATTAAGATTGCCTCCAGCGCCAGAATAAGCGAAGGCGGCCAACAAAGTAGCCAGACTTACTCCGCCCGGTAACCAGTGGTAATTATTACCGACACCAACTAAACCTTTAAAAAGATCAGCTATTTGGGAAACGTCAACACTGTAAAAAACCAATAGCATCAAAAAAGGAACTCCTAAAATTAAAATAACTTGGGTTAGATTTTCCATCAGAGAATAAACAGTTTTACCTAAGCTAATAATCAAGCCAATTAGAATCAATAAACCAATAGCTAACCATTTAAAATCTTCTAAACCGAAAACATGAGCCAAAAGCTTAGCACTGGCAGCAACTATGCCCGGTAAACCAAAACCAAAAAAAGTTGAAAGTATAAACCATTGCGGCGCCCAAGAGAACATTTTTCTTAATCCGACAAAAACGCTCTCGCCCTTCACCAAAGCGTAGCGCTCTATTTCCATGTTAATAAAATATTGGAAAGTTAAGCCTAACAAGGCGCCCCAAGCGATACCAAGGCCGTAGTTGGAAACTAAATAAGGCCACAAGATAATTTCACCTGAGCCCAAGCCAAGTGCCAAAATAATAAAACTCGGCCCAATCAGCTCTTTTAAGCGTGGTGCCGGCGGGAATTTCTTCGTATTAGTAAACATATAAGACATTATACAACATTTTATTTATTTTTTAAAATTTACTAAACATATTTTTGCAATTCTGATAATTTTTGTTACACTACTACTATAAAATATTAACAAAAGATAAAGTCTTAATAATATAACACTAAAGCGGATTGAGTTTACCTGCCGGGTCTTAGTCCGGCAGGTAAACTTGAGCATAGTGTTGTATTATTAAGACTAGTTAAAATATGCAAATAATTCATTCAATCATTTTAGGCATTATTGAAGGCTTGTCAGAGTTCTTGCCAATCTCTTCAACCGCTCATCTCGACTTTACTCGCTCTCTAATGGGCTTAGCTGACACCGATTTTATTAAATCATTTGAAATTATCATCCAACTGGGAGCTATCTTGGCGGTTTTAGTTATCTATCTGCCAAAAATAATTAAACACTTTAAAAGTTTTTCTTTAAAAATAGCCGCCGCCTTTTTACCGACAGCCATTATCGGTTTTATTCTATATAAAATAATCAAACATTATTTTTTGGGTAATACTTGGCTGATGATTGGCGCTTTATTTTTCGGCGGTATCGCTATTATTTATTTAGAAAAAAAACACGCCAAAGGAATAGAAATTGATAAGTCAGCTGACATGGAAAAAATTAGCCTTAAGCAATCTTTTATTTTAGGCTGTATCCAATCGCTTGCTATGGTTCCTGGCGTCTCGCGTTCTGGCGCGACTATTATCGGCGGTATCGCCATGGGTATTCCCCGTTCAGCTATCGTTGAATTTTCTTTTCTTTTAGCTATCCCGACTATGATTGCGGCTAGCGGTTATGATATTTATAAAAATGGTTTATCTTTTTCCAATGACGAGATAATGTTAATTGTTATCGGTTTCGTA
Organism: Patescibacteria group bacterium; assembly: GCA_028704945.1. Taxonomy (GTDB): domain Bacteria; phylum Patescibacteriota; class Patescibacteriia; order Patescibacteriales; family Patescibacteriaceae; genus 1-14-0-10-37-14. The sequence goes on from JAQWEL010000001.1 coordinate 19,133, forward strand.
GTTTCTTTTATTGTGGCTTTGGCAGTAATTAAATGGTTTTTAAAATATATTCAAACCAATAATTTTATTATCTTCGGCTGGTATCGTATTGTAGCCGCTGTCACCCTATCAATCTTTTTCTTTCTAAAATAAATTATTACTTAAAATTAAGCAGTCTAAAAAATAAAACTCGTCTTTTGCGACGAGTTTTATTTTTAGATTATTTCTGTTTCTGTTTCTAATTTGGAATATTTATACATCCCAATAAAGGCGATAAAAATTAAAATGGCACTTAGATAAAACGAATAGGAATAATGCCACATATAGATTGGCCCAACAATTAATGGACCGGTAATCATGGATAACGATTCAACCGAAGATAAAATTCCAACCGCTTCCCCGCGCCTAGTTTCTTCAGCTTTACCAGTAATATAACTCATTAAAATCGCTCTTAAAACTGATTGCAAAAATGTGGAAACTATTAAAGCCACAAAAAATACTTTTTGGTTATTGATTGCAAAAAATATTAAAGAAATGGCGTAGAAAAGAATAGACCACACTCTTAAAAATTTAGGCTTAAAAAATTTAAACCAAAAGTTTTTCAAGAGAAAAGCTTGGTTAATAAGAATTAATAAACCAATAATGGCTATCATCCAAGAAACTTGTGCCTGACCATAATTAAAAACCTTAGCCAAATAAAGCGCAAAAATCGACTGATAACAAACTATACCAACAAATAAAATATAAAAAATAACATATAAATTTCTCAAGCGCTTGTCTCTAATGGCTGACATAATTGGCGACAGCGGATGATATTCCATTTTACCTTCAAACTTCTTATTATTTGTTTCTGGCATCATAAAATAAACACTGATAACATTGATCAAAGCCATGATACCAACGCAGATAAAAACAAATTTAGTTGAAATCAAACTCAAAAACCCTCCCAACAATGGGCCGATAACGAACCCTAAGCCAAACAAGGCGCCAACAAGTCCCATATTAGCCGAACGCTCTTTTTCATCTTTAGAAATATCAGACATTGAGCTTAGAGCGGTAGTAATATTTCCAGCTGCTAAGCCATCAATAATCCTGCCTAAAAACAAAACCCAAAGCGCTTGGCCAAAAGCAAAGATAAACCAACCTATCGCGGTACTTAAGATACTAACAATTAAAACTGGTCGACGGCCATAACGATCGCTTAGCTTCCCTAAAAGAGGCGCGCTTAAGAAAGAACACAGCGAATAAGCCATCATCATCCAAGTAACAGCTAAGGGCGAACTAGAAAATTTACCCACATAAAATGGTAATAACGGTATAACAATACCAAAACCGATAATATCCACCAAAACGGTTAAAATTATGATTAATTTAATCTTTTTTTCTTTAGTCATGATAAAAATTTATTATTAAGCAAATTTACAGTATAAAGAAATAAATAAAAAACGTCAATCATCAACTTGCTAAGAAATATAACCATACTAAAAAACAGACCTTTCGTCTGTTTTTTTAATCAGTCACTAGTCTTCGTAAAGACTGAGGTATATGCACTAAAATTTCCCAAGGAATAGTATTGGCCATTTTAGCAATATTGGCAACTGAATTTTTGTCATCATTGTCATGACTAATAATAATTACTTTGTCGCCCACCTTTACATTCTCTATGTCAGTAATATCAACTGAACTTATATTCATGCTTACTCGCCCAATAATCGGACAATAGCAGCCATTGACTTTAAAGTAACCAGCATTAGATAGACGTCGATCCACACCTTCAAAATACCCTGCTGGCACAGTGGCCACCAATAAATCCTGTTTGGCTCGATAAGTTACATTATAGCCGACCAAATCACCTGGCAACAAATCTTTAATAGCGCTGATAATTGATTGTAAGCTTAAGGCTGGTTTCAAATCTAATTTTTCAGACGATGCGGCATTAATACCATAAAAGCCTAAGCCTAAGCGAATCATATTTGCCCCTGTCTCCTTAAAATATTTAGCTCCGGCCGTAGCTGAAAGATGAATATATTTCACGTCTGGCAAAACATTTTTTATACTCTCAATAATATCTTTCCAAGTCGTAATTTGTTTTTGAGTAAAGCTTTCGTTCAAGTTGTCAGCGTCAGCTAAATGAGAACAAATACCTTCAACTTCTAAAAAATCATTATCTTTGACGATGTCTAAGACTGGATCAACTTCATCGATTGTGATGCCTTGACGATGCATGCCCGTATCAAATTTCAAATGAATTTTAATCGGCTTATCAATCACTTCAGCCACTTCTTCTAGCTGGGCTAGACTAGTAATAGTAAAAGAAACATTTTTAAGTCGACAATTTTTAATATTATTAGCGCTAGTGTAGCCAATAATTAAAATATTATTTTTTACGCCCTCATTGCGCAAAACCATGGCTTCGGCCAAAGAATCTAAAACCAAAAAACTGATATTTTCTTTATCTAAAATCTTAGCTACCTCAACTAAACCGTGTCCATAGGCATTGCTTTTTAAAACTGGGGCCAAAAAAGCTTCGGGGTATTTTTTTTGATACTCGGCTAAATTATGCAATAAGTTTTTTCTGTAAATCAAAACCTCGATTAACGGTTCGTAATCGGAAAAATTGCGTTTTAAATTTCTAATCCAGCTGATTATTTTCATAATTAAAGTTTATCACTCCAGCCAAAAACTGGCAATCAAAAATAATTTTATACTAAATTATACCGTCCTATTTTTCTTAATTCCTTTCTCGCTGATAAATAATTCGGATACATTCTGGCAACCAAATTCCAAAACTTTGGCGAATGATTAAATTCTTTTAAATGGCACAATTCGTGCACGATAATATAATCAGCTAATTGTTTGGGTAGCAAAGCGATTTTATAATTAAAATTCAAATTGCCTTTTCTTGAACAGCTGCCCCAGCGTGTCTTTTGATTTCTGATGCTTATTCGATTATATTTGAAGCCGTAAATCTGATTAAAATATTCAAGCCTGGTCTGCGCCAAAATCAAAGCAGCTTGTTTATAATTTTTATAATCATTCTTATTATCTCGCAACATGGCTGGCTGAACTTGGCTTTTAAAATGACTTATTTTTTTAATAATCCAGTCCGCTTGCCCAACAATTAATTTTTCCAGCAAACTGTCACGTAGTGGCCGAGGTGTCGTGATAACCAACTCGCCATTATTATAGATTGCAAATTTTATTCCTTTAACTTGCTTATTGATTCTTAAAGTATAGTCAATTTTATTCTTATTTAATTCAATTTGTCTCTTCATTTTTTCAGAATAACAAAAGCGACTCAATAAAACAAGCTAACTCTTGTTTTAACAAGCTAATCCTAATATAATAAAGATATACTTTAAATTAAAAATTATGAAAATCATTGGCATAGATCTTGGGGGAACTAAAATTAGCGCCGGAGTAGTTGAAAATAATAAAATTATAAAAACCATTACAGAACCAACCGACAACAAAAACGCGAAAACCGTCATTAAACAAATAAAAGACATTATTAAAAAATTAAAAACAAATGATGTTGAAGCTATTGGTCTTGGCGTTCCAGCTATAGTTGACACAAGCAAGGGTATTGTTTATGAAATGACCAATATTGCCGGCTGGAAAAAAATTAGCTTAGCAGATGAACTCAAAAAAGATTTCAAATTGCCTATTTATATAAACAACGATGCCAATTGCTTTGTGCTTGGTGAAAAATATTTTGGTAAAGCCAAAAAATTTAAAGATATCGTCGGAATTACTGTTGGCACGGGTTTAGGCGCTGGCGTCATCATTAACAATAAAATTTATAACGGACAAAACTGTGGCGCAGGTGAAATTTGCATGATACCCTATTTAGACAAAAATCTTGAATATTATTGTTCTGGTAATTTTTTTAAACTTAATAGCAAAATGACCGGCGATAAATTATATCAGTTGGCTATAAATAACGACAAAAAAGCTAAACAAATATTCAATAATTTTGGAGAACACATGGGTTCAGCCTTAGCTATCGTGGCTTTAGCTTATGATCCAGAAATTATTGTTATTGGCGGCTCAGTAGCTGAAGCTTTCCCTTTGTATAAAGAAATGATGCTGAAATCATTAAAGAAAAAAATCTATACGCTAACTTTTGCTAATTTAAAAATTGCTATCTCTACTAATAAAAATTCAGCTATTTTAGGCGCCGCTTCCTTATGCTTGGATGCTAAAAATAGATAAAAATAAAAAAGCCAGAATTCAATTACAAAATTACTGGCTTTTTATTTATTCAAATAAAATTTATAAAAGTTTCAAGAGCTCCCGTTTAAGATTATTAATTTGGGCATTTATTTATTTCTTGAATTTATACCAACCTACAGTTAGAGGCAAAAGAAAAGTAAGCAAGTAATAAATATAGACATCTAATTTATAATAGCCAGCGGATCCAAAAAGTTTAACAATAAAAAAATAATCTAAGGCCATGGCCATTATCATCCAAATAAGTCCGAGCCCAAAATAACACATAAATTTTTCTCGAACAATTTTTTTAAGCAAAACCCAAAGAGTAAAGACTACTCCGAAAGGCAAAATAAAAAAACCAATCAAATTTTTTGGTATAAAAGCAAAAAAAATAATGCCTAAAATATAACCAAATAGCCACAAGATCAATCCCCAAAACAAGGTATTTAAAAGAATTTTAATTGGGTTTGTTTTCATAAATTTATTTTATATTATAATTACCTAAATAATCAGATTTTAATTTAAAATTTCATCTATCCAACCAAGTTTCTTCCATAAAACTATTTCGTCATAACAAGCAACTTCCTTTGCTGGCATATAAGCAAGTATCAATTTTATATTTTTACCGTAAACTAATTTTTGAGCTAAACCAAATCCTAATTCAGCAAATGTTTCAACTCCTATGTATCCATTAATTCCTTTCTTTCTATCATTAGCAACAAAAAGAATATCGGCCTCAGTTATATTTTTAAAAAATTTTTTATGAACATCTGGATAGAGATTATCAAAATTGTCTTGAGGTATAACTTTAGGGTAATCTAAAACTGAATATTTGCTTTTACTATTCCAATACTCAATCCATATTTTGATGTTTTCTTGAAGACTTGCGCTTCCAGCGATAACTACTTTCATAATTTTATTTGAACCTTTCCTTTTTCACTTCCGAATTTCGTGCCAGTTAAAATCTGGCGCGCCGTTTGGATCATTAATCTATTTGTGCAAAAAGTATCATATAATTATTACCAAATTTTTTCGCACATTTTGGGCAATAGGCATAGTGAATATAATAATCTTTGGCTTTTTTCCCTGTTTCCGCTAAATATGAGTCCATGACTTTGATGAATTTTGGAATGGCATTATAACCGCCGTCAAAAACTCTGCTGACAAAATTTCCGGAAATAACAATATTGTTTTCTGTGGGGACATCCTTCTCCACTGATATGTATATTTCACCCTTAAAAGGCGTTGGGTCGTGAAATAATATTAAAGTGTCTTCTTTGTCGGGTGAATCCGCTCCATTTTGTTCTATGGCTCCCCACATCCTAGTTATTTTTTTGCCGATCATGAACGGAAAAGGAATATGAAAAAACTCCGGCATTGAATCTTTAATAAACTTTTTTTTGTCCCAGTTTAATGTTTTTTTATCCCATTTTTCCGGTTTGAATTCCGGACAACACTCTTTATTTTTGTTGTTCATATGTTTTATTATGCTTTAATTAATAATTTTAAGAAAAGATTTTGGGATTGAAACTATCTGGCGCGGCGCCTTTTATTTTAACTCAACGGCTGTTTTAAAAAATTTTTAAATTTCTTTTTCTATTTTGGACGAAAGGCAGAGGTGAATTAAGAAGAATGAATATCCGAGACAAAACACATTATTGCGTTTTTAGTCTTTTTATTTCGATCTCAATTTCTTTAATTACTTCCTTGTTACTGATTTCTCCTTCCAAACTAAAAACAATAAAAACCTTTCCTTGATATTTTTGTTCAAAATCCTGAAAATTAGCTCTCATTCTTTCAGAAACTGAGTAGTTACCAAAATTAGCTTTCGCCGTTATGGGTTTTATTTGTATCCCAAATGCTTTTTCACCGACCTTGCCTAAATAATCTATGTCGCCCGCATGATCAAGATCATTATCACTTTCAATAAATTCTACTTCTGAAAAACATTTAGCCAATCCATCATTAACAACGGATTTTTCACGAACAAAACCATCGTAAGTTCGATTTATAGTCAAGTTGTAAATATAATCTTTGCAATCCTGTAAAGATAGCTCAGCAAATGCCGCTTGCCATTCAGGAATTACAACTACAGTTATTTTTTCATGAAGTCTTTCCCCTAATTCTGTTAAAATTTCAGGGGTAATTTTTATAGGATTTTTACTCTCGGTAAATGCTTTTTTAAAATACCACTTCTCCCACTCATCTATTGTTTTTGGCTGACATTCTCTTATTAAGGCCATTACGGCTCCTACTTTATTTGGGCGTGACAATTGATAATTTTGACAAGCATAGTTCAATACTTTTTCTTTTTTACCGAAATCCTTTGAATATTTTTCTATTTTTTTAGTTGGCATAATTTTGAAGTAAGTGTATAAATTTTTCCTTATATTTATAATCCATTTCTTGATTAACCAAAACATAACCATTTTTTATTAGATGAGCATTAATAAAAGTTTTATTTTGTAAGTATAGATAACATAATAAATTATTATTTTTATCATACTTTAAATTGTCAAATCTTAAAAATACTTTCTGTTTACTCGTTTTATCTTTAAGAAAATTTACAGCCTCTTTTAATTTATTAGGGTCACTTTTAACGCCTAATAATTTTACGACTAAATCATTATTTAATTTTAATGTCTCGGGGTCTATTATTTCTTTTACGGTAAAAAACTCGTCTCTTTGCTTTTTATTTTCATCAATTTTCGATCCAAATTGTAATTTTTTTGGATCTACTTTTTTATCAAGTTTAATTGGATCTTTAAAAATGTATTGCAACTTAGAAATTTGATCTTTGAAATTTGTATTTATTTTTTCTTGATTTATAAAATTAACCACTGGATTATCAAACATTTTCCCAACGCCAATGTCTAATTTTTGTTTTATCATTTCAATAAATTTCGTGTTTATTTCATAGCCAACGGAATTGCGACCTAAATTTTTAGCTGCTAATGAGGTTGTGCCACTACCAACAAAAGGGTCAAGCACAGTATCTTCAACGAATGAAAACATTTTTATCAATCTTTTTGGCAATTCTTCCGGAAACATAGCAATGTGTCCATTTTGTCGCACGCCATTAAAATTCCAATGTCCCTGAAAATAAGTATTCCATTCTTCTTTGGTCATTTTCGAAAGCTCTTTCAAATTTTTATCTATTTTTTCTGGCGTTCCATTTTTTTTGAATAATAAAATAAATTCGTAGTCCAGCTTAATTATACCGTTCCGAGGATACGGAAATGACCCCATTATCGTGGCTCCTCCTGATGTATTCATTGTGGTTGATTTTTGCCATATAATTGCACCCATATAATCAAAGCCAATAGTCTCGCAAAATTTAATTATTTCGGTCCTAATCGGAATAATTTTATATCGACCATAATAAACAGAGCGCGCAAATTGATCTCCAATATTAATACACAAACGGCAGCCATTTTGTAATACTCTATAACACTCCTGCCAAACTAAGTTTAAATTATTAATATAATTTTCGTAGCTATCATTATACCCAATTTGATCGTCTGTCCCATAATCCTTTAGTTGCCAATATGGTGGTGAAGTTATTACTAAATCCACAGAGTTATTAGACAATTCATTCATTTGTCTTGAGTCACCTCGTATAATTTTATGATTAGTCTTTATGTCGTTTATCGTCATATTGATTACAGTTTACATTAAAACAAGCTTTAAATAAATCGTTTTCGTAGTAAAAAAACATTATATACTCATCTAAAATAAAAAATATTTTGTTAGGCTTTAGCCGTAATATGATAAAAATCTTAAACCAAGCGATATCACAATGTTAGTGTTGCGGAGACTCCTCAGGGATTTCCGCACTCGGTTATTCCTTTAGAATAACCTGCCTACCGACAGGCAGGTTTCTGACCTGTTCGAATCCCCTCTTATCACTTTATCATAAAGCAATATCCACCTTTATTCAAGGTGGATATTGCTTTATGCGGAGACGAGAGGATTCGAACCCCTGATGCCCTTTTGAGGGGCATACCGCATTTCGAGTGCGGCGCATTCAACCGTGCTCTGCCACGTCTCCATTACTTATTTTTAATCCTATTTTCTATTTCCATTATTCCCAATAAAGCCAACAATAGCCAAAACACTACCGCCAAATCATTCTTAAAATAAGGCACATCAACCATACCATGCGCCACAATCGCTATCATCGCTCCAAAAAAAGAAATAGCTAAATATTTTTCCTGAGCCGGAGAAACTTTAACTTGTTTAAAGGCAATAGTCAAATACTTAGCTGTCAGCCAAACAAACAATAACATGCCCGCTAAACCAAGCTCTGACCAAAAATTCAAAAAATAATTATGCGGATACATGTAAATCTCAACTGGTTGCCAATGATCTTTTTTATATTTATCATCAAAAATAACAACCTTTCTTCTGAAATCAGGATCTTTTTCAACATTAAAAAATATACCACTCTGATGATAAGGACTAACCGCCTGCTGATAACCAGAAATTCCTGCGCCCCAAAGCCAATTATTGTTTATTTTTAACATTTGAGCAGTTTCTCGCCATTGTTGTTTTCTGATTTCACCTGACAAATCGCTTAAAGTCGCTTTTTCAATAATTAATTCGCCCAACGGTTTGTAGGCAAAAGCGAATAGACCAAACATAAAAGCTATGGCTATGGCTGCAATTCTGGTTCGCTTAAAAACAAAAGCTCCTAAAAACAAAGCAACAGCAATGCCAATAATTGCTCCTTCTGATTTAGCTAAATAAACAGCTAATAAATTTAAAAAAACAGTTACGGCTAAAATACCACTTAAAAAATATTTTTTATCCTTAACATAAACTATTAGCAACCCGATAATTAAAATTGTAATAGGCGCCAAATAAAGACCAATAGCATTAGGATAATCATACAAACTGACAATTCTTTTAATATTAGCCAATCCCCAAACAGGATTATTAAAAATAATATCAAAAAACCACTGATATAGGCCAATTAAGGAAACCATTAACGAACTTAAGGCCAACGGCCAAATAATCTTTTTATATTCATTCTTTGGGCCAAAAATATTAAAAACAACAATAAACAAAAAAATCGGTTCTAAAAAATAAGCTTTAAAAATACCCAAAGAAGCCGCGCTAAAATCAGCTCTAAAAATAGATATCAAAGCAATGACAAGCAAAATCGCTATTTCAATATCAAAAGGATAACGATTTTTAGTCTTAATTGGCTTATTTTCTATCTTTTTTAATAATCTTGCTTTAATATTAGGTAAATTTTCAACAGACCAAACCAAAAATACTTCTAAAATCATTACTTCCAAAAAAGTAACCGGAACGCCAAAAAAATTAGACCTAAACAAATAAGTTGGCAATAAAAACAATAAAAGCATTAAAGCTTTAGGTAAATCCTTAATCGCTAAGAATAAATAAATTCCAGCTAAGGCTAAAAAAATTATTTCCATATTAATTTAATTATAACACTAATTTTTATTAAAAATAAAGTGTTCAAATTTTTTGCTTGACTTTATCTACAGGCTATGTTAATAATTATAGTGCCAATTTGGCTATTATTTAATTAAATTAACCATTGCTACGTATATGGTTCAGATGAAAAGACACACTAAGAGTTCGACCAACAGCCGCCGTTCTCACCATGCGTTAAAGCCTAAAACTTTAAATAAATGCACAAAATGCGGTAAACCAGTTGAGCCGCACAAAGCCTGCGCTTTTTGTGGCACTTACCGTTTTATTAAAGCTACTGACGCTAAAGTTGCTGAAGCAAAAAAATAAGTTCTATTTATATGGCTAATCGTCACTTGTCTCGAACAATCGCAATGCAAACTTTATTTGCTTGGGATTTTAATGATAAAATAATTGAAAATTTAGACGAACTAATCAAAGAAAACTTTGATCAATTTGCTCCAAACTTTGATGATCATGGTTTTGTCAAAAATTTAGTTGAAGGTATAATCGCCAATCAACCGGAAATAGACAAATACATTATAAAATACGCGAGTGAGTGGCCCTTAGAACAAATCAATACTGTTGATCGTCAGATTTTACGCATTGGCATTTATGAATTAGCTTTTGACCAGAACATTCCGGCCAAAGTCGCTATCAATGAAGCTATTGAAATTGCCAAAGCTTTCGGCGGAGATTCCTCGGGAAAATTTGTCAATGGTGTTTTGGGAGCAATTTTCAAAGAATTGCCTAAAAAACAAATTGATATACAAAAAGAACAAGAAGCTGCTGCTAAACTCGCTAACAGCGAAAACCAAGTTGCAGACTCAAATACAAACGAGCCGGCTTAAGGCCGCTTTTTTGTTAGTCATCTTACAATTAATTTAAGTTACCTGTTTGTTTTTGGTGGTTAGAAAAGCCGCTGAAGATAAGGTTGGGAACTGTCAAAATTTATGCCTGAATTTGCTAAACTGCAAAAAACGATAAATTACCAATTTAAAAATGCTGATTTTTTAAAACAAGCTTTGGTTCATCGTTCTTACATCAATGAACACCCTGAATTTCATCTTGGACACAATGAACGGCTTGAATTTTTAGGAGACGCTGTCTTAGAAATTATTGTTACTGAATATTTATATCATCATTTTCCTGATACGCCAGAGGGCGATTTAACTGATTGGCGCGCTTCACTCGTTAATGCTAATTTACTGGCAGAGATTGCCCAAGAAATAAATTTAGAAGAAAACTTATTCTTATCTAAAGGAGAGGCTAAAGATAAAAATACTAAAGCTCGACATTATATTTTAGCTAATGCGATTGAAGCTTTAATCGGTTCAATGTATCTTGATGGCGGAATTGAACCTGTTAAAGAATTCGTTTTAGAAAAAATTGTCTGCCGGCTGGATTACATCATTAAAAATCAACTACACCTTGACCCAAAATCAAAATTTCAAGAAAAAGCCCAAGAAATTTATTCGATTACTCCGCATTATCAGATGTTAGAAGAATCAGGTCCTGATCATGATAAAACTTTTACTGTCGGACTATATATTAAGGAAGAATTGATTGCTAAGGGCACCGGCTCATCAAAACACGATGCCCAGGTCGATGCCGCCTCAGCTGGATTACGTAAAAAAAATTGGTAATATCTACCCTTAAAACATGTCTTTTAGCAAGGCATGTTTTATTATTATTTAAAAACACATATTGCCAAACATCAAAAAACTGCTATACTGTTAGAATAAAAGCCGAGTAAGAGAGGCTCTATAGAAATATATGGAAAAAGCAATTTTAGACAGAATAAAAAAAGACCTTTTAGAAAAAAAGGCGCAACTCGAAGCAGAGCTTGGTGTTTTTACTGAGGAAACTACAGACGATGACTATCAGGCTAAATTTCCCGAATACGGAGATGAGTCAGACGAAAATGCTCAAGAAGTCAGTCAGTATTCAACTGACATTGAAGCTGAACGCGTTTTAGAAAACACACTTAAAGACATCAATAAAGCTTTAAAGGCGATTGAAAAAAATACTTACGGGCGTTGCAAATATTGTAATCAAGAAATTGAAGAAAAAAGACTGTTAGTCCGTCCCTTTTCGAGTTCATGCGTAAAATGCAAAACCAAACTCCAAAATGGCGCTTAGTTTATGGATTTTCTAAAAGAAAAAATTAGTTCAAAAAAAATAGCCACTATTTATATTATGGCTATTTTTTTACTTATCCTTGACAGGTTGTGCAAGACAATCGCCAGGCTAAGTTTAGACGAACAGCCGATTGACTTTAACAATTGGCTAAGTTTTGAATTATTTATTAACAAAAACATTGCTATGAGCATTCCTTTAATGGGCGATGCTTTAAAAATAATAATTTCCTTATTAATACTTTTTTTAATCATTTTTGGCATTAAAAAAAATCAAGCTAATAAAAAACTATCAGGAACTATTCTGATAACAACCGGATTATATGCGTTAAGCAACTTATTGGATCGATTTTTATATTCAGGCGTGATTGATTATATCAATATTAAGAATATTACTGTTTTAAACATTGCTGACATCATGATTTCAGTTAATATTTTCTTGCTTTTTTTAACCCTATTTCACAAAACAAAAACTCAGTAAAGCCCTTATTTATTGGCAAAACGACTGCCTATTGACAATAAATATATTTTATGCTATGATACAGGTCGCTGTTTAAAAATTTATTTATTCACAAACCAGTTGAGGTAAACATTGCATAATTTAATCAAAATAGTCTTGGGCAACCCAAAACAATATAAGTCGATCATTGAAATGTCGCGAAATATTGAGGAGGAAGTCCAAAGAATCAACGCTCAAAATTTAATTATCGAATCGCCTCTCAAAACAAAAATCGAACCGGAGCTAAATCACTTGCGCAAAGAAATAGTCAAACATGACTTAAGCGATCATTTTTCAAAAAATGCCGACATTTACACTGCTTTTGTTTATCCTCTAAACCGAGCTTTGGTATCAATCGGAAATTCCTAAACCCTAAACGGTTTGTTAAAAACAAAAAACCCTTCACTAAAAAATGTGAGGGGTTTTAATTTTTTATTTACTTGATTTTTTCTTTTAGCTTGGCTAATGATTCTGATAAAGCGATAGCCCAATCCATTACTTGCTCACGTTTGCCTGGCTCGGCTGATATCTCTAAGTTGTCCGGCAAAAAAATATTTTTAGGCCACTCTATTCGTTGCACATGAGGCAAGGGACGATTAGCTGCTTTTTCTCGAGCTTCAAACTCACTCAATTTATCATCAGGCATTTTAGCGAATTGATTGCGAATAAAACGATTAATGATATTTATGCTATCAATCAAACTATTATGTTTAAGCTGTCTTTCTGCATCCGAACGACGTAAATCGTCTTTATAGTCAGGGCTTTCAGGGTCTAATTTAATACTGCCCATATCCTTTATAGAATCAACGTATTCAATGACGTGGTTTAAACTATCGCCCAAATAATGTTTAGCAATTTTAATTTTTTCAGACAATAATTTTTGTTCATAGGGATTATCAGCATAAGCTGGCTCCAATTCTAAACTGTCCAATTTATCAACTGTGTCTTCGATTAATTTTTCTAATTTATCGCCGCTGCCGACTTCGCGACTAACTCGCTCAGCCTCTTTGTATTTTATCCCTTTGGTAAAGTCAGGACTTTGCTGGTCATAAATAGCTCCGCTTTCGGGATTGAAATCGCCTGTCTTTTGATTTTTTAACATTCGAAATGTTTCGCGATCAAAATTGCTATTTGGAGCTTGGTTCATTTCTTGTCTTTTGATTTTTTCCATAAGAATAATTTATTAACCTACCTTCTCTAACATGTTCAAATTTAAAATATTGAGTTCGCGGTGGCAATATTTTTTTAATTCGCTCAGCCCATTCAATCACAGTGACTGCTTGAGGTGAATCAAAATACTCAAGCGCTCCGATATCAACCAAATCTTTTTGATTTTCTAAACGATAAGCATCAATATGGACAAGGTTTTTAATTTTATCAGCTTTGGCCTTATAAACTTTCATAATAACAAAAGTAGGACTATTAACATAATCTTTAACTTTTAGCGCCTCTGCCAGAAAACGAGTAAAGGTTGTTTTGCCTGAACCCAATTCTCCGTCCAAAGCCAAAATATCCCCTCCTTTAAGGCTAAGGGCGATATGTTTAGCAAAATTTTTCGTATCCGCTTCTGTTTTACTTAAAAATTTCATAATTATATTATAAATTAACAAAATAACTTCGTGAAGTCTTTACAATACCAAAATTATGTGTTAATATCCAATCAACTCTCACATTCCTTATATATTTTTAAAAAATTAAACATTTTATGCCTAATAAAAAAAATGCTAAAAAAGAGCTGAAAAAAAGCACTAAAAGAGCTGAAAAAAATGCTTTTGTAAAAAAAGAAGTCAAAGAAATCACCAAAAAGTCGATTAAAGCGATTGAAGCTAAGGAAGCTACCGCCAAAGAAGCTGTCGCCAAAGCTCTTAAAACCATTGATAAGGCTGCTCAAAAAGGTGTTATTAAAAAGAACACTGCCGCCCGTAAAAAATCCAGACTTCACCAAAAATTAAACGAATCTCTTAAATAATCATAAAACACGGCTGTAAACCAGCTGTGTTTTTTATTAAAAATTATTTTATAGTTTCAGCTAAAACAATTTCAAAACCTGTTTTAAAATCTATCCGGCCATTTTTAAAGTCAGAGTCAAGTTTTAATAATTCATTTAAAATATTTTTTAATGCGGCTACGCTATAATGACGACTTTGATTAATAGCTTTCTGAACTACATAAGAATGAAGGCCTAATTTCGAGGCAATCTTTGCGGAGCTTTCCCCTTTTTCAAGATAACTGCGTACGGCTAAAATATTCCTAAAATGATTAAAAATCATGCTCATTAAATAAACTGGCTGGATATTGTCAGCCAACAATGCCTCAAAAGAAGCTATCGCCAACGTTTTATTCTTAGTTCCGACAGCGTCAGTCAAAGTAAATATAATCGTTTCTGTTTTAACCATAGTTAGTAACTTAATGCTTTCAACTGTAATAATACCGCCACTATCTTGGTCGGCTAAGACATAAGCAGCTAACTTTTTAATTTCATTAGTAAGAAGCCATAAATCTTTAGCATAGCTTTGCGCCAAAATCTTAGCTGCTGGAGCGCTAATTTTCGCCCCAGTCTCATTAACTTGACCGACAATCCAGCGTTCTAAATCTATCCCAGCCAGATAGTCGAAACGTTCTATTAAATTAGTGCTAAACAAAAAATTATGATACTTCTTTTGAGCTACGGTTAAAACCGACTCTTTATCAGCGCTATCTAATAACTTAATTTCACCTTTTCTGTCTGTCACCAAACGAGATTCGTAAACAATTAAAATATTATCTCCGCTCGCTTTTATCGTCTCAGTCAACTCTGTTAAAAAATCTTTATCTTTGCGCGACAAAGCGTCTTCTATGATAATCATAGCCTTGCGAGCGAATAAAGAACCCGTGCCCATTGTTTCTTTAAGCTCTTCAATGCTCCACTTTAGGTTGTCAAAACAAAAAACACCGGAACCGCTTAAGTCTATATCTTTCTTAAACTTTTCTTTCAGTGCCTTTATTTTTTCTTTGGCGCGAAAATCATCCGGACCGTATAAATAAATTATCATACTATTTTTATATACCTCTTGCCTCACTCTGGTCTTCGGGGCTAATCTTTTTATAAAAAAATCTGTTTTTAATAGACTGTAAAAAATTAAACAATTCTTCGGAGCCAAGCAAATAACAACTTAAAACATAAACAAATAAAGCTCCTAAGCCAGCTAAGCCACCCTGGGTTAATATTCCCAGCAAGGTATTTGTGTTTATCCAATGCTCAGCCATGATCTTAATAATTTGAGCGGCTGATGTTGCCGCCAAAGCAGCTAAAGAAAATTTAGCAACTGAAATAAAAATCCTCTTTTCATCAAGTGAGCCTATTTCTCTTCTTAAAATAATCCACAAAAAACCCATATTAAAAAAACTTGAAATAGAAAAAGCTAAGGCTAATCCGCTTACACCATACCAATGACCTAAAAACCAAGCGCCAACAATATCAATCGCAACTGAAAACAAGCCGACATAAAAAGGTGTTTTAGAATTATGTCTAGCGTAGAACACCCTTGTTAAAAGAGGAATAGTGGCTTGCGCGAAAAAAGACAGCGCAAACATAAATAAAGTATCCATTGTTAAAATCGTATCCTGCCAATCAAAATGACCGCTACCCAAAGAGGCTCGAACCAATTGCGCTCTCAAAACAATAAACAAGGCTGAGGCAGGAATAATAAAAAACATGGTTTGTCGCAATGTTCTAGAAAACTGCTCAATTAATTTTTTTCGATTAAAAGCATAAACTGATAGCGTCGGAAAAACAGCGATAGCGAAAGAGATGCCGAAAACTCCAACAGGAAAGGACTGCAAATTATTAGCTAAATTAAAAATAGTCAAACTTCCCCCGACTAAAACAGAAGCGATGGCGGTTGTTACCAAGAGATCAAATTGGCTGATAGCTAAACTCATGGTTCTTGCTACCATCATTTTAAATAAATCTTGGACATTTTTATTTTTCAATTCAAAATATGGACGCCATCTAAAGCCCAACAAATAAATACTTGGGATTTGAATGGCAAAGTGGACAAATGAGCCGAGTACTACACCCCAAGCTAAACCCCGGACACCCATCTGAGGAACAAAATAAAGCGCGCCGATAATAATGCCGATATTGTAAAAAATTGGTGACAATGAATAAACAAAAAATCTTTTAGCTGACTGTAGCATTCCTCCTAAGACCGCTGACATTCCTAAAAGTAGCGGCGACAAAAACATTACTCGACTTAATTGTGCGGTCAAAGCAATCTTTTCCGGGCTAAATCCAGGCGTAATCAATTTAATAATTTGTGGAGCAAAAACAACGCCAATAATGCCGACTATTAATAGTCCACCAAATAAAATATTAATAATGTTTGAAGCTAACCGCCAAGCTTCGCTGTTGTTTTCTTTTTTCTCTTCTTTAAAAAGATGCGAAAACAAAGGAATAAAGCCGGCTGATAACGCGCCCAAAACAAGTAAATTATACAACAAATCAGGCACCCTAAAAGCGGCGTAATAAACATCTAACTCATCACCCGCTCCAAATTGACCAGCCAAAATACGATCTCTAAGTAAGCCCAACAAACGGCTAATAAACGAAGAAAAACCGACTAATAAAGCGGCTATAGCAACGCTATCAATTTTTTTTGCAAATAATCTTTTAATCATTTTATCAAACTATTATCTTACTAACTAATAATTTTAGGTAAAAATTAAAGTAAGCTGGCTATGGTTGGCAAAAAATCTTTTAAATCATGCTTCTGCCCATTTTCAAACAAGCTTTTCCCAGACAAATCAGCTTGGGCCAAGATTGCTTCTGTCGGATTACAATTAGGTTTTTTTTCAGGTAAATCAGTTATCATATTTATAACTGCTTCCGCCTGACCATAAGTGCCGGCTATAATCAAAGAATCGTTTGCGCCTAAAACCTCTTTGGCTATTTTACCAACCAAATTATCAGCCTTTTTAACAGCCTCGATTGTTTTGTTGACATCACCATCGTTGGCGGCAATCGCTGGACCATTCAAAACAGCTACTATAAAATCAAAACCAACTTTTAATCCTTCGATAATTTCGGCCTCAATAACTTCGTCGGCCGGAACTACATTATTGTCGTCAACCGTCAATCCAGCTAAGCTGATTTGGCAATCGGATAAATCAATATTTTTAAAATTTAAAATCGATAAACTATCAACTATCAAAAGATTCTTTTTGCCGGCCGCTGCGGTTGCGCGAAATAAATTTATACTTTTAGCTTGGTTAATCAGCCCGCTTAAATTAAGCTCGGCTACATCATATAATGATAAAAATTTTAAACCAACAGGACATTTTTTCCGATCAAATCTGTCAAAATCTTCACTTCCAAAAGTTTCGGCTAACTCTGACAATCTGCCGGCAGCTGAAAAAAACATCACCGCATCGCCATCCTCAATAACCGCCAAAGGATTGCCGTATTGGTCAACCTGAATAGTAGGAGGAAGGTCGGTAAAAGCTACAGTAATCATCTCTCCCAAATTAGTATGCTCTTCTCCTAAACCACGAGTTAAAGCTTCATAGTATTTTTCAGTCTTAGCAAAATCTCTTGTTTGATCAAGCGCATAATTAGCGCCGGCTAAAGTTGCCAACTTTACTCCTCCGATTAAAAAACTATCAAATTCTTTAGGATCAATCTTGCTATCGACAATCAAATGAATAAAAACATTCTCAATATTTTTTCTAATCATCAATTCAATCACAGTCTTCGCTGCCATAATAATCGATCCGGATTCATCAGGAGCAATAATTAAATGAAGTTTAGTATTTTTCTTTTTAGCTACTTTCAAAAAATCAATTAATTTTAAATTTTTATCAAAAACACCATCCTCTATATTTAATTTAAGAAATTCTTCTTGGCTTAAAGTTTTTTTTGAATTAAAAATATAATCAAAAGCAGCTACTGGAATATCTTCCAGATTACTTTGATTATCGGCTAAACCAAACAAAATACTTGGATAATCTGATTTAAGAGAAACCAAATTAGGCGTATTTGAAGAAGACCAAGCATTTGCTGGGCCGTCTTCGGCTACGCCATAGCCGTTAATTAACAATAAAACGGTTGATTTCTTTTTGATTTTCGTTGTCTTTAAAGGCATATAATACCCTATGAATATAACAAAAACCTTAAGAAAAATCAACCGTTGCTAATAAATATTTGTTTTAAATTAAATAAAATCAGCCAGCTCACGTTCTATTTCAATTAACCGATTATATTTGCTAACTCTCTCTGATCTGGCTAATGAACCAAATTTAACCCCGTCAAACGGTAAGGCAACCGATAAATCTGCCAAAAAATCATCTTCGGTTTCATTAATAGCTGAAGCTAAAATCAAGCCATAATTATATTTTTTGACTTGTTTAACAAATTTAAGCAAGTCAAAAAAACCAGCAAATTGATTTAATTTTATAACCACGGTGTTGCCTATCTTTTGATCAATAAATTTTTGAGCTAAGTCATGATTGCTTATTTGGCTTGAGGCTAAATAAAAAATATCACGAAATTCAGCGCTAATTTTTTTCCAAGATTCTTTATCACTGATGGCCGCCAAATCTTCTAAATAGCCGATATTATAGCGTTTAAACCATTCTTGATAAACTCCGGCTAAATCAGTTGGACCTAAATAATGCCTATCCAATTGGAATAGATATTTTTTAGTTTCCGTGTCAAAAAGATGATGAGCGCCAATGCTTACTCCCAAAAAAATGTCATTTTCAAAATTGAAACCGGCCTTTAAAGCCGCTGTTATGATAAATTCAAAGGCATTAATACTTGAAACTAAGTCTGGAGCATAGCCACCGAATAAGCCGATGTCGGTATCAAAACCTTTTTTAAAAAGAAGTTCACCGAGAATATTTCTAGTTTTAACAAATTTATCCAAAAACTCTTTCAATGAGCTTTTATTATGGATTGACGGTATCAGCAAATATTCATCAAAATCCAAATTGGTATCTCCATAAAGCCCGCCATTAAAAACATTCAATAGGGGTTTGGGCATTTTGGGTTCAAAATCATAATAATCAGATAAAATTCTGTATAACGGTTTACTATCTAAGATAGCCAAACATTTGGCAGCCACAATATTTGCTAAAATCGCGCTCTTATTACCGATTACTTTATTTTCTTGCCATAAAACGCTTGCCGCCTCAATAAAATCGTCTTCAATATTAGCTCCTTCAAATTCTTTTATAACCAAATCATTTTCTTTTATTTCCAAATCTAAGTCAGCCTTAATTATCTTGTCATCAGACAAATAAAAAGACAGCCGGTTTGTTTCAAAGCCAGAACCGCTAAAAACTTTACTGATAATTGCCCGTTTAATATAGGCCATAAAAATTATTTGACTAAACCAACTAAGCCAGGCATTTTTTCTCCACCCAAAAATGACAATGAGGCTCCGCCACCAGTTGAAACCCAGTCAATATCATCAATCATCTTAGTCATCTTTAAAGCTTCAATCGTTTCACCGCCACCGACAACGCCAAACGCTCTACCCTTAGATTGTATAGCGACTGCTCGCCCGACAAATAATGTCCCTTGCCTTAATCTTTCGTTTTCAAACAAACCCATCGGACCATTCCAAATTAAAGTCTTGGCTTTTTTTAAGTAGGTCGCAAACAATTTCATAGTTTCTGGACCGATATCATAAATATATTCATTACGTCCGACTTCATTAATTTTTTTGACAGCAATTTGTTTAAAATTCTTATCAGACACGATTACGTCAATCGGTAAAATTATTTTCTTGTTATCAATTTTTTTAGCTAATCTAATATTTTGCGGACTAGCCAACGACTTGCCAATGGGAAATTTTCTGGCTGCTAAAAAATTATTAGCAATAGCGCCACCTACTAAAATATAATCGGCCCTTTTAGAAAGTTTTCTTAAAAGCGTAACTTTGGTATCTATTTTGGATCCACCCATAACAGCAACAAAAGGCTTGGTGGGATAAACTATTTTTTGTAAATTGCTAACCTCTTCTTCAACCAAGCTGCCGGCATAACTTGGCAAATATCGCTTAACCGCCGCAACTGAAGCATGGCTTCGATGAGACACGGCGAACGCATTATTAATATAAATATCGCCCAGAGTGGCTAACTGTTTAGCGAATTTAGTATCGTTTTTAGTCTCACCATAGTAAAAACGAATATTTTCTAAAAGCAAAATCTGGCCTTTTTTCAAAGCTTTTACTTCATTTTTTAGTTTCTCTGACCCAATCAAGCTGTCAGAGAAGACAACTTTTTTCTTTAATAGCTTGCCAAGGCTGATTGCTAAGGGTTTAGTTGTAAAAGCCTCTTTATCTTTAATCTTGCCAGTCGAACTTATTTTTGGATCGCCTAAGTGAGTCATTAATATTACCGTCGCTCCATGCTTGATTAAAAATTTAATCATCGGAACATTGGCGACAATTTTGAATTCTTCCTTAATTTTACCTTTATTCATCGGCACATTAAAATCAACTCGCATTAAAATTTTTTTACCATCAAACGAATTAATTTGATTAATTGTTTTTATTTTCATATTTTTGTTATAAATTTTACAAGTTAATTATAACACAATTTTTACAAACAAAAAAACACGACCGTAAACCAGTCGTGTCTTAATATTAAATTTCTAAAAAATTATCTTAAGTACTCCCCTAAGGTGAGCTCAACTGTCGTGTCTTTATTATCTCGTCTGTACTTGATATAAATCTTATCACCTGATTTATAACTGGCAATCACTTCAGCTAAATCATTAGTTTCATTAAGTTCGATATCGTCAATTGATAAAATCAAGTCCCCTTCTTTCAAGCCAATTGAATCGGCTGGGCTATCAGTTATTACGGCCGGCTCCTTATCTTTTTTTGATAAAATAACACCTTTTCTCGGATGAGCAGAGATTTCTTTGCTTATATTTTTATAATTAACCCCCAAAAATGCTCGCTTAATCAGATTTTCTTTTAATAAAGAATTTTGAGCGCTTAACATCAGGTCGGTTGAGATTGATTGCCCGTCGTTATTAATCAAAGCGACAATGCTACCGTCTAAATTAACTGCTGCCAACAAACTTTTGTCACCTATTGGAATATTTAAATTACGTGAAGCATTTTCGCTTAAATATACGCCACCTGTCTTATTCGTATCCTGAAGATAATTGACTGATATTTTTGGACCGAGACCATAGCTAACAACCATTTCGCCTGGTTTTAAATTTTTGGCTGCGGTCAAATTAGCAACATTCCAACCACTAACATTATCAAGCTTTAAAAACCAGAAACCACTTACGCCATCAAAAATTGCTTTACTTAAATTACGAATTTTTCTGTCCGCGCCAGCCACAAGATAAGTATTCTTGATGGTTTCTTCGGAAACTTTATTATCCTTAACATCAAACCTAACAATTAACCAGCCGTCGTTAGTAACGACTACGCCTTGTCCGGCTAAATCTGCCTGATTATAAATTTGTTCGCCCGGCTTCTTCTTATAGACACCGACTAAATTACTTTTAGCATTAGTGATTAAATCAGGTAATCTATCGGATTGTTCAACTACTATTTTTTTAGCATCACGAATAATCGTGTTATTATTGGTATAAGCGTTAGGCACAACACTGCTTGAATTTAAGTAGCCTTTAATGCCATAAAAAAAGAACCAACCGCCGAAAAAACCGCTTAAAACACCAGTAACCATAACAATAATTAAATACTTCATAATTTTGGGTCGATTTTTATCTTCCATAAAATTAAAGCCAAACAGCTGTGGCAAACAATGTTATCCAGCCGATTAATATAACCGCTGAATAAGATTTTAATTTAAATTTATTAAACTCTTTATTTAAAATATCGGAAACAATCATAATGACAAAATAATAAGAGCTAGCTAAAATCGCTCCCAACATATTGTAGTCATTGGGTAACAATATTAAAACAAAAAAAAGTTCAAGTAAAACTAACCAGGCGATAAATAAAAATGGCAACTCTTTTTTAAGAGAAAATTTCGACACCCAAAGACTTTGATAAACAACAACCAAAAGTATAATAGCTATTGGTAAAAAAACTTGCCAAACTCTTAAACTCAATAATGATTTTAAACCTAAGGCGCTTGAGCCAGCCAAAAAAACAATAACCGTATTAGCATAATAAGACAGGCTTTCTAAGCTAAATGAAGTGTAACGCGATTGTTGATTAAAATAGAAAAAAACAAAGCGCCAGTAAAGATAGGTGGCAATCAAAAGTATTGAAATAATCGTTTGTAAAAGCCAAGGTTTATCAATAATGGTCACATAAGTTGTGACTGAAACAGCCAAGATAGCTGGCATAATAGCAAAATTATACCACTCGCGACCATCATTCTTTTTACAAATAATCAAAGCAGCTAAAAAATTAGCTATCAAAGCAAAACCAAGCACCAACCAAAGAAGCGTGGCGGGAAACTTAACCAAAGCTTCAAGCGCTAAACCGATTGAAACCGTGATGGTAAAAGGTATGAAATTAGCGATAGAATTTTTTATTTTCATAATTACTTAACCATCGGCGCTGACATTGGTACTTCTATCTGATAGTCAGGTGAGTTATTTTCAAACTCAATCGTCTTTATTTCTTGCCAGTCCTTTAAACTGTTAACTTTAAAATAATTTCCGGAAACAGTATACAAGTTATCTCCGATGTAAAAAGATCTTTTAACAGTATTGTTATAACCATAGCCCCACCAATCTTCTCGATAGGCAGTTTTATCGTTATCATGACTAATTTTACCAGCAACTTTTAAGCCATCTTTTTTATCAACGCTAATAGCATAAGCGCCAACAAACTCGGGCTTAGTCCCCCAATCAGAATTCCATCGTTGGGTTAAGTAAGCAGGAATAACTAATAATTTTTTATCGAAAGAAAATAAAACTGCTTTATGATCATTTAGCGCAGCTGAATCACTGCCTAATCCGCCTAACTCAAGCTGGCTTATTTCTTTCGGATTGTTAGTATCAGCCACATCGAACAAAGAAATTTTTAAGCCCTTCACCACTGCCCTGCCCTTATCGTTTTCTTCAGTTTGACGGCCAATACCAATTAAAGTAGTTTCGTCATAGGGATGCAAATACTGAGAAAAACCCGGTATTTTTAATTCACCCAACACAATCGGTTTTTTAGGATTGGACAAATCAATAGCAAACAATGGATCAGTTTTTTCAAAGGTAACTAAGTATACTCTCTTGCCCATAAATCTAGCCGCATAGATACTTTCATTTTTAGCTAAGCCAGTTAAAGCGCCGACTTGTTTCAAATCATTGCCAAGCACAAAAACATTAGCATAAGAGGCCTTGTCTTTTTCATCAACCAACTCCGACCAGCTCCTATTTTTAGTTGTGGCCAACCTAAAATAATCACCTGACTCATCCATGGAAAATTGATTCAAAACTGTACCAGCGACTTCACCCTGAGCTTTATACTCTATTTTACCATTATCATAAGCGATTTTATGGATGATAGTTTTTTCCATTTCTTCGGCAATGCTTTTATATTTAATTTTAGCTGCCGCTTTAATCTGATTTTCTGTCTTTTGTCTTTCGTCATCGCTTAAACTGGCTAAATATTTTTCAACAATATTCATTATTTTTTGCAATTTCTCGGCATCACTTAAAACTAATTTATCAGCTGCGTCAATCTTAGTTAAACGATCTTTGTCTTTGGCTGATAATTTATCTTTTAATAAATCAATCGTTAATCTGGCTGTTAAGTCTGATTCATTAAAATATTTAGTGTAAGTCAGATATAAATTTTTCTCAGAAGCATATAAATTTTGAGCATTTGGCATAACGTAAACCTCTGTTTTAATTGGGGTTGAATTATCCTTAATATTGATAGCGGCTAAAGTAACCAAGTTGGCGCTATCATATTGGGTGTCAAAATAATAAATGTTAGGTAATTTAAAACGATTGGTTTCTTTATCTGAAGAAATCATTTTGCCGTCCTCTAAAATCTTAGGTAAGGCGTAATCATTATTCCAATAATAATTCCAATTGTTGGTAAAGAAATATAAATAATCACCTACCACACGTGAATCAGCATAATTGCCCTCGAAATCTAAGTCTCTAACTTCCTTAGGATTTACTTTATCAGTCAAATCAAAAACTTTTACAAAAGTATAGCTGTTATGTCGACGAAAAGTTTTGTAAATTGGCATATTATAAATAGCTTGGTCATAACCGAAAACAACTAAATATTTGCCATTAATATAAATTTCTTGCGGCTGATTTTTAAATTTAATATTAGAAATAACTTTAGCATCTGTCGCTGGATAAGCTTTGATAATAGATAAATTTTTATTATTTACCACATAAGCATATTCCCCGTCTGTTTTTACAATATCAGCTTCGTCAACTCCCTCAACCTGGACATTGGTTTTGGAATAATCTGGCGTGGCTGCGATTGCTTCATCTTTAGCGGCCATCGGAGCAGAACTATTACTAACAGCCCCTCTGCCGGTAGCGGTCGAACTGTCCATGGCTAAACTTTTTTCCATGCGACTACCATAAAAAACTTGGGAATTGCTATTTTCATCCAAAAAATCTTTAAATTCCTGCAAAGATGTAAATTTCTTTACTTTATTCGTTAAAACTTTGTTTTTTTCTTGATTAACAGTAGTTTTAGGCGCGGCTGGTTTAGGAGTAACTGTTTGTTTAGCTTTTGTTTTTATTAAAGCTGCTAAACCGATGCTCGGTAAGACAATTAAAACCGCTACGATGATAAAAATTTTTAGCCAATTTTTTTGATGATACATATTTTTAATTTAAAAAATACCATTATTTTCAAAAGGTAACCATTCTTCTTCGCTATTGCCCCAACGATAAGCTAAAAGCTCATGCGTCTTCTCGGTATCGCTATAAACATATTCAATTTCAACCTCTGAGCCTATTCTATTCGAATATGCGGTTTTACGGTCAATTACTTTCGGTTTAGTGATAAATTCGAGTTTTACCAAACCCAAGTGACTATCAAAAACAATATATTCAACTTCTGTGCCACCATGTTCTTCTGGCAAAAAATAATTGTCGGCTTCTTCAACTTCAAAATCTGCTCGAATTTTATCAAGTAAATCTTTCCAACGCTCAACGTGCATATTTTTATTACATTTTAATTATAAATCGCTTTGGTTTCTAAATTACGCTTATAACGGCTGACTGTCAACTCATCGATGTAGCCTTGTTCATAAAGTAAATCAATGGATTTATTCATGTCAATCATCCCCTGCTGGTAGCTGGTTTTGATGACGGTATTAAGTTGAGCGACTTTATTTTCACGAATTAAATTAGATACAGCTTGATTATTAATCATAACCTCTCTGGCCGCAACCTGCCCACCGCCTATTTTAGGCAACAATTCCTGGGAAATAACCGCTCTCAGGGTTAGTGAAAACTGAGTTAAAACTTGTTGACGGCGTTGAGCCGGAAAAGAGTCGATAATACGGGCAACTGATTCGGCCGCGCTGTTAGTATGAAGTGTTGATAAAACTAAATGTCCTGTTTCAGCCGCGGTTAAGGCAGCGCTAATGGTTTCCATATCTCTCATCTCGCCAATCATGATTACATTAGGATCTTGGCGTAAAATAGCTTTTAAAGCACCCTTAAAGCTAGGCGTATCTGTACCTATCTCACGTTGTTCAATAATACTATATTTATCCTTAAAAACATACTCAATCGGATCTTCAATAGTAATAATATGGCTTCTTTTAGAATTGTTAATTAAATCAATCATGGTGGCAATAGTGGTAGATTTACCTACGCCTGATGGACCAGTAATTAAGATTAAACCGTCTTTTAATCGAGTCAAATTACACATAGTTTCAGAAAAACCAGCTTCTTCCGGAGTTGGGACAACCATTTTTATTTGACGAGCAGCCAAGCCGACTCTTCTTTGCTGAAGATGCAGGTTAATTCTAAAGCGTTCTTCAAAAATATCGAGTGAAAAGTCTAATTCTTTTTCTTTGGCAAAATATTCTTGCTGTTCAGGGGTCAAAATGGTCTTAATTGAGGTG
The DNA here is from genome assembly GCA_028704945.1 of Patescibacteria group bacterium. GTDB lineage: Bacteria > Patescibacteriota > Patescibacteriia > Patescibacteriales > Patescibacteriaceae > 1-14-0-10-37-14. Next base: position 45,440 of record JAQWEL010000001.1, read on the forward strand.
CGTAAAAAACTGTCAGCAATAATATCCTCTGAAATCGGCACTAATTCCCCGTCTATTCTTAAAGACGGTCTACTTCCGCCAATTAAATGCAGGTCAGAAGCATGACGATCTATAGCTAATTGAAAATATTCTTTAAATTCCATATTTACTATTTTTTATATTGCTATTATACCATAACAAAAATTTTAACGCAAAATCGTAAATAAAATAATATTTATTTAATATTAGCCAATTTTATTAATAAGCCTTGCCAAAAAGACAAATATATGATAATCTTTATATATAATGTAGTAAATTTATTTGAAAATAAACTTTCCGAACAGATTGCTTTTAGTTTGCACTTCAGATTTGCTTTAATATTGGACAAAAATTACATGGGAATCTCTATTCCAATCTTTATAAAGCTTTTTAATAGGTTTGTTTAAAAACCTAATTTTTTCGTGCAAACTTAATCATTTCTTCGGAATGGCTAAAAAATATGCAATATTTTATTTATTTTGCGATTTTGGCCATTGGTATTTTGATTGGTTATTGGTTTAGAAAACAACAAGCTCTTAAAAATGTTGCTAGCTCTGAATTAAAAGCCGAAAAAATCATTAATGAGGCTAAATCTCGTGAAAAACAAGTTATTTTAGACGCTCAAGAAAAATCCCTAAAAATTATTGAGGAATCTAAAAAAACAATTGATTCTGAAAGAAAAGATGTTTTGCGCCAAAAGGAAAAATTAGAGGAAAAAGAAAACTTTTTTTCTCAAAAATTAATTGATTTACAGGACAAACAACAGGATTTATACGAAAAACTCAATAAAATTGAAGAAGCTAAGGATAAAATCAAGCAAATAAAACAAGAACAAATTGAAAAATTAGAAAAAATTGCTCAAATGAATAAATCTGAGGCTCAGGACGTTTTATTTAAAAATGCTGAAAAAGAAGTTAGTGAATCCTTAATGTCTCGCATTAATAAGTTAGAAAGAGAAGGGGAAGATGCTTTAGAGGAAAAAACCAGAGAAATTATCTCTTCAGCCATGCAACGTATGGCCAGCCCCATTACTAACGAACTTACCACTACTAACGTCGAGCTTCCTTCGGATGAATTAAAAGGCAGAATTATCGGCCGCGAAGGCAGAAATATAAAAGCTATTGAAAATTTAACCGGCGTTGAGATTATTGTTGATGATATGCCTAACGTCATAACTATTTCTGGTTTTTCAGGCATTAGAAGACACATTGCCAAAAGAGCTTTGGAAATATTGATAAAAGACGGTAGAATCCACCCAACCAAAATTGAAGGAGCCGTAGAACAAGCCAAAAAAGATTTAGCAATTGACATTAAAAAAGCAGGGGAAGATGCTCTATATGAATTAGGCGTAACTGGCTTTGATACCAAATTGACTCAAATCTTAGGGCGAATGAAATATAGAACCAGTTATGGTCAAAATGCTTTAAAACACAGTATTGAAGTAGCTCATTTGTGTGGTTTATTAGCAGAAGAATTAGGCGCTAATACTGCTATGGCTAAAAAAGCTGGCTTATTGCATGACATTGGTAAAGCAGTTGATCACGAAGTGAAGGGTAGTCATCCTGAAATTGGCGGACAAATTGCTAAAAAATTCAACTTGCCCGAAGAAATCATTGATGCGATTGAAAATCATCATGAAGACAAACCTAAATTCTTAATGACTTTAATAGTTAAGGCAGCTGATGCCATATCGTCAAGTCGCCCCGGAGCCAGGAATGATAGCCTGGAAAAATATATCCAGCGCTTAGAAGAATTAGAAAAGATTGCTGAAACTTTTGATGGCGTTAATAAAACTTATGCCATCCAAGCTGGTAGAGAGGTGAGGGTATTTGTTGATTCGGAAAAGGTTAACGATATTGAATGTTACGAATTAGCTAAGAATATCGCTAAAAAAATAGAAGAAGAACTTAAATATCCAGGAGAAATCAAAGTCAATCTTTTGCGTGAAATGCGCGTAATTGAGTACGCCAGATAAAAAACGGATTAAGATAGGGCAATCAATTTTACTTAAAATCGATTGCCTCAATATTCATCTGTATTAATTATGCCTCTTTTGAAGAAAAATAAAACTTCTTATAACTATAATCAAACAGACAAAGAACTGATTTCTGCTTTGGCTAAAAAAAGACTGCCGAGTTTAAAGCAATTAAAATATTTAAATAAATTTTTAAATAAAAAAGAAATTATTTTAACTTGCCTTGGTTTAGCGCTTGTCTTAAGTGGATTAATATTGTCTGTTGGGCATCTTTATCAACAAAAAGTGGAGGTAGCACCTGATGAAGGTGGCAAATATATTGAGGGATCAATCGGTTCACCTCAATTTATTAATCCAATTTATTCAAGTTTAAATGAGGTTGATGCTGATTTATCAAAATTAATCTATTCTTCATTATTTAATCGCGATAAAAATGGTTTTTTAGCTCAAGATTTGGTTGATAGCTACACTTTAAGTCCGGATCAAAAAACTTACACTTTTAATCTTAAAAAAAATGTAAAGTGGCATAATGGTTCCGAATTAAAAGCAGATGATGTTGTTTTCACGATTGAGACAATCCAAGATTCATCCTTCCATTCTCCTTTAAGGACGAGTTTAGCTGGTGTTGGTGTTAAAAAAATCGACGATTATTCTTTTTCATTAGAATTACCTGAACCGTTTGCTCCTTTTATCGAGTTATTGACTTTTGGCATACTGCCCAAAGAAACCTGGGAAGAGATCAGCCCTTCAAGCATGTCTTTAACTGATTTGAATCTTCATCCAATCGGCTCCGGCCCTTACCAGTTTACTTCTTTAACAAAAGATAAAACCGGTTTAATCCATGCTATCAATTTAGAAATCAATCAAGATTATTATGGTGATAAACCATTTATCTCTAAAATGACTTTTAAATTTTTCCCAACTTCAGAAGAGTTGATTAGTTCTTTAAATGATGGACAAATTGACGGCGGTAGTTATTTATCGAATGATGATATTAAGAATATTAATTCAAAAAATTCTTACAATATCCATAAATTAAATTTACCAGAAAACACTGCCGTGGTTTTTAATTTAAGAAATAAGGATGAATTTTCTAACATCAAATTCAGACAAGCGCTTGCCTACGCTATTAATAAACAAAAGATAGTAGGGGATATCTTTGGCGAAAATGCCGAGGCAGTCGATTCTCCAATTAATACTAAAAGTTTCGGTTATAGTTCCGATATTACTAAATATAACTATAATCTTGGAGAATCTAAAAAGTTACTGCGTGATCTGGGTTGGGAATTGAAATCAGTTAAGGATGAAGATGGTCTCTGGCAGACAAAAAATAATCAAGTTTTAAGCGTAAAATTGACTGTTCCTGATTCCATTGAAACCATTAAGATGGCTGAAGCTATCTCTTCAGCTTGGCAAGAACTCGGCATTAAAACCGACCTTAACATTATTAGTAAAAATGATTTGAATAAGGCTATTTCTTCAAAAAATTTCACAGCTATGGTTTATAGCTGGTCTGTCGGAATGGATCCTGATCCTTACGTGATGTGGCATTCGTCCCAATCAGGTGAGCGCGGCCAAAACATTACTGGCTATAAGAATGAAAAAGTTGACAAACTTTTGGAAGATGGCCGCTTAACCAATAATATACAACTTAGAGAAAAAGATTATATCGAGTTTCAAAAAATAATAACTCAGGATGTTCCCGCTATTTTTCTTTACTCTCCTCGTTATATTTATCTTCAAAACAAACGCATCAAAGGTTTTGATGTGAATGTTGTCACTTCTCCGGAAGATCGTTTTGATAATATCTCTTCTTGGTATATCAAAGAATCAAAATCTCTTAATTTTAAAAAATAACTCTAATATATAATTAATTTACTCTCATTTAGCCAGGATTAATTTCTGGCCTATTATGATTATCTCTATGATTACAAAATTTAAAAGCAAAAACTCTGTTTCCAAGCCTCTGTCGGACACCAAAAAACCGACTCCGCTAAAAAAAGTTGAAACAGTTGCGACGACTGTTAGCCAAACCATGCCCAGAAACAATAGGTATGGTTCTAATAATCGCCCGAACAATAACCTTAAAAAAGATTATCCAGTTAAATCCATTAAAGAATATGGCTCGGGAGCGGAAAAACTTCGCGTTATTGTTTTAGGCGGCTTAGAAGAAGTCGGCCGCAACATGTCTTTATTAGAATATGGCAACGATATCATTATTATTGATATGGGGCTTCAGTTTCCAGAAGAAGATATGTATGGTATTGATTACATTATTCCTAACATCACCTACCTAAAAGACAAAACTAAAAACATTAAAGCGGTTATTATTACCCATGGCCACTATGATCATATCGGCGGTATTCCTCATATTATGGGAGAAATTGGCAACCCACCGATGTTTATGGGTAAAATGACAGCTGGTTTAGTCCGCAAACGAGGCAAAGAATTTACCAAATGTCCTGAATTAGCAATCACTGAAATTAATGAAACGACTAAATTACAATTAGGCAAAAATTTTCGAGTAGAGTTTTTAAGGGTTAATCATTCTATTCCTGATTGTTTTGCTGTTATAGTCCATACACCATTGGGCACTGTAATACATACGGGCGATTTTAAGATTGACTATACTCCTGTCAACGATAAACCAGCTGACCTGCAACGCATCGCTCAAATCGGCTCTCAGGGCGTTTTAATGCTCATGTCTGACTCAACCGACGCCACTAGCGCTGGTTATCAAGTTTCTGAATCAACTATCGGCACCGAGATGGGTAAATTTTTCGAAGACATTGAAGGCCGTATTATTATCGGCACTTTCGCTTCACAATTAAGCCGTGTTCAAAAACTTTTCGAGATTGCTGAAAGGCTCGGCCGTCGAATTTATCTACAAGGTCGCTCTATGAACGATAATGTGGAAATAGCTCACCAAATCGGCTATTTAAAATTCAGTCCGAAAACTTTAATCCAAGACGAGGGAGAATTAAGAAGAATTCCTGATAATAAATTAATGATTATCGGTACTGGCGCTCAAGGGGAATCTAACGCCTTCTTAATGAAAGTCGTTTCTGGAGAACATAAGTTTATCAAACTCAAAAAAGGGGATACGGTTATCTTTTCTTCGTCAATCATCCCTGGCAATGAAAGAAGCATCCAAAATCTACGCGACTTGATTGTCCGATCTGGCGCCCAGGTAGTCAATTACAAGATGATGGACGTCCATGCCGGCGGACATGCTAAACAAGAAGACTTAAAATTAATGATGCGTCTTCTTAAGCCTGAATTCTTTATGCCGATTGAGGCTAACCACTATATGCTTCAAGCCCATGCTGACTTAGCTAAACAAGTTGGTATCCCTGAAGAAAATATTTTTGTGGCTGACAATGGCCAAGTAGTAGAGTTGCGCCGCGAGGGGAATCGACGCTTAGGAAAACTAACCATGGAAAAAGTCGAAACTGATTACGTCATGGTTGATGGCTTAGGTGTTGGTGATGTATCGGAAATTGTTTTACGCGACAGAAAAGCCATGGCTGAAGACGGTATGATTGTGGTTATCACTACGATTGATTCCAAGACCGGCAATCTGATTGGCAGCCCTGATATTATTTCCAGAGGCTTTATCTATATGAAAGAAAACAAAGAATTAATCCAAAAAACTCGCAATCGCATCAAAGCTATTGTTAGTGATCGTCCGCAAATATCGCCAGTTGATGATGACTATATTAAAAATAAAGTCCGCAATGATATTGGCCAATTTTTATTCAGTCAAACCAAACGTCGACCAATGGTCTTACCAGTTGTTATCAAAATCTAATATTTACCAAATATAAAAAAACTAGAAATCAATCTAGTTTTTTTAATATAAATCTATTTAGAAATAATCTTATCAATCAATCCAAATTTCTTAGCATCTTCCGGGCTCATGAAATTATCACGATCAGTTGCATCTTCAACCTTTTTTAATGGTTGCTTAGTATGTTTAGCTAAAATCTTATTTAAATTATCTTTCATTTGCAAAATTCTTTCGGCATGGATTTTAATATCAGAAGCTTGGCCTTCAGCTCCACCCAAAACTTGATGGATCATTATTTCTGAATTAGGCAAAGATAAACGCTTGCCTGGGGCTCCACCAGCCAACAACAGTGCCCCCATAGAAGCTGCCATACCGACACAGATAGTAGAAACATCTGATTTAACATATTGCATCGTGTCATAAATAGCCATGCCAGCGGTGACTGATCCACCAGGCGTATTAATATAAAATTTTATATCTTTGTCTTTATTCTCAGCATCAAGAAATAATAACTGAGCCACAATGGTGTTAGCTACACGACTATCTATCGGCTCACCCAAAAAAATAATCCGATCTTTTAACAACCTGGAATAAATATCATAAGCTCTTTCGCCCATGCTTGTTTTTTCAATTACTGTTGGGATTAATACCATATTTTTATATTAAAATTTTCTATCAGAACCAACCACGGCGGTTAAGCCCATCGGTTCAATTTTAATCTCATTAATATTTTTAAGCTCATTTAAATTATCCAACCAAGCACTGGCTTCGCCTGAAATTATTTTCAAATTTCTAAACATTACAAATGATTCGTCAAAAAAAATAGTTTTCTTTTTTCGTCCAGTCGTATTTTTTTTCCTAATTAACAAACCCAAATTACCCGAATCAAAACTCAAATTGTTTTCAAAAGTAACTTCTTTATCTAAGAAAAAATTAACGACTTCTACGACAGAATTATTTTCTGGAGCGACAGAATACTTATCATCAATTAAAAATCTTAAATTATCACCCTGAATCAAGGCTGATTTTAAAAAGGCTGAATTATTGATCATTCCAACATCCAAATTAATTATTCTGCGTCTAGCAATAGTTGCGGCGGCATTTTCAGTGGTAAAGCCTAACAAATTGGCAAGAAAATTATTGTCACCAATAGGTATGGCGGCAAAAGGAATACCTGACCTGGCTACACAAGATAATACTCCGCCAACATGAGCATCGGAACCAACCGCTATTAAAGTTTTTGGTTCTTTCTTTAATTCCTCAACAACAATATCTCTAATATTTTTAAGCGGACTTAGTCGCGCTACGCGGCCGATTAAACCCAAGTCAGTTAATTTGTTTTCCGCCTTTATTAAGGCGGCAGAATAATTTTTATCAGTTAGTAATGAATCGTAAATATATGTATGCATTGTTTAACTATATTTGTTCATTACTAAAAGAGGTCTCCTCTTTTTTTGAAACCTGTGGCTGTTCTTTTGTCATCTGGCAATTACCATTAATAACTGCTCCAGCTGACACCAATAATTTACTACACTTAATATTACCGCTAATAACAGCTGTATCCTTAATCTCCAAAAAATTATCAATGGCAACATCACCATCAATCCTTCCGGCGATTTTAGCATTTTCAGCTAAGACATCAGCAACTATAACAGCGCTTTGCCCAACCTCTAAAAAACTTTTTGTAGCAATATGACCCTTAACCTCTCCATTAATAATCATACTACCGTCGCAAACAAAATTTCCCTCCACTTTAACTGACGCGCCAATAATCGTTTCAGCAGCTTCTTTTGGAGCTACCTCATAATCGTTAACGTTCGAACTGTTTTTTGCAAACATAAAGCTAAATTTAATCTTTTAGATGCCACCAGTATAGCAGAACTTGAATAATTGTCAAAAATAACTTAGGATTATTTTAGCTTTTCGGCTCCGTAGTTTAATGGATAGAACAAGGGACTCCTAAGCCTTAAATAGAGGTTCGATTCCTCTCGGAGCCACATTTTAAAAAGTTTGATAAAAAGACTAAAAATCTATTGACAATAATAAAAAATATTTATACAATAGATTTTAGATTTTTTAAAAATCTAAACAATGGGCCATTAGCTCAGTTGGCTAGAGCGCTTCCATGGCATGGAAGAGGTCAAGGGTCCGAGTCCCTTATGGTCCACTAAAAACAAGAATCCCAATTTATTGGGGTTTTTTGTTTTTTAATCAACTTATTAAAACTTCCTTACTATATACAGTAACTTTTGTTTTTGTTTTAAATTTAGTTTTATTGACTATTTAGCCAACCAACGCTTACATTTTGTTTTTGTTTTTATTTAAATAACCTTTTATTTTTGTTTTATAAATTAATTATAACAAACTTTACACAAAAATAAAATACTGTTTTTTTATTTAATATAACATATTTTTTAAAAATATAATTTACTATTATAAAAGTTATCAACAACAAACAATAAAAATATCATTAATGGTTTAAGTAAACTATTATTTTTAAAAATAAAAGCCCTTAACTGAATAATTAAGGGCTTTTTTGCGCTAATATTAATCTTGATCTTTATAATGAATTATACGTTCCATACTATGGTCACTAATATCACAAGCCGTTATTTCTATTTTTCTTTTTTTTGCAAAATTAACAACATATCTACTGGTTTTATCAAAAAACAAAAAAAATTTATCTCCGTAAAAACTTTTTGATTTAAAGCACACACCAATATCAATTGCGTCACTTAATATTACAAAATATTGAACATATCCAACTGATAGCAAGTAATATTTACTATCAGCCCGAGTAATTTTATGCTTTATTATTAATATCTTAATAATATCGGCAACAACAAGGCATATAAAAATTGCCAGGAAAATAGTTAACGCGGCTAAGCAAAAATACAAAAACTCCATTTAAACACCATTACATTATCAAACAAATATTTATTAGCTTAATATTTTATAAAGAACGGCTTATACTTTAACATCTTTTTATTAAAAAATCAATAGACAATACTTTTCTACGTGGAATAACTAAAAAATTATTAAAACTATTCAAAAATTGTTTTTTATACTTTGTTCTACATAGAACAAATAAACAATTCTTTTTAAAACTTATTAACAAGTTATCAACCGTTTTGTTGATAACTTGTTAATAAACTTATTTTTATCTTAATGTTAGTCATTTTTTTACCAAACATTTTAAAAACTTATTTGTATAATAAAAAAATATATAGCTAGCTATTTTTATTTTTAAAAATATTTGATATAATGTAATTAATTATTAAACGCATATGATTGGTTACAAATACTCAACAAATTTGCTTGACTTAAATCTTTTAAGTGATAAACTTGGCTTATCGCAAAAAGATAAAATTGCTGATTTTGGCTCTGGCCGGACTGGAATCTTTACTTTTTGGGCAGCTAAACATACTGGCTTAAACGGAAAAGTCTATTCAATTGATATTCTTAAAGATAATTTAGATTATATTGCCAGAGAATCTCAAGAGCACAATCTACAAAATATTGAAACTATTTGGGCTGATTTAGAAAAACATCATTCCACTGGGATAGACTCATCCAGTTTAGATGCTGTAATTATTGGCAATTTATTGCACCAAAGTGTCAATCCCGATAATATTATTAAAGAATCACACAGAATATTAAACCCTGGCGGTAAATTATTAATTATTGATTGGCTAAAAATTGCTGCGCCATTAGGCCCTGAAACAAGGGTCGACAAACTCTCCCTTAAATCATACACCGAGAATCTTGGCTTAGAGCTTATTCATGATTTTTTACCGGGCAAATATCATTTTGCCTTAATATTTAAAAAATAATTTAAATTACTGTATTTTATGGTTTACAACTACTGGAAAATGGATTACTGGTTTAATACTAGACCAGCTGCTTTACCTAGCTTTTTATTGGTTATTTTAACAATTTTTGGAATATTGCTCCTGATTAACTATTTTTATGGGGCGCCGCTATTTTTAAAAAAACACGGTGGTGCTTATAAAAAGTTTATCTCTAATCTTAAAATTTATTCGATCGTTAATGGTTTTTTTTCAATTAGTTTAGCTTTTTGCAGTTGGCAACTGGTTCCAGTTTTAGCAACAAGGATTTGGCTTATTATCTGGCTAATTGAGCTTATTTTATGGGGATTATATATATTTAATATTTATAAGAAAAAAACTGTTTATCTTGCTAAAGTTGATAAATCAAACCAAATAAAAACAAAATATCTTCCTAAGAAAAAATAACTTATGAAAAACAGCCTGCTCGGTAAATTAGGTGAGGAGCTAGCAGGCTGTTTTTTAATTAAAAAAGGCTATAAAATCATTGAATATAACTGGCGATCGGAAAAATTAGAGATTGATATAGTGGCTCAACGTCAAAATTTAACCTGTTTAATCGAAGTTAAGACGAGAACTGATAATATTTATGGTTCTGCGGTTGACCAATTAACTAAAGATAAAATAAAAAACCTTAAGAGGGCTGCTGTTAGATATTCAATAAAACATAAAATTCCGCTTAAAAACATTAATTTAGAGTTCATTGCTATCGATATTTTAAGTAAAGATAAAAAGGCTAATATTAAACATTTTTTAGACATAATCTAACAAATTTTAACTCAAAACTATTGACATTTCTTAACGGCTGTGCTATACTTCTCCATTAAAACATCTCGGGTTTACTGAGATGTTTTAAATTAAACAATTAATTTTATGGACTCAAGTAGTAGTAGACACTCGATTAAAAAACTTTCTTTTACATTTTTTATGCTTGCGACAACTTTCAGCCTACCAGCCAAGGCAGCTGAAACCAAATATATGGAGGCTCCGACAATAGAAGCCGCCATTACCACCACCATTAGTCTTGATTCTGTTACCAAAGATTTATCTGTCTTAAAAACTAATAACCCTGAAGATAAAAAAACTATTGAAACTAACACAATAAAATCAAAAAAACGTACTATTGTTTCAACAGCAGTTAGAGATATCAGCGCCTATAATGTTGGCGATGTAAACCAATGCGATGGCAATCCTTGTATTGCCGCTAACGGTGAAAACGTTTGTGACGCTTTAAACAAAGGTTATAAACGTTGTGCCGCGAACTTTGTGCCCTTCGGGACAATCTTAGAAATTGAAGGTTATGGCGAATGTATCGTAACTGATCGTATGGCTTCACGTTTTGGTAATTCCGTTGATATTGCCTTTAAATATGAAGATAAAGAAGCTGCCTTACATTGGGGCAGAAGATCTTTAGAGGTTAATATAGTTAAATATACTCAGGAGTAATAAAATAAAAGATACGCTTAACGCGTATCTTTTATTTTATATAGCTATCTTGCGTAAAAAATATTAATTTGTTATATTATTTGAAGCATTAAACATGGGTGGTCACGTTGCCAAGTGGTCTAAGGCCCTGGTTTGCAAAACCAGTATTTCGTGGGTTCGAATCCCACCGTGACCTCATTAAAACCGTTTTATATTATTTAAACGGTTTTTGTTTTACTAAGGTTATCCACAGTTTTCTGTGGATAACCTGTTAATAACCTGTAAATATCTTGTAGATAATTTCATTTATATTGTGAATAATTTTATGTAAACAATAAAAAAATAATAAGTAATAAGTAATTTTTTATTTAATATTAGATAATAAATAAGTTATTCACAGTAGAACCATTGACCCCTTTTAAAAAAAATGCTATACTGTATTTATAAATCAAAAAAGTTCTTTGTTACAAAAAAATAAAAAAACCAAAATTATTACTGATTCCAGATTAAAATAAAACAAAAATAAAATTAAATCGGCCTTTAAAAGCCACGAATCGGTAATTATAAAAACAAAACTTTGGTATTCCGAAAAGGAATTGAATAAAAAAAATATTCTCTCTTTCTCGGAGGGGCATAATCACGCGACCTATTAAACAAAAAATATATTTTATGAGGCCTGCTATATGCCCCATATTTTTTTACCAAAAAACTCTCTATATAATAAAAAACTTATAATAAAACAACGGCGCTTAACCATTGTTTTATTTATTTTTGCGTAATTTTATTATTAATATTTTCTACTACTTATAAAATAGTTATACCCTATTTAGCAATTTCACCTTCAATAACATCTGATTTGCTGGGTGTAGTAATATTAGTGTCTTTTTTACTCTTTTTAAAGACATACCACTGTTGAACGATAGAGAACAGGGTAAAGAATAACCAATAAAAAGATAAGCCACTTGGGAAGCTAACACAGGCAATAAAGGTAATTATCGGGCCCATGTATAACATTTGCTTGTTCATCATAGCAGCCATTGATTCATCCTTGGAGCCCTCGCCAGACACTGCTGGCTGCTTAACTGGCATCATCTTAGCTTTTACAAATTGCAAAGCAGCTACCACAATCGCTAAAATTAAATTTGGCTTAGTAAAGTCAAAAAAACCAAAGGCTAAAGTATTAAAAGTTCCTGGGTCGCTGATAAAAGGGTATAGCAGGTTAGTATGACCTTTACCACTAAAACCATCTCTCAAGACTTGAAAAATAGCCCAAAAGAAAGGTAACTGGATAAGCATTATTAAACAACCGGAAAATGGATTAATTTTCTCATCCTTATATAAAGCCATAACCGCCTGACTATAAGCTTGCTGATTATCTTTATGAGTTTTTTTAAGCTCATCAAGCCTTGGCTGTAAATCTTGCATCTGCTTTTGGCTTTGCAACATTTTTTTACCGAGTGGCCAAAGGGCTAAATTGATTAAAATTACAAAAACAATAATAACTAAACTAATCTCATGATTAGGCATGTAATTATAAATCAAGGCGATAATATTAAAAATCGGCTGAAAAAAAATGGCTGTAAAAATTGTTGATAACATATTTATATTATTTAAGAGGATCATAGCCGCCCTTACTCCACGGGTTGCAACGCAAAATTCTTAACCAACCTTTAATCAACCCTTTAAGTGGCCCATACTTTTCAATTGCTTGAATAGTATAGTCTGAACAAGTTGGATGAAAACGGCACCAGCGCCGTCCATAAATGCGTCCTATAAATCCATGATCAAATGACAATGTCTTTTGATATATTTTTATTAAAAAAATTTCTATTTTAGCCAAATAAGCCAAAAAATAATTCATATTTATTTTTTTAACTTACTTATAGCTTGTGTAAAATCAATTAATAATTCTTGGTAACTTTTACCATTGGCATTAGGCATCACCAAGACTACTAAATCCTTTCCTTTTAAAATATCCGAATAACTTTTGATTATTTCTCTTAATTTTCTTTTAAGCAAATTTCTTTTATTAGCTCTTTTAGAAACCTTCTTACTAACTAAGACTGCTGCTCTAAAATAAGGCAAATTATTATTCAAAGTTTTTAAACCAACATAATTGGCGTAACTTGATCTGCCTGTCTTAAAAATTAACTCAAATTCCTTGTTTTTAGTGATTCGTTGATATTTAGGAAACATATTAACTATTATACCATAAAGGGACTTTTATTAAACCCAGTAAAACAATTTGTTTCCTTAGTTTAACAAAAGTCCCTTCAAGCTGAAAATCCTTATTTGGATAATACTTTTCTTCCCTTAGCGCGGCGAGATGCTAATACTTTTCTTCCGTTTTTAGTTTGCATTCGTTTACGGAAACCGTGCTTTCTTTTACCTTTACGGTTTTTTGGCTGATATGTTCTCTTTGGCATATTCAATACTTAATTCAATAATATTAATTGAGAATAACACAAGTTATTAATAAAAGTCAATAGTCAGCCTTAACAAGCTTATTTTTTCCTAAATTTGTCAAAAACTTCAATAATTTTGCTTTTATTTTGGCCATTTTTATTAAAATCAAAGAATAGGTTAGCCCAACTAATTGTATAAAATGTATTTAAAATACTGGCCAAAATAAAGAAAATAGCTAAAAGTAAAACTATAGTACCGCCATAGCATGGATAGAGCAGATTTTGGCTAACCGTGGTTGACAAGAAAACCGTTAAAGTTCCAAGCGGTATATAAATAGCATACAATATTATCATAGCAGCAATAGTTCCAACAACGCTGATAATAAATAAAGAAAAAGACATTTCTACTGAGGCCAACCAATTACTTTTAAAAAGTCTAACAGCTTTTTTCATAGCTTCTTTAAAAGAATCATTAAAGACAGAAATATAAGAGATGGCATACTTAACAATCATGGCAACTATGATAGCTAAGGGAATTAATAAAATGAATAATATTAAATAAATTCCATCGGACCAGATAGTAGGATCTTTCATGGTCAACATAATCGGCAAAGAAATTAAAACGAAAATACAATAAACAAAAACTTTATAAAGGACATTTAAAACAGAAATCGGCACCAACTGTTCTTTGTGTTCATTGATAATTTTTTTAAAGCCATTACTGGTAGAATCAATATGATTGTCAATTCTATTCATTTTATAAACTCGATTTATTAAAATAGTTTGACTGAAAGAAGCCATTAAAACCATTAAAGCAAACAAGATAGCAAAACCCAAAAAAGCTCCGATAAGGGTTATAAATCCGCCAAAATCATTAACAGCGGTTTGCGACAAGTTGGTTAAAAAATTGAGTTGAAACAATCCTCCAGTAGAAAAATTATTAACATCAAAAAAGATATTTTTATTACCCAAAAAGTTATCAAATAATTCCAATTCGATGCTGCCACCAAAAAAAATAGTTAAAAACCCCAGAAACCAGAAAAATCGATTGTGCCAAGTCATTTTCCAAGCTTGACCAAAAATTTGTTTGTAATTATTCATATTATTTTTATTTATCTCTTTGTAGATTATAACACAATTTAAAAAACAAGACAAAAATTAATAAATTACTATTTACTTTTATTGAATCAGGTCTTATAATCCGAATTAGCATTATCAACAACTTATCCACACCTTATCAACTTTTCTTGTATTTCATTTTTCCACAGTTAGTTATATAATTTTTTCAAATACATTAATCCCTCCCTTTATGAATAATGAACAACTTTGGCAGGCTATTTTAGGCGAAATTGAGGTGGCTGTTTCGCGAGCCAGTTTTACAACATGGTTTAAACAAACCTTTATTGGTTCATTTGAAAATGGCAATATTGTTATTTGTGTCCCGAATGTTTTTACAAAGGCTTGGTTAGAAAAAAAATATCACACTGAGCTGATTAATGCCTTTAAAAATATAACTAAGGAACCCGTTATTAAAATAATTTATAAAATAGAAACCAAAAAAGAAGATCCGAATGCGCCAGTTGTTTCTTATAAGAAAGAGAAGGATGAGGGCGGGCATCAAGAAACAGTTAGTAGTTTTAACTTTAAACCAAGCACTTTAAATAAATTTGGTTTAAATACTAAATATAATTTTGATAGTTTTATTGTCGGTAAAAATAATAAATTAGCTCACGCGGCTGCCTTAGCGGTTGGTAAAAATCCTGGCGTAGCCTATAATCCATTAGTAATTTATGGCGGGGTGGGTTTAGGCAAAACTCATCTTCTGCAAGCGATTGGCAATGAGTTATCTAAAAAAACTGACAAGATTCTTTATGTAACTTCAGAAAAATTTACCAACGATTATATTAATGAAGTTAAGTCTGGGCGCGCTAAATTTTTAAAAGATAAATATCGCAACGTTGATCTTTTATTAATTGATGATATCCAATTCTTAGGCGGCAAAGACGGAACTCAAGAGGAATTTTTCCATACTTTTAATGAGTTGCATCAAGCCAATAAACAAATTGTGGTAACTTGCGATCGCCCACTAAAAACAATCCCAGCGCTTGAAGAAAGATTACTATCAAGATTAGAGTGGGGTATGGTAGCTGATATTACTTTACCTGACTTTGAAACCAGAATTGCTATTTTACAAAACAAATGCCACGAAAGAAATTATTTGATGCCGGAAAAAATAATTAATTACTTAGCGCAGAATATTCAAACTAACATTAGGGAGCTTGAAGGCGCTTTAACTAAATTAATTACTTACTTTGAATTTAACAATTTGTCACCCGACATTAATGTTATTAGAGAATTATTGTCAGATAATTTAGTTTCTACTCAAGCTACTCAAATTGGACCACTGCATATTATTGAAGCGACTGGAAAATATTATAATATTTTATCAAAAGATATTTTAGGACAATCCAGAAAAAAGGAATTAGTGAAGTCACGGCAAATTGTTATGTATCTTTTAAGAGAAGAAGTTCAACTATCTTTTCCATCAATCGGACAAGAGCTTGGCAACAGAGATCATACTACTGTTATGCATGCTTGCAGAAAAATTAAACGTGAGTTAGAAAAAAATGAAAAATTACTGCAAGAAATTGAATCTATTAAACAAATTTTTAAAAATATATAATTTATCCACTATTAAACTGTGTATAAAATGTTTATAAATAACTGTTAATATCGTGTTTATAAGTAACCATTATTCTGTGTCTAACTATGTTTATAAACTGTTTCTAAATTATGGATAAGTATACTGTCTTGAGTTTCAACTTTTTATGCACAGATCTTATACAGAACATATCTACAGTTTAAAAAACAAAAAGTAACCATTTCCATTGGATTAAATTAATTATGCACTGTTTCCACAAAGCTTACTATTACTACTATTTAAATATATGAATATATTATTACTACAAAAGAATCTTAAGCAAGGTGTTTTTGCTACTAGTTATATAACAGGAAAAAATACCAATTTACCAATTTTAAATAATTTATTAATTCAAGCCAAAGATGGAATTATTAAATTAATTTCAACCGACTTAGAGATGGGTATAACTAGTATTGTTCGCGGTAAAATAGAAAAAGAAGGTTCACTAACCATTAATGCTAAAATTTTAGGCAGCTATATAAACCTATTACCAAATATTAAAACCGAATTGTCTTTTGAAGGATCAAATTTAATTGTGGAAGCTGATAATTATAAAACTAAGATAAACGGAGAATTAGCTGATGATTATCCGTTAATACCTGATATTAATAGAGATGAATCTTATTTATTAAGCTTAAATGATTTTAAAAATGCAGTTAATTCAGTTATCTTTTCAGTTTCAGCTGATGAAAGTCGCCCAGCTTTATCAGGTATATTTTTAGTAATTGAAGGAGATAAAATGGTTTTAGTCGGTACTGACAGTTATCGTTTAGCAGAAATATCTATTAAATTAAAAGAAAATAATAATACTGGTGATGAAAAAAGGATTATTATACCACTTAAAACTTTAACTGAGTTAGCTAGAATTGCTGGCGGGGATTATTCTGATAATAAAGATAATGATGACTTAAAAATAATTTTAAATGATAATCAAATAGTTTTTGTTTTTGATAATATTGAAATAGTGTCAAGATTAATCGATGAACGATATCCAGATTATAAACAGATTATCCCCAATAATAAAAAAACAACCATCTTGATAGATAAAGATGAATTAATGAGAGCAGTTAAAACAAGCGCTATTTTTTCTAAGTCTGGTATTAATGATGTTATTTTGGATATTAATAGTGAAACTAATGAGTTAACTATTTCGGCTGGGTCAGGCCAAACCGGTGAAAATACTACTAAATTGAAAGTTAAAGTCGATGGTGAAAATAATAGCGTAACTATTAACCATCGTTATTTAATTGATGGTTTAAATAATTTACATTCTTCTATAGTTAAGTTGGAAATTACCGACTCTAATACTCCTTGTATCTTAAAATCTAATGATATTGAAAATTATTTATACATCATGATGCCAATTAAAAGATAATTATTTTTAAAATACAGTGATAATAAAAGTAGATAGTAATTTAAATTATTATCTACTTTTATTATCATAATAGACTTTGATTAGCTTTTAGGTATGTGCTATAATATTTGTGAACAGCAAATTATTTATGAGCCTATTTAAAAAAAATAAAGAATTAGATGACAATTTTAATAAATTAGAAAACCATTTGTCTGGTTTTAATTATGAAGAAGGCCAATTAGCCATAGACGTATATCAAGCAGATAATAATTTAATTATTAAGTCCACTATTGCAGGAGCCAAGCCTGATGATATTGATATTACTTTATCAGGCGATATACTTACTATTAAAGGGCGTCGCGACATGGATGAATATATTGATGCTGGAGATTATTTATATCGCGAGTGTTACTGGGGCCGTTTTTCTAGAACCATTATTTTGCCATTTTTAGTTGATGAAGATAATATTAATGTGAAATTAGATCGAGGAGTCTTAACTTTAATTTTACCAAAAGCTGATAACCAAAAAGAGGTAAAGTTGAAAATAGAATGAGATTTATGATTGAAAAAACTAAACAAATAATTAAAAAAAATCCTATTTATTCAGCCTTGACTTTAAGCGGGATTTTTTTATTATTATTAATAATTTTTTTTATTTTTCTTGGCTGGTGGTATGAAGACAAAATTTTTCCAGGAGTTATTTTAGGTAAAGATAAATACGGCGGCAAAATTTTAACTGACGCCCAATTTAATTTTAAAGAAAGAGCTTCTAATCTGCGTGTCGGTCTTGGAGTTGATTGTGGTGGTCGAAGGATTATAATTGAGCCGGTTGTTGCCAGTAAAGATGGTATTGTGGCGGTTGAACTATATACTTTAAACGATCAGGCAACTTGGCAACAATTAATAAGTTTAGGACGTGATGGTAATTTTTTCCATCGTTTAAAAGAAAGAGTTGGCGGAGTTTTTTCTAATAATCATTTAGAATGGAATGTTAAGGTTAATGAAATAGCTATCGCCGATTATTTAAAAGAAAAATGTTCTGATTTAGAAAAGCCGGTCAAAGACGCTGATATTTTTTGGCAGGATAGTGGCTGGCAAATATCTGATGAAGTTATTGGCGAAACCTTTGATTATTTGACGGCTGCTAAAATAATAGCGAACAATTTAAGACAAGGAGAAGCTACGGTCGTTAAAATGGAATTAAGCAAAACCCAACCGCAAATAACCAAGACTGAGTTGGCAACGATTCAACCTAGGGTAAATAAAAATGTTTTAGCTGAAAAAATTAACAATACTCAAACGGAGTCGCCTATTAAAAAAATTACGCTTAATTTCGAAGATAAAAAATGGGAATTATTTGAAAATAATATTAATAATTTTTTAAGCGCAAAATGGATTGATAATAAAATAGTTTTTGATTTTTCAAAAGATAAAATTAGTAGTTATTTAAAAGAAAAGGTTTCGCCGCAAATAGATTATCAGGCCGAGCAGCCGAAATTTGAGATGAAAAATGGACGAGCAGCAACCTTTCAACCAGGAAAAAATGGACGGGAATTAGATATTAGTTCTTCAACTGTTTCAATTTTAGAAGGACTAAATAATAACACCACTACTATAGATTTAATCGTTAAAGATATAATTGAGGAAAGTTATAACGAAGAGAGTTTATTAAATGGTATTAAGGAATTGATCGGTACCGGCATCTCGGATTTTTCTGGATCATCAAATAGCCGCCGTCATAATATTAAAGTCGGAGCCAATACTATTAATGGTTTGATAATAAAACCGGATGAAGTTTTTTCTTTAGTCGGCGCGCTCGGTAAAATCGATGCCTCATCTGGCTATCGGACTGAGCTGGTTATAAAAGAAAATAAAACCGTGCCAGAATATGGCGGTGGTCTTTGTCAAGTAGGCACTACTTTATTTAGAGCAGTTTTTAATTCCGGTTTACCTGTGATTGAGCGACGCAATCATTCTTATCGCGTTCAATATTATGAACCGGCCGGGACAGACGCCACTATTTACAGCCCATCACCTGATTTTAAGTTTAAAAACGATACTGGCAATAATTTATTAATTCAAACAAGAATAGAAGGCAACAAAGCTATTTTTGAGTTTTGGGGTACTAAAGACGGTCGCAAAGTAGAATACACCAAGCCAAAAATTTATAATATTGTCAGGCCACCAGCCGCTAAACTTATTGAAGTTGATACCTTAAAGCCGGGTGTAAAAAAATGCACTGAAAAAGCTCATAACGGAGCCGACGCTTTTTTTACCTATAAAGTAAGTTATTCAGATGGGAGTGTTAAAGATAAAACTTTTTACTCACACTATGTTCCTTGGCAAGAAGTTTGTTTAATTGGTAAGGCGCTTGCTAGTACAACGATAGAGATAAAAACAGAGTAAAAAAAGAACCTCACGAAATCAGTAATACTATCGTGAGGTTTTTATTTTATTGCCAAGGTGAAGCCCTGTTGCGCAACATAACGGAAACCTTTCGTTGGTTTGGAGTTATTTTAATATCGATTAATTCGCAATTAATTTGCTTAATTAATACAGACTAATTAATAGGGTTTAGCAAAGAGCCGGTTCGAATTTGTATACCGAAGTTATTTGTAAACCCATCGGTTGCCGGATTGTCAATCGATAATACTGTGTTTCTCTGTGAAAGCGGAAATTGCTCCGGGTGGCCAGATATTTTTCATGGTATACTCCATTAAGAAAATTGATAAGAGGTTATTTATAAGAAGTTTTGAAAAATAGTAACTTAATGACAAGTAAATTTTTTTGTGGCGTTTTATTGGTTTGTTTTTATATTAATAGTCAAGACGCCTTACTTGTGTGTTTATCTGTTTATTTAAGGTGGTCTGGTCCAGTAATACATGATGCCTCCAAGCTACGATTTTGGAAGTTTTTTCGCATAAGCACAATTAAAGCATATGCGAATATTCGGGAGTTGGAATAACCGTAAAACGAGATTCTCGTGTCAGTCAGGGTGGGTAGTTGATATAAGGCATAATAAAACCTCCTAAAGTTGTTAATGGGTAAAATCGGGTAATTAATTATAAATGAACTAAAATCAATCCAAGAGATCGATTTAAGCGGGTAGGCAAGAAAATTTTCATCAGAAATTGTCTAGTCGTAACCGGACGTAATCTGACGATAAAATCCCCATGCTTGTCGTGCCTATCCCGCTAAAAGCGACCTTTTAAATAATTTAAAAAACAATAGATGAATATATCATATATTTAGAGTATTGTCAAGAGTATTTCTTTGTTAATAAAAAAATAGGCTAATTTTAAACAAAAAACTTCTTATTTTATAAAGAAGTTTTTTATATAGTATTATTTAATTTCCAAGACGTTTTTTAAAAATTTAGCAGTATAGCCTTTACCAGCTTTAGCAAGCTCATGTGGCGTCCCTATGGCCATTATTTCGCCACCAGCTGCCCCGCCATCAGGCCCAAGATCAATTACCCAATCAACGGACTTAATAACATCTAAGTTGTGTTCGATGATTAGAATAGAGTTACCTTTATCAACTAATTTATTTAAAACAGATAATAAACGTTTAATATCTTCAAAGTGAAGGCCTGTTGTTGGTTCATCTAAGATATATAAAGTTTTGCCAGTGGCGCGGCGTGATAATTCGGTTGCTAACTTAATACGCTGAGCTTCGCCACCAGAAAGAGTGGTAGCTGATTGGCCGAGTTTAATATAGTTCAAACCGACTTCTGATAAGGCTACAAGTTTGGTTGATATGGCTGGAATGTTTTTAAAAAAAGCAGCCGCTTCTTCCACCGTCATAGCTAAAACATCAGCAATAGATTTTTCTTTATAATGGATTTCAAGTGTTTCTTTATTATAGCGTTGGCCATGACAAACATCGCATTCAACAAAAACGTCAGGTAAAAACTGCATTTCAATTTTTATCATACCATCACCGGAACAAGCTTCACAACGTCCGCCAACGACGTTAAAAGAAAATCGACCGGATTGATAACCCTTTAATTTAGCTTCAGGCAAGCTGGCGAATAAGTCTCTAATCGGAGTAAACGCTCCGGTGTAAGTGGCTGGATTAGAGCGAGGAGTGCGGCCAATTGGCGATTGATCTATTTCAATGACTTTATCAATATGACTTAAGCCTTCGATAGATTGATGTTTGCCTGGATTGTCTTTGGCGCGATAAAAATGTTTAGCTAAAGCTTTAGCTAAAATATCAGTCATCAAGGTTGATTTGCCAGAGCCAGAAACACCAGTGATGGCGACAAATTTTCCTAGCGGTATCTCGACATCGATATTTTTTAAATTATGTTCAGAGGCTCCTAAAATTTTAATTGATTTGCCATTACCCGGACGATATTTTTTTGGTAAATCTATTTTTTTGGCGCCACTGAGGTATTGACCGGTTAACGAAGCTGGATTTTTCTTTATTTCAGCTGGTGTGCCTTGGGCGATAATTTTTCCACCGTGTTCTCCGGCGCCTGGTCCGACGTCAATAATATAATCAGATGCTAGCATAGTAGCATCATCATGCTCAACAACGATTACAGTATTACCAAGATCGCGTAAATTTTTTAACGAGTCAATTAACTTCGCGTTATCTTTGGAATGAAGGCCAATAGAAGGTTCATCTAAAATGTATAGAACACCCATTAACGATGAGCCGATTTGGGTGGCTAATCTGATGCGCTGAGCTTCACCGCCTGATAAGGAATTTGATTGGCGATCAAGCGTTAGATAATCAAGCCCGACATCAGATAAGAATTTTAATCTAGTATTTATTTCTCTTAAGATAGGAGCGGAAATTTTAGTTTGTTTGGCGGTTAAATCGTTTTTAACAGAAAATTTTTCGAAAAAAATCTTTAAATCGCCGATAGATAATTTAACGACGTCAGCAATCGATTGATTGAATATTTTAACAGCTAAGATTTCAGGCTTTAATCTTTGTCCAAGACAAATCGGACAAATTAATTCGCGCATATAATCTTCTATCTCACGACGGATATAATCCGAATCTGTTTCACGATAGCGTCTTTCTAAATTAGAAATAACGCCCTCATAATTTCTGGTTAAAGCGCCTGAGAATTTTGCCGTATCCATATCGAGCGTAAATTCTTTATCGCCAGAACCATAGAGAATAATATCTAATTGTTTTTGAGTTAGATTATTAATCGGTGTATTCAAATCAAAGCCATAGTGTGCGGCGACTGCGCCCAATGTTTTTAGACGCCACATTTGGCTATTCATATTATTATGCACCCAGGGCTTGATAGCGCCTTGAGCGATAGTCAACTTGCGGTTTAAAATTAAATCAGGATCAATCACTAATTTCAAACCAAGGCCGGAACATTCTGGGCAAGCGCCGTGCGGGCTATTAAAAGAAAAATTTCTCGGTTCTATTTCCGGTAAAGTTATTTCACATTTTGGACAAGCTAAAAGTTTTGAAAATATTTTTGTCTTTTTATTTTTTTCTAAAATCATTACTAAACCGTCAGCTAAATCAACGGCTTTTTCAATCGATTCAGTTAATCTAGCCAAGTCATCTTTATCTGAGCCGACAACCAAGCGATCAATTACTATTTCCAAGTTGTGTTTTTTTTGTTTATCAATTGCCTTGTCTTCGAATTCTTCCAAAGTTAAAATATCGCCGTCTAAGCGCAGACGCGAAAAACCGGCGCGGATAACACCAGCGACAATTGATTTATGTTCACCTTTTTTGTCTTTAATTATCGGAGCTAAAATAATAAGTTCTTCACCGAGGTAATCTTTTTTTATCTTTGAAACTATTTCATCAAGCGCGTAAGGACGGATAATTTGACCGCACTCTGGGCAATGAGGCGTACCGACTCGAGCGAATAAGAGTCTGAGATAATCATAAATTTCCGTAACAGTGCCAACGGTTGAACGGGGATTATGAGAAGTTGATTTTTGATCAATGGAAATAGCCGGTGATAAACCCTCGATTGAATCAACGTCAGGTTTATCAATCAAGCCGATGAATTGCCTGGCATAAGCAGACAGAGATTCAACATAACGACGTTGACCTTCGGCATAGATGGTGTCAAAAGCTAATGATGATTTACCCGAACCTGATAAGCCGGTTATAACAACCAGCTGATCACGAGGAATATCGATATTTATGTTTTTTAAATTGTGGACTCTAGCTCCGCGGACGCGGATCATAGATTGGTCTATTTTTTTAGCCATAAAATATTATTAATCCAACATAGTATATGCTATTTTTGCGATTTTGTCGAGTTTGGCAGCTTATTTTTATTATTAGGAAATAAATATTATTACTTTCGTGTATTAATGTATTTCTTGTTAAGAGGATTATTTAATTTTTATTTTCAAAGGTTGACTTTTTAAAAATATTGGATTATAAAAAATAGTAGATAACTAAGGATTTTATCGCCTTAGATTGTTTTTGCACTATGCTTAAAAATTCCGATGAAAAAAATCCAGCTTGGTGGGTAGAACCGATGGGAATTGCTTATCGCTTGTCCGGATGGTTGATTTTTCCGATTTTGATGGGAATTTTTGTTGGTAAGTGGTTAGACAAAAAAATGTCTGCAGAACCATGGGGTTTTTTAGGCATGATGGGTTTTTCTTTTATTATAACTATGACAGGGTTAATTTATCAATCTTCAAAAGAATTTGCTAAGTTTAGCCAAAAAAATGATAAAAAAGTAGAACCTGATAAATCGGTTAAGGACTAAAAAAATATGACAACCGAACAGGCTGAAACGGTCCAACAAGTGGAAAATGTTGAAGCTACTAAAACTGACAATAACCATGAATTAATTCATGAACATACTTTATATGCTGAACCAATTGGCCACATTGGCGGTTTAGCTATTACCAATTCTTTGTTAATGTCTTGGTTGGCATTAATCATTATTTTTGTTTTAGCAGTCAAAGTTGGCGCGAAAATTAAATTGATACCTGGGAAAATACAATCCGCAGCTGAAATGATTATCGAGGGGCTAATGTCCGTTTTTGACGGTGTGACTGGCAGTCGCGCCAAAACGGTTAAATTCGCTCCTTTTATTTTTACTTTTTTCTTTTTCATATTATTCAATAACTGGCTAGGACTTTTGCCTGGCGTCGGGTCAATCGGACAGGTAATAGAAGCGCATGGCGAGAAAATATTTGTTCCTTATTTAAGAGGTGGCACAGCTGATTATAATACCACCTTAGCCTTAGCTATTATCGGTATAGTAGCCAGCCATATTTTTGGAGTAATAGCTATCGGCGCCTGGAAACACTTTAATAAATTTATCAACATACAAGCTATTTTGGATATACCTAGAAAAATTAAAAAAGATTGGACAGTAATCATGGTCAATCCAATTAAATTTTTTATCGGAATTATTGAATTAATCAGTGAATTCGCTAAAATTGCCTCTTTATCTTTGAGGTTGTTCGGCAATGTTTTTGCTGGTGAAGTCTTGTTGGCTTCAATTTCAGCCATGTTAGCTTTTGTGGTTCCAATTCCTTTTATGTTTCTAGAAATTTTTGTCGGTTTAGTTCAGGCGTTTATTTTTTCTGTCTTGATCCTTGTCTATATTTCTTTAAACACGACAGCGGAAGAACATTAATTAATTTAATATAAAAAATTGTAAATTATAGTTTACAAATATAAATTTAAAACTATGGAAAATGTAATGTTGGCCAAAGCCTTGGCTATTGGTATCGGTTCAATCGGTCCCGCCTTCGGTATTAGCTTTATCGGCGCTAAAGCCATGGAAGCTATCGGACGCAACCCAGAGTCAGCTGGTAAAATATTTTTACCGATGATTATCGCTTGCGCTTTCGCCGAAGCTGTTGCTATTTACGCTTTAATTATTGCTTTAATGATTAAATAATAGCCATTCAACCCGCTGTTCAGGTGGTTTTAGCTACCTGGGTGGGGGCTGAATTGTTAAAAAATATGCAAACACTTATTGAAACGTTTCATCTTGATTGGAAATTATTAATTGCCCAGCTTATTAATTTTAGTTTGGTTTTTGGCGTGTTGTATTTTTTTGTTTTTAAAAATTTGTTTAAAACAATTGGTGAACGCAACACTAAGATTGAAAAAGGATTAAAAGATGCAGAGGTCGCTGTGCTTAAATTAGAAGAAGCTGCTCAAGAAAAAGAAGCTATTATTATTGCTGCCAGAAAAGAAGCAAATGAGATAATGAAGCAAGCTAAAGAATTAGCCGAAAAAAAGAAAGCCGAAACAGTTGTCGCCGCTAAACTCGAAATCGGCAAAGTTATAACCGAAGAAAAAGAAAGAATGCGACAGGAAAAAGCAGTTGTTTTGGAAGAGATTAGACAAGAATCGGTTGATTTGATAATGAGTGTGGCTGAAAAAATTATTGCCACTAAATTAGATGATAATCATGATCAGGAAATTATTAAAAAAATGATAAAGCAATAAGCGCTATGAAAGTTTCTGACTCACAATATGCTATCAGCTTGTTCGAAGCGACTGTCGGCAAAAGCAAAAAAGATTTAAATAAAGTTGTCGATAATTTTTTTAATATTTTAGCGACTGATAATGTGCTTAATCATTGGCCTAAGATCGCAGCGGAATTTAGAAAAAAATATAATCAAGCTAATAAAATTATTGAAGTCGAAGTAATTAGCGCTAAAAAGATGGACAGTGAAACCAAAGCAGCGATTGAAGACCGGATTAAAAATGATTACCCCGACGCAACGCTTGAATGGTCTGAGAAAATTAAAAAAAGTCTGATTGGTGGCGCAATTATCCGCTATAATGGTCAAGAAATAAATTTAAGCATTGAAAATAATCTAAAAAAAATGTCTAAACATTTGGTAAGTTAATTAGAAAAATATGTCTAATACGAAGGATTATATCATTGAAGCAATCAAAGAAAAAATAGAAAACTTTGAAGCCGAAGCCAAAATAGAATCAGTTGGACGAGTTTTAAAAGTGTCTGACGGCATCGCCTTGGTAAGCGGTTTGTCTGACGTGATGATGTCGGAAATTTTAGAATTTTCAACTGACCAGGGGATTGTAAAAGGTGTGGCTTTAAATTTAGAAGAAACACAAATCGGCGTTATTATTTTAGGCGATTATATTTTAGTTAAAGAAGGCGCTGAAGTAAAAGGCACTGGCAGAATTTTAGAGGTCCCGGTCGGTGAAGCTATGATTGGCAGAGTTGTGAATGCTTTGGGCGAGCCGCTTGACGGTCAAGGAACCATAAAAGCAACCGCATATTATCCGGTTGAAAAAATCGCTCCTGGAGTTATCGCTCGACAGTCAGTCCATGAACCAGTCCAAACCGGTATCAAAGCTATCGACTCAATGATTCCGATTGGTCGCGGTCAACGCGAATTGATTATCGGTGATCGCCAAATCGGCAAGACAGCCATCGCTATCGACACTATTATCAATCAGAAAGGCCAAAACATGAAATGCGTTTATGTTGCCATTGGTCAAAAAGAATCAAAAATTGCTAATATCGTCGCTAAATTGGAAGAAGCTGGCGCTATGGAATATACCACTGTTGTTTTAGCCGGCTCAAGTCACCCAGCGCCACTTTTATATATCGCCCCTTACACTGGATCAGCTATCGCTGAATATTTTTTGGATAAAGGTGAAGACGTCTTGATTATTTATGATGATTTATCTAAGCACGCGAATGCTTACCGTGAAATATCATTATTACTCCGCCGCCCACCAGGACGAGAAGCTTATCCTGGAGACGTTTTTTATTTACACTCTCGCCTCTTGGAAAGAGCCTGTAAATTAAATAAAGATTTTGGCGGTGGTTCGATTACCGCTTTGCCAATTATTGAAACCCAAGCCGGCGATGTTTCGGCTTATATCCCAACTAACGTTATCTCTATTACTGACGGTCAAATTTATCTTGAACCGGACTTATTCTATCAAGGTAATCGCCCTGCTGTTAATGCTGGTTTGTCAGTTTCACGCGTCGGCTCATCCGCTCAAATCAAAGCTATGAAAAAGGTAGCTGGTAAGTTGCGTATTGAAGCGGCTCAGTATAGAGAATTGGCTGCTTTTGCCCAATTTGGTTCAGATTTAGACGAAGAAACTAAGAAAAAATTGGAACGCGGCAAGCGTTTGTATGAAATATTCAAGCAAGAACAATACTCTCCGTTAGCTGTTGAAAACCAAGTATTAGTTTTTTATGCTTTGATTTCTGGTTTGCTTGATGACGTAGAAGTTAAAGAGATTATTAATTTTGAAAAAGATTTAGTAAACTATGTCAGCCTCGGACAATATGATGTTTTAGAAAAAATTAAGACATCAGGCGATTGGAATGAAGAAATAGAAAAAAGTTTAGCCGAATTGATTAATAATTTTAAAAAATCCAGAGCCTAACAACTGTAATAAAATTGGCTTATGGCAAAAACAAGAGATATCCAACGCAGAATAAAATCTGTTAATAATATAAAAAAAATAACTAAAGCAATGGAAATGGTAGCCGCCGCTAAAATGAGGCGCGCCATCGAAGCTGTTTTAAAAACAAGAACCTATGCAAATTTGAGCTGGGAAACTGTTTTGAATATTGCCAAAGCTAGTTTGAATGAGGGTAAAGCGCCTCATCCGCTATTATCAAAAAGATTAAAAGTTAATCGAGTCGGTATTATTTTGATAAGTTCTAACCGCGGTTTATGTGGAGGCTTTAATACTCAGCTGCTTAGCAAAGTGCGCGAGTCAATTCGCAAGTATCATCTTTCTGGTAATGATGAATTAGTTGAGACAGAGTTTATTTTGTTAGGTAAAAAAGGCGATATCGTTGAGCGTCTAGGTTATAAAGTGGCGGCTGATTTTCCTAAAGCCGAAGTATCTTTTGAAGTTTCTGAAATTGTGCCTTTATCAAAACTGATTATGGATGAATTTTTAAGCGGCTATTATGATAAAATTATGGTTGCTTATACCGACTTCGTTAATGCCGCCAAACAAGTGCCTCATGTTAAACAGCTTTTGCCAGTTGATGTTAGCACTATTGATCATTATTTGGGTGTCGTCGGTAAAAATCCAAAATTAACAACCAGTGTTGAATATATAGAAGAAAAAACCAAGAAGCATTTATCTGATAACGGTTATAAATTTGAGTATACGTTTGAACCGAATCGTGATGAAGTCTTGGAAAAAATGTTGCCCAAGCTAATTGAAGTTCAGTTGTTTCAGGCCTTATTAGAATCTAATGCGTCTGAGCATAGCGCCAGAATGAGCTCCATGCATCAGGCTAATGACGCTGCTGGTGATATGGTAGAAGAGTTAGTTTTAACTTATAATAAAGCGCGTCAAGGCAGTATTACAGCCGAAATTGCTGAAATTTCTGCTGGCGCTAATGCTTTAGAATAATAAAAAAAGGAAGACAAATGCTTCCTTCTTAATTAGTCAGATTTTTTTAGAAAAAATTTTTTAGAATAATAACCCCTTTCGAGGTTGATTGGCTCCATATTGAATTTTTTAGCAAATTGCCTTACTAACTCCTCGTCGGATATTTCGTTATTATCAAGCAGGTTCAATGCGGCCAGCATTTCTATGCGGCTATAGCTGTAGGTTTTTTCTCCAAAAGTTTCTTTTTCCATGGTATCTGCCTTAAAATTTATAAAGAACAAAAATAGTTATATTCTAATTTTAAATATATGTCAAGTAATTTCGGAAAAATTAAACAAGTAATCGGCGTAGTGGTTGACGTGGTTTTCGAGAGCGAATTACCAGCAATTTATAATGCGCTTGAAATTGAATTGAACGGAAAAATTTTAGTTTTGGAGGTTGAACAGCATATCGGCGGCAATATTATTAGAACCGTTGCTATGGGCTCAACTGATGGCTTGAAGCGCGGCGATCAAGTACGTGATACCGGAGAACCTATTTCAGTCGGGGTCGGCGAAGAGACTTTGGGACGTATTTTTAATTGTCTTGGCCAGGCGGTTGATGGACAAGCCGAGCCAAAGTTTAAGAAAAAATATCCGATTCATAGAAATGCCCCTAAATTCACTGAACAGTCTAATAAGGTGGAAATTCTGGAAACAGGTATTAAAGTTATTGATTTGATTTGTCCGATTGCTAAGGGTGGTAAGGTCGGTATGTTTGGTGGGGCTGGTGTCGGCAAAACTGTTATTATCCAAGAATTTATCAATAATATTGCTAAAGAACATGGCGGTTATTCTGTTTTTGCCGGAGTCGGGGAACGTACTCGTGAAGGTAATGATTTATATCATGAGATGAAGGACGCCGGCGTTTTAAGCAAGGTTGCCATGGTTTTTGGCCAAATGAATGAACCACCTGGATCTCGTTTGCGCGTAGCTTTGTCTGGACTTTCTATCGCTGAATATTTTCGTGATGAAGAAAATCAAGACGTTTTATTTTTTGTTGATAACATTTTTCGTTTCACTCAAGCCGGTTCGGAAGTTTCAGCCTTGTTGGGCCGTATGCCTTCAGCTGTCGGTTATCAACCGACCCTGGCTACAGAGATGGGACAACTTCAAGAACGCATTACTTCAACCAACAAAGGATCCATTACCTCTATTCAAGCTGTTTATGTGCCAGCTGATGATTTGACTGACCCAGCACCAGCTACAACTTTCGGACACCTTGATTCAACCGTTGTTTTATCCCGCGCTTTATCAGAATTGGGTATTTATCCAGCTGTTGACCCGTTAGATTCATCATCAATTATTTTGGATCCAAAGATTGTCGGTGAAGAACATTATCAAACTGCTCGCGGCGTTCAGAAAATTTTACAACGTTATAAAGAACTTCAGGATATTATTGCTATCTTGGGTATGGAAGAATTGTCAGCTGAAGATAAGTTGCTCGTCTCCCGCGCTCGCAAGATTCAGAAATTCCTATCACAACCATGCCATGTTGCCGAAGCCTTTACTGGTCGTCCTGGTAAGTATGTTAAATTAGCTGACACCGTCAGAAGTTTTGCAGAAATTTTAGCTGGCAAGCACGATCATAAGTCAGAAGATGCTTTCTTTATGAAGGGATCGATTGATGATGTCGAATAAAATTTATGTCAAAACATGATTTTATAAATTTTGAAATTGTTACTCCTGAGAAAATTGTTTTACGAGAACAAGTTATTGGTGTAACTGTTCCAACTGAGTCTGGTGAGATTACTATTTTGCCCGGCCATGTGCCATTGATTAGTGTTTTGAAACCAGGCGTAATTGAACTGCATAAAGCCGATGGACAAGATAAAGAAATTTTAGCTGTTTCCGGTGGTTTTATCGAAGTATTGGAGGGCAAAGTTGTTGTCTTAGCTAATACGGCAGAGATTGCCAGAGAATTAGATGAGGAAAGAATTAAAGAAGCTAGACGTCGCGCTGAAGAATTGAAAAAACAAGCAGCCAATAGCGATGATGTCGATTTTGCCGAAGCGGCCGCCATGCTGGAAAAAGAGTTGGCCAGATCTAAGGCGATTGGCAGATTAAAACATAGGTCACGATAGTTCATTAATATTATGTTGAAAAAGTTAGCAGTCGCTCCAGTTGAAGAGCGGTATCAATGGCTTAGAGAGCGTAACGAAGAGTTTGCCGCAAAGTTTAGCGCGGATTGGAGTGCTCGCCATCTCTATCGCCGGAGACATCCAACCGAAATAATGGCTTTTAAGTGCATGGATGGCAGAATACATTTACCGCACATGACTGGTTTGCCAGCTGGCATTATCCAACCAATGAGGAATCTCGGCGGAATATTTGATTTGGGTTGGCCGTTGTTGAATGAATTAGTTTGGGAGTGGTATAAATATTCCCTAAGCCATAAGAGTAAATGCTTAGTTGTTATCACTTACCATTATTCGGCTGGAGACCATCATCGAGGTTGTGCTGGCTTTAACCATGATACTGAAGCTGCCTTTGCTTTTACAAAAAGATTTAAAGAGCAGTTTGAAAGAGTTTTTGGCAAAGAACATGCCACCCTTTATCCAATCATTATCGGTATTGAAACCGACGAAGAATCTTTTGTTTTGCATGGAGAAAATGATGATAAGTTGGCTTTGGTTGATAGTTTAGAATTGCCAGGCGAAGAATTAGAGCACAAGTTGACGAACCTTTTTCCAGACATGGATAGAGAAATAGTCAGGGATTTATTACCTTTGGTTTACGGCAATATCAACCACATTAAACAAATCAGGTTAAGCGGACGTTCAATCGTTGAGACTGAACACAATGAATGGATGATTGGTATCGGTCGAGGTTTTGATTGGCTTCATGAACCCAATGTAGCTTTAATTATTGGTCCCTTTGATATCGACTTATATGTAGCTATTAAAAAAGCTCTCAGCATAATCCAACATAATTTGGAAGAAGACAAAATCGGGAAGGATGGATTTGTCCTAATGAGTTCAGCTTTTCATCGGCAAAATATCGGACCAGATGTTAACAGAATAGTCGAAAAAGCCGTCTTTTTAAATAAGTTTGCTCAATCAATTGCCAGAGAAGAATTTCCTGACTTGGCTAAGATTATGAAACCGATGACGGTTACTATTGATGCTAACACCAGAAAATTCTCCCACATAATTTAAGATTATAAATCCGCTAATAAAATAATGTTTTAAAGCGGATTTTTATTTGCTAAAAAAAGATTATACTCTTATAATATTTTATATGAAATATATTGCCGATTTACATATTCATTCTAAATATTCTCGAGCTTGTTCAAAAGATTTAATACCGGAAAAAATTGCTCAAACTTGTGTTAGGAAAGGTATTGATTTGATTGCTAGCGGAGACTTCACTCATCCAACTTGGTTTAACTTACTAAAAAATAGTTTTGAAGAGGATGGATCAGGTTTTTATAGTTTAAAAAATAGTCACAATAAAGTTAAGTTTATTTTGTCATCAGAAGTTGCCTTGATTTATAAAGACACAGAAAGAGTCAGACGAATACATTTAGTTATTCATGCGCCAAGCTTGGCCGCGGTTGAAAAGTTAAATAAAGTTTTAGGCGATAAATTTAATTTAAAAAGCGACGGGCGACCAATCTTAGGCATTAGCGCGCCCAACTTAGTTAAATTAATTTTAGAGGTTGATGAAAAATTTATAATTTATCCAGCCCACATCTGGACGCCGTGGTTTTCTGTTTTTGGCTCCAAATCTGGATTTGATCATTTAGCTGATTGTTTCAAAGATGAAGTAAATAATATTTTTGCTTATGAAACTGGTTTATCTAGCGATCCGGAAATGAATTGGCGTATTTCGGAATTAGACAACTTGGTCATGCTATCGAATTCCGATGCTCATTCTTTAGCTAATTTAGCTCGAGAGGCCAATATAATCGATTTAGAAGATTATACTTACGATTGCTTTTACCAGCTTTTAAAAACTGGACGAAAAGATTTGATTTCAACGATAGAATTTTTTCCTGAAGAAGGGATGTATCATTGGGACGGCCATCGAGATTGCTCTTTTTCTTGCCCACCCGAAGAAACTAAAAAATTAAAAGGTATTTGCCCTAAGTGCGCTAAGCCACTAATTATTGGAGTTGATTATCGAGTACAAGAATTAGCTGACAGGCCAGTAGGCTTCAAGCCGACTAATGTTTCTGATTTTATTAAATTAGTTGAGCTTGATAAGATAATCGCCGAAGCCTTTGATATTAAATCAAGAAGTAGTAAAGCAGTCCAAGCTGAATATAACAGTATGATTGATAAATTTGGTCCAGAGTTAAAAATTTTAAGGGAAACGCCATTAGTCGATTTAAAAGATGTTGAACCAAGAATTGTTGAGGGAATTAAAAGAGTCCGCGAAGGCAGACTTCATGTTAAGCCGGGCTTTGACGGTCAATATGGGCAAGTAAAGATTTTTGCTGATGACGAAAAAAGACAAAAAAAATTAATTTAAAAAAATGAAATTAGCCATAATCTCAGACATACATGACAATCTATCTAATTTAGACAAGACTTTAAAATGGTGTAAAGAAAATGCGGTTGAAGCTTTATTGATTTGCGGTGATTTAACCAGCAATGAAACGGTTGATTATTTAGTTGAATATTGGCCTTGGCCGATTTATATTGTGCAAGGCAATGGCTGTTTTTATGACCGAAAAAAGTTTAAAGAAAAAAAGGATAATTTGATTGATTTAGGACGCTATGGTGGGGTAACAGACATCGGTAGTTTAAAAATCGGTTTAGTTCACGAACCGAAATTAATAGAAAATTTATTAAAATTAAAGCCAGAGATTATTTTTTACGGACATACTCATAAACCCTGGACAGAAAAGACGGCTGACGGAGTAGAATTGGTTAACCCCGGCAATCTTGATGGTAGCCGTTACCCAGCCACCTTCGCAACTTTTAGCACCCTGTCGCAATCTCTAAAGCTTATTAGATTGGATGAAATAAAATAATTATAAAAAAACAACACTTTGGAGTGTTGTTTTTATGTTCATTTGTTGAGAGCTAATTTTATTTCGTAAGCCATCTGTTCTATTTTTCTTAAATTGCTTCTGGCTTGGTCGTATTTAGTGCGTTGATAACCAGTTAAATCCATTTGGACCAATTCAGCCATAACTTCATTAATCAACTTGTGACAAATTTTAGTTTGTTCAAAATTTCCAGTAGCGGCCGAATTAGTGGCTAAGCGGACTAATTCTCCAGTAACATCAGACAAGCCACCTAAATAAGAGTCGGCTGATATTTTTAGTTTAGGAATTTTAGTAATAGTTTGATTAGTGGCAGCTAAGTAAAATAACTTTGCCTCCACATATTCTTCTATGGCGGCGGTATAGGCGCCTTCTTCAGATAAGCGATGATAGCCAAAATCAAGCTGCATTTTTTCTAAACGCTTGTCTAAGCTGCTTAAAATAGTGGAAGCAGTTATTAAATCATTTCTGTGGATAGAAAAGATGGCGCGCTTTGATTCATGTAAGACATCGTTAGAAGCCGAAATAATCTTGCGGCGTTCAATTGATGATGCCGCATAATCCTTTTTAATAGTTCCAATAAATTTTTTATTTAATGACATATTTTATCTTTTACCCAATTACTCTAAACACTTCTTCTAAGGTCGTCAAGCCTTCAATAGCTTTTAAAACTCCATCCAAGGTCATAGTGACAAAACCCTCCTCAATCGCTTTAGCTTCTATTTCCGTGTCAGTTATTTTTTCGGACATAATTAATTTTTGAATTTCCGGCGTGACACTAATTGCTTCATATAAGCCGACACGCCCTTTATAACCGATACCGCTACAATGTTCACAGCCTTTGCCTCGTTTAAATGAGTAATTTTGTGGAATTGTTATGCCAGATTTGGGATTGATATTCTCGAGGATTTTAGTCGCTTGAGCCAATAAACTTGCTTCAGGCTCATAAGGCTCGGCACAGTATTGGCAGATGCGGCGAACCAAGCGTTGGCCGATAGAACATTCCATCGAACCGGACAAAAAGCTTCTCTCTACCCCTAATTCAGCTAAGCGATTGATAGCGCCAGCAGCCGAATTAGCATGAACGGTTGATAAGACTAAATGTCCTGAGAGAGCGGCTTCAATGGCGGTTTTAGCTGTTTCAGCGTCTCTGATTTCACCAATCATGATAATATTAGGATTTTGACGCATCAGTGATCTCATGGCGTTAGAAAAAGTATAGCCGCCTTTTTCGTCTATTTGAGTTTGCATAACACCTGCCAAGTTGTATTCAATCGGATCTTCAATGGTTATTACTTTTATATCAGGCTGGTTTAAGCGATTAAGCAAAGAATAAAGAGTCGTGGTTTTACCAGAGCCAGTCGGCCCAGTATTAATGATAATTCCTTTGGTTTTTTTAATGGCGCCTAAAACAACATTTAAAGTATTGCCTCGCATACCCAAGGTTTCAATTTCCAAAGCAGAAGCTTGTTGAGATAGTATTCTGATAACGGCTGTTTCGCCATAACCACCAGTAATGATAGAGACACGAGCATCCATTCTATCCATGCCAGGTAAATAAATAGCGAAGCGTCCTTCATAGGTTGGTTGGCGATCATTCATCTCATAGCCAATTAGATTTTTTATTTCAGCTAATATTGGAATATTGTATTCGGCTGATAGACTGGCAATATCATGCAAGATGCCGTCAATGCGCAAGCGGATACGCACGCCTTGATCGGTTGGATCAACGTGGACATCGCCAGCTTCAGCCTTAACCGCAATAGCGATAATAGCTTGAAGCATCTCAGTCGATTTTATACTTTTAATAGTTTCTTCGACTTGAGTAAGGTTAGCAGCTGATTCCTCGGCAAATTTTACTTGCTCGGCTGATATTTTTAAGCCACGACCGATGGTTTTTGACATAAAACTGTCATATAAAGCGTCGACATAATCCATTTTTCCAACCGCTTGATAAACTTCGTCTAAGGAAGTAATTCCATCCATTGCTTTTAAAACTCCATCTTGAAGCATGGTAATCATGCCAGAATCAATTGCTTTTTCTAGGATTTTAAAGGCTGGGGCATTTTCAGCGGTCAATTCTTTAATGTCGTTATTCATGGTAAAAATTTCGTAGATACCAACGCGACCTTTATAACCTAAGCCTTGGCAGAAAGAACATTCTTTATTTTCACCTGATTTATATATGGTTGGTAATTTAGGTGAGATATTAATTCCAGCCTTAGGGCTCATGACGGATAATATTTTTTTGACTCGTTCAGTTTCCGTTTCTGTTAAGACATGCTCAATTTTACAGGCCGGGCAAAGTTTGCGGACTAAACGCTGACCAATAACGGCATTGAGTGAAGGCGTTAATAAAAATGGCTTAATGCCTAAATCTAACAAACGGGGAATAACGCCAGCAGCGTCATTGGTGTGTAAGGTTGATAAGACTAAATGGCCAGTTAAGGATGACTGGATAGAAATCTCCGCTGTTTCTAAATCACGGATTTCTCCGACCATAACAATATCAGGATCTTGACGTAGAATTGAGCGCAAACCTTTAGCAAAGGTATAGCCTTTACTTTCGTCAATTTGGCTTTGATTGATGCCTTTAAGGTGATATTCAACTGGGTCTTCTAATGTAATAATTTTTGTTCCGGGTCGATTTAAGCGATTTAAAATGCCATATAAAGTGGTGGTTTTGCCAGAACCGGTCGGTCCAGTCGTTAAAATCATACCGTTAGGCTTTTCAATTTCCGCTAATAAAATTTTTTCCGCCTGAGGATACATGCCCAACGATTCAATATTCAAACCCTCGACGTTAGCCATTAATAAGCGCATTACGACTGATTCGCCTTTAGATGTTGGTAAGAATGAAACGCGGACGTCGATATTTGACTCAGATAAAAAGATAGTAAAACGGCCATCCTGCGGTTTGTCTGATATATTAATTTTAACCTTAGAAATAACTTTTAAGCGACTAACTACTTCTCGCCAACGTTTAATGTCGATATTAGCAGCTATTTGTAAAACGCCATCGACTCGAAAGCGGATAACAATGTCTTCTTCAGCGGCTTCAATGTGGATATCAGATGAACCTAAACGCATAGCCGCCGCAATAATCATAGTCATCACCTCAGAAACATTGGCTTTATTGATTTTTATCCTAAATATTTCTAAATTATCAAGTTCATTTTTGAATTTTAATAAGTCAGCTTCAGTTATTTCGATTCCCCAACGAGGTTCGGTTACTTTGGGCAGGGTTTTATACATTTTTAAGCCATAATCAAAGCTGACTTGGCTAATTTGATAAATATCGGCGCTGGTAAAAAAATATTTTTCTTTTAATTCTTTGAGTTTTTGATTCACTCTGTCGTCTTTAGGATCAAGCGCAGCCATTCTGACGTTTTCTTGATCACGATAAAAACAAAAAGCGCCCAAAAGAATAGCCTCTTTTTCCTCTATTAAAGACAAACTTTCTGGAGAAATTGGAAAACCGCTTAAATTGATATAGGAAAAACCAGCCTGAGCTGCTTGAGACGCAATAGAACTTTCTAATTCTTTTAGTTTTATATCACCTATACCTTTAGATAGCTTTCCTTGCGATGTTTCATCATCAAGGATTGCTTCTTCTGACAAAAGGTCTTCAATTGAAGGTAAATTATTTTCCATAAAGTCTAAATTCTTTTTTATTTTACACCAAAAGACTATATTTAACAAATTTTATTTTTTTGTTTTCTTGAAAGCTTTGTGATACAATAAATTTAAATTATTATAAAATTTAGTATAGATTGATATATATATGAGTAAAAAAGCAAAAAAGGAGGATCCGTTAGATTATTTAAGTTTACCAGCAATTGACATTGACCCAGAGATTAAAAAGGGTATTTTTGCCTTAATTTTGATGTTAATTGCCATTGTTAGCGCTTTAGGCCTTTTTAACGCTTCTGGAGCTTTTGGTTCTTATCTCAATAAGGGTTTAACTTGGTCTTTTGGCTGGGGTAGATGGCTGGCGCCGATATTATTTTTGGCCTGGGCTATTTTTATTTTTTTTAAAGAAAAATTAGAGATTAAATTGATTAATTACACTGGATTATTTTTAAATTTTTTGGCAATTGAAATATTTTTACAGTTAATCGTTGATCAAACTACTTGGGACACTGTTTTGTTGGCCGGAGGCGGCGGTGGTCACTTGGGTTGGATTTTAGCGCTCGGCTTAATCAAAGCAATTGGCATGATTGCCGCTTTTGTAGCTATAGTTATCTTGTTGTTAATCGGTTTTATGTTTATGTTCAATACAACTCTGGCTCACTTGTTTCATAAAGGTTCTGCTCCAGCTCGCTTTCTCTTAAATCTTGGTGGGAAAAATAAAGATAAGAAAAACGATAATGATGATAATGACAAAGATGATAAGGAAGATTGTGATGAGAATGAAGAAGAAAACGAAGAGTCAGAGGAAGAGGAAAATGAAGATAACGAAGAAGAATCTGAAAATGAAGACAATAATGAAGACGAAAATGATGAAGAGGAAGATAAATTTGAACCAACAGCCCCTTTAAAATCCTTAGTTAAAAATAAGAATAATGATAATGCCAATTTAAATATTTGGAAACCGACTAATATTGATATTGATTTGCCGATTGAGCTTTTGTCTAAAAAAATTGGCAAGCCTAACTCCGGTGATATTAAAGCAAATAAAGAGATAATCAAGAACACATTTGAGAATTTTGGTATTGAAGTTGAAATGGGGGAAGTAGCGGTTGGTCCGACAGTTGCTCAATACACTTTGAAGCCAGCTGAAGGAGTAAAGCTTTCTAAAATTACTACCTTAAATAGTGATTTAGCTATGGCTTTAGCTGCTCACCCGATACGTATTGAAGCGCCAATCCCAGGCAAATCATTAGTCGGTATTGAGGTGCCAAATAAAGCGATTGCTACAGTCGGGCTAAGAGAAGTCTTGGGAAGCAAGGAGTTTGCTGAGCGCAAAAAGAACACCATGATTTCGCTCGGTAAGGATGTGGCTGGCAAGGTCTGGTTAACTGATTTGACTCGAATGCCACACTTATTAGTCGCTGGTCAAACTGGATCAGGCAAGTCAGTTATGCTTAACACTTTAATTGTCAGTTTGCTTTATCAGAATAATCCGGATGATCTAAGATTAATTATGGTTGACCCGAAAAGGGTAGAACTTACCATGTATGATGGTATCCCTCATTTATTAACGCCAGTTATCACAGAAGTGTCTAAAACTGTTAATGCCTTGAAGTGGTCATTGAATGAACTTGATCGTCGTTTGCGTTTATTGCAATCAGCTAAGAAAAAAGATATTTTAAGCTATAATGCTACTGCTAAGCAAAAATTACCTTATATAGTATTTATTATTGATGAATTAGCAGATTTAATGATTGTGGCCGGCAAAGAAGTCGAAACAGGTATTGTTAGGTTGGCTCAGTTAGCTCGCGCCGTCGGTATACATTTGGTTTTAGCGACCCAGCGACCGAGTGTCAATGTTATTACTGGCACGATTAAGGCTAATATGCCCGCCCGTATTGCTTTTGCGGTTGCTTCCGGCATAGATTCAAGAACTATTTTAGACGGCCCCGGAGCCGAAAAACTGTTAGGAAAAGGTGATATGTTATTTTCCGACCCATCAATGTCAAAGCCGAAGCGTATCCAGGGCGCTTATGTTAGCGAATTAGAAATCAAACGCATTGTCAATCATATAAAATCAAATTCAGAGGAAATTGAATATATGGAAGAAATTACCGAACGCCAGAAGGTTATTGGTATGGCTGGTGTCGGGATTGATGGCGGTTCGGATGATGACGATGACGTTGTTACTCAGTCAATTGAGATTGTCCTTTCAGCTGGTAGAGCCTCAACTACTTTTTTGCAAAGAAAATTATCAATTGGTTATCCTCGAGCAGCCAAGCTGATGGATCAGCTTGAAGAAATGGGTATAATCGGTCCGGGACAAGGCGCTAAACCAAGAGAGATTTTAATCACTCGGGATCAGTGGGAAAGAATGCAATCAGGTACAGTTGCTCAAGCATCAATTCATAATCAAGCTACATTTGAAGCTCCACAAAATTATTTAGATAATGAAAATGAAGAAGAGTCCGAAACTGAAGATGAAAATAATGAGGACGATGAGGAAGAATTTGAAGAAGAAAACGAAGCTGATAGCGATAATGAGATTGATGACGATGATAATAATGACGAGGAAGAGACTGAGGCCGAAGAAGATTTGAAAGATATTAAAAAACCCAAAAAGACTTTAGACGATTTTGATCATTATTTTTCAAGATAATAAATTTAATAATTAAATATATTTAAAACTTAAGGAGGATAATTTTATGAAAGATTTTACTAAGGTTATTGACCAAAAATTAAAACACGTAATGGTCAACATGATTTTTACCGGCACACTTTTGCTTATTTTGGCTATCTTTGTAGCCGCCAGTGATTTTATGGCTAGACTGCTTTTATCTGTTGCTGTTATCGTTATCGCCTATTCTTTTTATTATGCGGCTTATAAGTTGCACACCATTAAAAAGATTATTGCTGGCAAGCATTGGTTCGAATAAAATTATATTCGGTATTAAAAAATACATAAAAACAATGGCAAGTGAATTAAATTTACTGGCCATTGTTTTTATGTATTTAAATAATTTAGCTCGGATTTATTTTATCAAGTTGAAATTTTAAGCCAAATAGTCTATAATATTTACGAAATTAAGCTAATTGTAAAGAATATGAAAAAAGGAAAAAAGAATAAGAATAATATCGCTAAGAATATACTAATTTTTATTTTAGTATTTTTTATCTTGGCAGCCATGTTGAGCTGGTCTAGTAAAAATAGTTCAAAAAGCTCAGTTGTCGGATTAAGTTCTGTCGCCTTAGATATTAATAATGAAAAAATTGAATCGATTCAGGTTGAAGGGTCTAAGATGGCTGTTAAATATAAAGATGGCCATGAAGCCAAGGCAATTAAGGAAGTAAATCAATCTTTGTCACAGGCTTTAAGTGATTTTGGTGTTGATAAGAATAAGATGTCAAATGTTAAAATTGATATTAAAGACAGTTCGGAGTCTGATGTTTGGATGACTATTATTTTGCCTTTTTTGGTGCCGCTTGTTTTGATTGGGGTGATGCTTTGGTTTATGATGCGAGGCGTACAAGGCGCTAACAACAAAGCCATGATGTTCGGCCAGTCGGGCGCGCGTGAAGCTAATCCTGATAATCAGGTTAAGACAACTTTTGCTGACGTGGCTGGAGCTAAAGAAGCTAAAGAAGAGTTAATGGAAGTGGTCGAGTTTTTAAAAGCGCCAAAAAAGTTTGCCGATTTAGGCGCGCGTATACCGCGAGGTGTTTTATTGCTTGGCGGACCTGGTTTGGGTAAAACATTATTAGCTAAGGCTGTCGCCGGTGAAGCGGCTGTGCCTTTTTTCTCAATTTCTGGTTCCGAATTCGTAGAAATGTTTGTTGGTGTCGGCGCTAGTCGTGTCCGTGATTTATTCGCTAAAGCTAAGAAACGCGCTCCTTGCATAGTTTTTATTGATGAAATTGACGCTGTCGGTCGCCGCCGCGGCACCGGTTTAGGCGGATCACATGATGAACGCGAACAGACTTTAAATCAAATTTTAGTTGAAATGGATGGCTTTGAACCTAACTCAGGCGTAATTGTTATTGCCGCCACCAATCGTCCAGACGTTTTGGACCCAGCTTTGTTAAGGCCAGGCCGTTTTGACAGGCAAGTGATGTTAGATGCACCTGACATCGCTGATCGCGAAGCTATCTTAAAGATTCATGCTCGTCAAAAACCGTTGGCGGACGGAGTCGAATTAAGAAGAGTTGCTGAACGCACGCCTGGTTTTAGCGGCGCTGATTTAGCTAACGTCTTAAATGAAGGAGCAATCTTAGCTGCCCGACATAATAAGAAAAAAATCGATAGTCAGGAATTATTTGATGCCATTGAAAAAGTAATTTTAGGCCCAGAAAGGAAATCAAGAATCATTACTGATAAAGAAAAAAAGACGGTGGCCTATCATGAAGCTGGTCATGCAGTGTTATCTTATTTTTTGGGTGATGCTAATCAGACCCATAAAGTTTCCATTATTAGCCGTGGCCAAGCCGGCGGTTATAC
The DNA here is from genome assembly GCA_028704945.1 of Patescibacteria group bacterium. Lineage (GTDB taxonomy): Bacteria > Patescibacteriota > Patescibacteriia > Patescibacteriales > Patescibacteriaceae > 1-14-0-10-37-14. The sequence goes on from JAQWEL010000001.1 coordinate 87,446, forward strand.
TCTGCGTCTGCCTACCGAAGACAAACATTTACATTCCAGAAGCGAATATTTTGATGAATTAGGCGTGATGTTAGGTGGCTATTTAGCCGAGATTGAAGTTTTTGGCGAGATGACCACTGGCGCTTCATCTGATTTGCAGAGGGTGACGGAGTTGGCTAAAAATATGGTTACCCAGTTCGGTATGTCTGATAATTTGGGGCCAAGAACTTTTGGCAAGCGCGATGATATGATTTTTTTAGGCAAAGAGATTCATGAAGAAAGAGATTATTCGGAAAAATTAGCTGAAACAATAGATAGTGAAGTGGCGAGCGTTATTAAACAGGCTCAAGAAAAAGCTAAAGGTATTTTAATCAATAAACGCGCTGCTTTGGAAAAAGTCGTTGCTGTATTATTGGAAAAAGAAACGATTGAAAAAGATGAATTTGCGGAATTAATGAAAGAATTTAGTTAAAATAATTTTTAGTAATAAAAAAACTACCGGACATATACCGGTAGTTTTTTTATTTAGCTAAGATTTAGTTTTTCTTTTCTGGCTGATAGACAAGAGTGGTCTTGGCGGTTGATAGTTTTTGTCCTTGCCAATTTTCAGCTTCGGCATAAATTGTAATATTACCAGGCAATTCAGTCTTATCAAAGTTCCATTTAATACTCTCGATATCTTGACGGACAATTTTTTTAGTGCCGATTAATTCGGCTTTATCACCTCGCAGTCGATAAAATTTTATAGCGGCGATGTTTGATGGATTTAAGATATTAACCTTTAAATCAAGAGGAATGTTTGACTCTTTAAAGACGAAATTATTGGCTGGTCCAGCCCAAGAGATGCTGAATTTTTCGTTTTTAGATTCGCCGCCAGCTAATTGCAGAGTGATGTTATAATCAATGGCGGTGCAATTATAAATATCATCACAAGCTTTGATGGTTAATTTATAGTTTCCATTAACTAAAGAATCTAATGAACGATTCAGTCCGAATGGCTCTGAACCATTAGCTGTAAAAAGATTGTTATTGATATAATATTCAACTAATTTTAAACCCCTGACAGATGAGCCATAAACAGTGACTGGCAAATTAGGGTTATCAATAATTTGATTGTCAGCTACGCCGCTAACCGTAAAGGTAGGTTTGTTGGTTATAATATGAAGATTATCTGATTCGGTTGGTGGTTGAGCAACTGAAAAGTTCGGATCTTTTTTCTTTTTATTTTCTATCCAATTAGCCACGCCTTTTTCCCAACCAACGAACTGCGGATCAGAGCTTGGATTTTTAGGAGCATCTCCATTAGGATTGTTTTTGTCCACATAGTATAAAATATCATGAGTTTGAGCGTAGGTTTTTTCTTCAATCATTTCTGTCGGTGTTTGATCTGTTGCCAATAAACCAGAAGCTTTATCAATTTTTATTTTTTGTTCCGCAAAACCTTTGCCTAAAAGAATAGAACGGGTGTTGTCTGGGATCTTATAACCAGTAAAGCTTTCAATCGGTGAATTTCCTAAAGCTTCACGCATAAAACGATTCCAGATTGGCGCCGCTATGATTGACCCGTCAGCGCCTCTTTTCATTTCGCTATTATCATTGTTACCAACCCAAACACCAGCTACTAAAGATGGAGTATAACCCAATGTCCAGGCATCACGGTAATCATTGGTAGTGCCAGTCTTAGCAGCGACTGGACGATTGGCTAAATTCAAATAATTGTTAGAAGTAAAAATAAAAGAGCGAGCATTGTTGTCTGACAAAATTGAAGTTGTCATGTTGGCGATATTAGCATCAATTACCCGAGTGATTTTTGGCTCTTTAAATTCTTCTAAAATTTTGCCATCCTTATCTTCAATTTTTTTAATAAAGATTATCTCCGGTTCTTCGCCAGAGCGAGCTAAAGCAGCATAAGCGCGAACGTGCTCAATTAATTTTACTTCACCTCCGCCCAATACTAAGGATAGACCAAAACGATCTTTATCATTAAGCGTAGTGTAACCCAAGTTTTTAGCTAATTCCAAAACATTATCAATGCCAGCTAAATACATGGTTTTTACCGCCGGAGTATTTAAGGAGCCGGCTAAAGCCATTCTAAGAGATATAGGACCATATTCATTACCGTTGTAGTTTCTCGGTTCATAAGTCTTAGCTGGATCAGTGGAAAAATTAGTATTGGTATCATAAACCATAGTTTCCGGTAAAAATCCTTTTTGGAAAGCAGCTGTATAGACTATTGGTTTAAACGATGAACCAGGTTGCCTTGCCTTTAAGGCCACATTAACTTGTCCATCAATTGTTTCATCAAAGTAATCTCGTGAACCAACCATGGCGAGAACTTCCCCGGTTTTTGGATCCATCGCCACTAAGGCAGCATTTGAAGCATTATAATTTGCTTGATTTTTTAACGACTGTTCTTTGACGATGCGTTCAGCAATTTGCTGCTTGTTGACATCTAACGTGGTGCAGATTTTGAAACCGCTCGATTCAGCTGTTTTCTCGCCATATTTTTCAGCAATTAATTCTTTAATATACATGACAAAATGAGGTGCGGACATATTTTCAATTCTTTGTTGAAATTTAAGCGCAGTTTTTTTCGCGGTTTCAGCTTCTTCTTTTTTGATATAGCCTTGTTCAGCCATCAAGTCCAAAACGTATTGTTGACGTTGGATTAGTAAATCCTTGTTCGGACCATAAGGAGAGTAACGGCTTGGTGCTTGGACAATAGCCGCTAAAGCAGCAGCTTCAGCTAAATTCGTGTCTTTAACATTTTTGCCGAAATAAAATTGGCTAGCCGCCTCCACGCCATAAGTATTCGATCCATAAGGAATTTCATTCAAATACATCTGGAGTATTTGGTCTTTATTGAATTTTTTTTCGATGCGATAAGCTAAAATTACTTCTTTTAATTTTCTGGTATAGGTTTTTTCATTTGTTAGAATAGCATTTTTAACAAATTGTTGAGTCAAAGTCGATCCGCCTGCTTTTTTGTGGAAAACAACATTAGTGACAACAGTACGGAAAATTGACCACAGAGAAAAACCGCCATGTTCACGGAAATTTTTATCCTCAATAGCGATAGTGGCGTTTTGGACATCAGTCGGGATGTCTTTTAATTCAACCAAGGTTCTTTTTTGATTGCCGGCAATTTCATAAAGAAGGGTTTTACATTCTCGATCATAAATTTTAGTCGATTCAGCTATTTGTCTTTCTTGCAATTTGTTAGGATTGGGCAAGGTTAAAGACAGGAAAAAGACATAAATAAAACCGATAAGCAAAAGGCAAATAAAAATATAAATTCCTTTTTTAATCAAGCTCGCTTTGTTAAATTTATTTCTAGCGCGTTCAGCTTGATGTCTGATTTCTTTAAGCGGTTTTTTAATTTTTTTAGCTGGCGTTTTGTCGCGCCAGTGTTGCGGTGACTGGATATTGCTTGGTATCTGTGGAATAGGCATAGTAGTTTTTAGTTATTGAAAATACACTTTAATAAAAAAGTCTTTTTTAAGCAAGTTTATTTTAGCATATTTGCTCCTCTTTTTAAATTATGGTATTATTGAATTAATAATTAGACAATTTAAACAAGAAAGCAATGCTTTCAACAAAGAAAGGGGGTGAAATTGAATTAACAGTTCAAAAATTTATATGATTAAAGAAAAATTAGTTAAATACACTTCTATTGGTTTAATGACTTTAAGCCTTTTTGGCGCCGGCGCATTAGTCAATAATGTTCACGCTGAAGATGTCGGAACCGGTAAAGTAGATTTGTGGAGCGACCCTTATTCAGATGCGGAAATTGGTTATAACGCTTTTACCGAAATTGGTATGGGTAAACGTGATCCAAGAAGAATTATTGCTGCCGCTATTAATACGTTATTAGGCTTTTTAGGCGTAATAGCTATAATTTTGATTATGGCCGGTGGTTTTAAGTGGATGACTGCTCAAGGTAATGACGCTAAGGTAGACGCCGCCAGGAAATTAATGGTTTCAGGCGTAGTCGGCTTATTAATAGTCTTAGCCTCTTTTGCTGTTTCGATTTATGTCACCCGTGTTCTTTTGGGTATTACTAGTGCGGAATCACAAAACACTTACCAGAACGCAGACTAAGGATATTTTGGGATCCTACAAATGTCTTTATTTCAGATGTTTCCAATGAAAAATTGGAAGCATCTCTATTCTCTTAATCCGTTGAGAGAATAGAGATGCTTATGAGCTTTAGAAGAATAATTGTTTTTATTATTTTTACTGCCACATTGTTATCGACGGCTGTTTTTGGCGTTCAGGCAAAAAGTGATTACGGAGCGGATCAGACTAATACTGTTGCTGGCGATTTAATTCAATTGCGCGGTTCAGCCTCTGAAACTGTGCGTCAAATTACTGGAGAAATGGTGGGAAGACTTTTGTCTTTTTTGGGTATAGTTTTTTTGTTGTTAATTTTGATAGCTGGATTTATGTGGATGACAGCGGCTGGTAATGATGTTAAAGCTCAAAAAGCAAGAAAGGTGATGACCGCAGCGGTTATCGGTTTGATTATAATTTCCGCCGCTTATGCTATTACTGCTTTTATTGGTGATAGTCTACCTCAATAAATATGTTTAAAAAATATTTATTAGCGTTAATTATTGGTTTCGGCTTACCTTGGCTGACGAGAGCAGAAAGGTTGGGCGGTTTAGATACTACTTCTGGAAAAATGGGCGTACCTAAAAAAAATATTTTAGAATTTACCAGTTTGATTGGCACGGCTATGACTTTTTTAGGTGTATTATTTTTGGGGTTGGCTCTTTACGCTGGTTTTTTGTGGATGACTGCTCAAGGTAATGAAGCTAAAGTTACTAAAGCTAAAGGTATTTTAATTATGGCCGTAATTGGTATTATAATAGTTACATCAGCCTTCGCCATTACCGCGTTTCTTGGAGATAGTTTAGGTAAATAAGTTTAATAGATATGTTTAGAAAACTTGCTAAATTAAATTTTATTTTTTTGTCATGGTGTATTGCGCTAAAAGCCAAGGCGGCAGGTTGGGGTGATGCCTTTGGTTCAAATTTAACCGACGTTGCTGGCCGAGCCGGGTTAAATACTAAGACCAGGACAGTTGAGCCTACTATTCAAAATGCTATTAATGTCGGCCTGTCATTTTTAGGTATTATTTTTTTAGCACTCGCCTTATATGCCGGTTATAATTGGATGACAGCTCAAGGAGACAAAGCTAAAGTTGACAAAGCTCAGAAAATATTAGTTACAGCTGTTATCGGTTTAATTATTATCGTAGCGGTTTACGCGATTACCTTCTTTGTTATGTCGCGTTTTACTAAAGAACTCGCTTAATATGTTTAAACTTTTTGCAAAAAAAATAATTGTTACAACTTTTCTGCTTGGGCTGGCTTTGCCGGTTTTAGCTGCCGATGTTCCGGCTGATGGAAATAGTAGCACTTCTACTAATTCACAAGGAGCAGTAAAGGCTACTGCTTTTGATCGCTTAAAATCAGTTACTGATAAAAATTGGAATGAAAATACTAATGAAGATACGGCCGTAGAATATGCTGGCTATTTAATAACAGTTTTTTTATCCTTGCTTGGTATTATTTTTTTAGCGCTTGCTTTATATGCCGGTTACAATTGGATGACAGCTCAAGGAGACAAAGCTAAAGTTGATAAAGCTCAGAAAATATTAACAGCCGCAATCATAGGGTTAATTATTATCGTAGCGGTTTACGCTCTCTGGCGATTTTTATTCGCTCGAGTTGTTTCAATCTCGCCTGATTTATAATTATGAAAAAATATTTTTTTAAATTATTAAGCCTTTTGCCGGTTATCGGCCTTATTGTTAGCGCCCCAGTTTCTTTCGCTTTAACTAATGATCTGTTGCATCAAGATGTCTTGGATAAAATGGATGAAGAATCAATGCGTTTAGCCGAACAAGGCTATAGTCCGGATACGACTGAAGATACTTTAATGGAATATATTGCCAACGTCATTAATGTTTTTTTAGGTTTATTAGCCACTATTTTTGTGATTTTAATAGTTTACGCCGGTTATAATTGGATGACAGCTCATGGTGAAAAAGCTAAAATTGATAAAGCGCAAAATATTATTCGAGCCGCTATAATTGGTTTGATAATTACCGTAGCCGCTTTCGCGATTACTTGGTGGGTTTTTGCCAGGATGCCTGATAATCAGGTCAGATAAAATTTTTTAAAATAAAAATAACTCCCGATTTTTGGTCGAGAGTTTTTTGTTTGTCGAATTTTTAATTTTTGGTGAAATTAATCTTTGGGTCTTTACGATCGAGAATAACGTTTTTCCAGTAGTGGCTATTAGAAGATCTGCTTCCAGAAGTGTCCCACCTAAGATTATAAACTCCTTCTTGGATAGAGAAATATTTTGTTTCCCCGGAGCGTAAAGTAATCGGCGCGTTGATGAAATTTTTTCTGGATTGTTTGATTTCACGAAGAATAATGTCGGAACCGCTGGAGTTAGTTAAAGTAACTTTTATCTTTCCGGCTGTAGTACCGTAGGAGCTTCCATTGCTTTGTCTATTACTGACGACAACTGATGAAAATTCCAGTTGATTGATAAGGTCTTGCCACTTTTGAGCTTCTTCGGCGGTACTGGCTGTTTGTCTTTTTTTTGCCCAAATTTCGAAAGTTTTCATATCTTCCTTATTTTTGAAGGTAAGAAATCTTCTGGTTTCTTTTTCGACCACCACCAATGTTTTGCTTTTTTCTTGGCGATCCATTATTTGGAAGTTGCCCATGGCGCTTGATTGGCCACCGACATCTTCAACCACGATATTGCCGTCTTCGTCTTTGGTATGACGGACATAAGTTTGAGGCATGCAGCCGCTTAATAAGATTGCAATTATTATTGCAAAGCTGACAATGCTTGATAATGACTTTTTCATTATTTCACCTGTTTGAATTTTTAAACAACAATTTAAAATAATTGTTCATATAATAGCATATATTTTGTAAAAAGTCAATAGTTTTTAAACAGAAGATTAATTTTTGCGCTAAAATAACGTTTTTTATTAAAAAATACTCCCAAAACGAATTTTTCGCTTGGGAGTGTTGTTTTTTGCTTATTTGTTAACAAAAATAGCAATTTCATTTTGTTTGTTGGTCTCAAATGAACGAAAGATATTGCCGGTAGTTGCTAATAAAATGGTTTCTTGTCCGTGAGCAAGCCTTACTTCTTTAATGGTTGGAACTTTTGTGTAACGGCTGTAAGTGCGATTGTTAGCGTCTTTTTTTAATGTTTTGGAAGCTATACCAATGGCAACTTTATCGGTTGTTTCGATTAAACAATAGAAGTTACCATTATTTTTGATAGTTCCATATTGGTCAGTTGTTTGTAAACCAACCATGGTATGATTGGGAAAGTCTACTAAACAGACGCCATAGCCAAGTCTTTTTAAGAAGTAATAAAGCAATAAAACTTTATCTTCGCAAAAACCTTTACCGTCAAGCAAAGTTTTGACCGGGTGTTTTAGGAAACGATCTTTACCAATCGCAGTTTTTTTGGAGTAATCGTAGGCAATGCCTTGTTGAACAAAGGCGGTAATAGCTTTAACAGCATCATCATTTGGTTCTTCCCAGTTAGACACAACGCGAGATCCGCAATAATCAACAAATTTGTTGAGCGTTTCGCAATTAAGTAACCCTTCGTAGCGATTTTGACCTTTTTTGTGCTCAGCTTTAAAGGTTTTTTCAAATAAACCATAGCTGTAAAGGCCATCTAAACAAAGGCTTGTTCCTTGAAAGCCAGAGCAACCCAAATTTATTTTGTAGCTGAGCGTGCAAGCTTTGACAGGTCTGTCTTGCAAAAGATTGGTGTAATCTTCGGCATTAAAACCAAATAGTTTAGCTATTTGTTCGTTGGTGGGGTTTTTGGCAGCAGCAATGTTAATAATTGTTGCGAAAGCAATAATGATAACAGTTAATGTTTTCATTGTTTGACCTTTATATTTAGTTGTTAATGTTCAATTTTATAGCCATATTATATCATATATTTCTATAAAAGTCAATAGATATTAGTTAAAATGGCTAATATTAAACTAAAATTATGTATTTTATTTTAATTTATACATTTTTTTGACGTTTTCGTACATTAATTGCTAAATAGCTAAAGGTAAGTGAATTTTAGTGATTAAGTCATCGATCATCAATACTATTGACTGGGTTGATTTATAGTAGTATATTATGAATATAGGCTAGTATTATTATACTGGCCTTTTTAAATATCAAATCTTTAGACTTTAATCTTTGTTAAGGTCTGGAAAAAGTTTAATTATATGAGTGAAATTATTAATGCGATTAAGCAGATTTGTGAAGAAAAAAGCTTGAGTTACGAATCCGTTATCATGACCATCGAGTCAGCTTTGGCGGCTGCTTATCGCAAAGATTATGGTGAAAAGAACCAAAATATTAAGGTTGAATATGATCCAGCGACTAATAAGAGCCGTGTATTTGACGTTAAGACAGTAGTTGAAGATTTACCGGAAGAGGTTTTAGCCGCCATGGCTGCCGCCGAAGCAGCTCGACTTGCTCGCGAAGCCGGTGAAGAAAAACCAGAAGAAGAAAAAAATAACAAAATTGAAATTAAGGAAGATTTAGCTGAATCCGATGAAGATGATGAAGAAGTCCGTCGTTTTAACCCTAAAACAGAAATTCAAGAATCGGATGCTAAAATGATTAATCCCAAATTGTCCGTTGGCGATGAATTAAAAATAGAATTACCGACTCAGGAAGAATATGGCCGCATGGCTGCTCAAACCGCCAAGCAAGTTATTATTCAAAGATTACGTGAAGCTGAGCGTGATATGGTCTTTAGCGAATATAAAGACAAAGAACATGAAGTCGTGACTGGCGTTGTGCAAAGACGAGAAGGCCGGGTCGTTTTGGTTGATTTAGGTAAATCTGTCGGCATTATTTTACCTGATGACCAGGTGCGTGGTGAACGCTATAATCACAACGATCGCATCAGGGTTTATGTCAAAGAAGTTCGTTCAACTCCTAAGGGTCCAGAAATTCTTTTATCCAGGACTTCGGAAGAGATATTGAAAAAAATATTTGCTAACGAAATTCCCGAAGTAGCTAATGGTTTAATTGAAATAAAAAGTGTAGCCCGTGAAGCTGGTAACCGTTCTAAAGTCGCAGTTGAAGCGCATGGCGAAAACATTGATCCAATCGGATCATGCGTTGGCCAACGCGGCGCTCGCATCCAAACGATTATTCGCGAGCTTAGTGGAGAAAAAATTGACATCATTGAATATTCTGATGATCCGGCTGAATTTATCGCTAATGCTTTGTCGCCAGCTAAAATTGCCGGCATTGATATTAATGAAGAAGAACATCGCGCAGTTGTTAAAGTAGTGGAAGATCAGTTATCTTTAGCTATCGGCAAGAGCGGCCAGAATGTCCGCTTGGCTGCTTATCTGACTGGTTGGAAAATTGATATTTTAGAAGGCGAAAGCGGAGAAATTAAAGAATCAAGCGATGATTTGATTGTTGAAACCAATAACGAAGAGGAATAATTTATAAAATTAAAAATAAATTAAAAGCGCCTTGGAGGAGCGCAAAGAAAAGTATGTTAAACACAATCCAATTGTTAATTTTGGGTTCAGCCGCCGTCGGCATTGCTTATGGGCTGTTTTACATTAAGTACATTTTATCATTACCAGCCGGTGATGAAAAAATGCAGAGCATTGCTAAAGCTATTCAGGAAGGCGCCAGCGCTTACTTGAACAAGCAGTATCAGACCATCTTAATGGTCGCCGTCGTTCTTTTTGGACTTATCGGTTTTGGCATGGGTTGGAATATCGCCACCGGTTTTATTTTAGGAGCCGCTTTGTCAGCTGCTGCCGGTTATATCGGTATGAATATTTCGGTTAGAGCCAATGTTCGTACCACCGAAGCCGCTAAAGGCGGGATGAAAAAAGCTTTGGGTGTTGCCGTTAAGGGTGGGTCTATCACTGGTATGTTAGTGGTCGGTTTAGCTCTTTTAGGCACTGCCGGTTTTTATTTCGCTTATGGCGATGTCCAAGCTTTGATCGGTTTGGGTTTCGGCGCCTCTTTAATCTCTATTTTTGCTCGCTTGGGCGGAGGAATTTTTACTAAGGCGGCTGATGTCGGAGCTGATTTGGTCGGGAAAGTTGAAGCTGGTATCCCAGAAGACGATCCAAGAAATCCAGCAGTTATTGCTGATAATGTCGGCGATAATGTCGGTGATTGTTCTGGCATGGCGGCTGATTTGTTTGAAACTTATGTTGTTACTTCTGTTGCCGCTATGATGCTTGGACACTTATTACTCGGAGGCAATTCAGTTATTTATCCGTTAGTCTTGGGTGCTGTTTCAATTATCGCTTCAATTATCGGTATTTATTTTATTCGTTTGGGCAAAAAACAAAATATCATGGGCGCTTTATATAAAGGTTTAATCGCCTCAGGTGTTTTGTCGGCCATTGCTTTTTATCCAATCACTAAAATGTTGATGGGTGAAAATTATTTAAATATTTATTTTGCCACTTTAGTCGGTTTAGTTCTTACCGGTTTAGTCGTTATTATTACTGAATATTATACTTCAACTAAATATAAACCAGTTAGAGATATTGCCAAAGCTTCAACTACCGGACATGGTACCAATATTATTACCGGCTTAGCTGTTTCTATGAAGTCGACCGCTTTGCCAGTCTTGGCGATTGTTGGCGCTATTGGAGCCGCTTATTATTTTGCTGGAATTTATGGTATCGCTATCGCTGCCGTTTCTATGTTATCTATGGCCGGTATCATTATTACTATTGATGCCTATGGTCCGATTACTGATAATGCTGGCGGTATCGCTGAAATGGCTGAATTAGATTCTTCTGTCCGCGACGTGACTGATCCGTTAGATGCTGTTGGCAACACTACCAAGGCCGTTACCAAGGGTTATGCTATCGCTTCAGCCGCTTTAGCCACACTCGCCTTATTTGCTGATTTTACTCACAATGCTGGCAATGGTTTAGTCTTTGATATTTCTAATCCAAAAGTTTTAATCGGCTTGTTGATTGGTGGTTTATTACCTTATTATTTTGGCGCTTTATCTATGGAGGCCGTTTCTAAAACCGCTGGAGCAGTTGTGGAAAATGTCCGTAAACAATTTAAAGCTAAACCAGGCATTATGACTGGCACTGAAAAACCAGACTATGGTGAAACCGTCAGTATCGTTACCTCAGCTGCTATTCATGAAATGATTTTACCGGCTTTGATCCCAGTGCTGGCTCCAACTATTGTTGGTGTTTGTTTTGGAGTTCAAGCTTTGGGCGGTTTGCTTATTGGTTCAATTGTTACCGGTATCTTTGTGGCTATCTCAATGACCTCTGGTGGAGGCGCGTGGGACAATGCCAAGAAGTATATCGAGCTCGGTAACTATGGCGGTAAAGGCTCAGAGGCTCACAAGGCTGCTGTCACCGGAGATACTGTTGGCGATCCTTATAAGGATACTGCCGGCCCAGCTATCAATCCGATGATTAAGATTGTTAATATTATCGCCATCCTTCTTTTGATTGCTGGCTTAGTTAGTTAAACAACTCAGGCTGCTTTAATTAGCAGCCAGTTGTCCAAAATTGCTAAAAACTTTGGCGATTTTGGATAGCTAATATAAAATTATTATATGATTACAAACAAAGAAAAAACTGATAATGGACAAGAAGTCATTACCGTCGAAATCCCTTTTGATGATTTCAAAAAATATTTTGACCGCGCCGCTGAGAATATGTCTAAGGATATGAAAATTGAAGGCTTCCGACCAGGTAAAGTTCCTTTTGATATTTTACGCGCCCGAGTCGGCGATATGGTTATTTTAGAAGAAGCTGCCAGACTTTTGATTATGAAAGAAGCTGATGATATTTTAAATCAAGAGACCTCCGCGGTTATTGTCGGGCAACCTCAGATTTCAATCACTAAATTAGTTTATGGAGAGCCGTTGGAATATAAGATAGCTGCTGATTTATTGCCAGAAGCCAAGTTAGCCAACTACAAAGGACGCGGTTTAAAAATGGAAAAGGCCGAAGTGACTGAAGTCGAAATCGAAAAAATCTTAGCCGATTTAGCTGACAGCCGAGTTAAGGAAGTGTCGGTTGACCGAGAGATTAAAATAACTGATAAGGCGATTGTCGATATTAAAATGTTTTTGGACAATGTGCCGGTTGATGGTGGCCAATCAAAGGGTGTCGCTATTATTTTAGGTAAGGATTATATTATCCCGGGTTTTGATAAGGAATTAGTCGGACTTAAAAATAATGAAACTAAGGAATTTTCTTTAGTTTTCCCAGCTGATCATTATCAGAAAAATTTAGCTGGCAAAAAAGTTGAATTTGTGGTTGATGTTAAAAGTATTTTTGAACGAGAAATTCCGACAATTAACGATGAGTTTGCCAAGACTTTCGACATTGATACTTTGGAAGAAATGAAAAAGAATATCTTAGAAAATGTTAAGCAAGAAAAAAATAGTAAAAATAAGGATAAGGTTGAATTAGAATTATTAGAAGCCTTGGTAAAAGAAACCGAGTTTGGCCCAATTCCGGAAAGTTTAATCAAGGGAGAAAAGGAATTAATGATCCGAGAGTTAAGACGTAATATTGAAATGTATGGCGGCAAATTTGAAGATTATTTATTGTCGATTAAAAAGTCGGTTGATAATTTATTGGAAGAATTTACTCCAGAAGCCGTTAAAAGAGTTAAGAGCGCGATTATTATGCGCCGAATAATTGAAGCCGAGGGAATTAAACCAACTGAAGAAAAGATTGATTACGAAATTAAGCATCTTTTGGAGCATTATGGCAATAATGTCGAGGCTGTTAAAAAAATTAAAACACCTGCTTATCGTACTGAATTGGCTAATAATTTAGCTATTCACATGGGTGTTGATAAATTGCATGAATGGAACATTGAGGGTTTTGAACCTCATAATCATGAATGTGGCGACGAATGTGACCACGAACACTAAGTAAAAAATTTTTTGGTAAAGAAAAAAGAGGATTGTCATTTATTGACTTTCCTCTTTTTTAATTATTCATATTAATCCGGAAAAGAGAGTAAAGCGATTGAGCTAGTCTTTTAGCTCTTGAGCTTTAATAGAAATAGCCGCAGGCGTAAACGAGTCGTAACCAGTTAACGATTGACATGCTATCCCTTTGTTTTCCTTCCCGAGTTAATAAGAATAATTTTAAAACAATATAGAAGTATAGCATATTTATACTAATTTGTCAAGAAATATAGGCTATCTTAGGTATATTTGGGCTAATATTAAGTAAATAAAGTAAAAACATTAATTTAAACAATAATCTTGACTAAATTAGATTAAATTGGTATACATAACAAAAGTTATTTTAAAATTAAATAGTTGAAGGATTAAAAAATGAAGGCAACAGAAAGTTCCTTAATAGTCGTTTCTTCTGACGGTCAAAATTCAGAAGCTAAACAAATGATCTTAGATCACAAAGTGGTTCTAATTTCTGGTGGTACGGGGTCGTTAGGTAGCTCTTTAGTTAAAAAGCTACTGCAAACAAACGTTAAAAAAATCATAGTTTATTCAAGAGACGAATATAAACAATCTGAATTACGAGAAGAACTTAACGACAAACGAGTTATATTTTTTTTAGGAGATATAACAAATATTGGAAGATTAAAGGAGGCTTGCGAAAATGTGGATATAATAATTCACACGGCCGCATTTAAAAGAGTAGATCAGGCTGCCCATAATTACTTTATTATGGCCAATACAAATATCAACGGAACCAACAATATCATTACCGCCGGTAAAAAATGTGAAAAAATAATTTTTGTTGGCACTGATAAAAGCTTTAAGCCAACCACAATCTATGGTGCCAGCAAAATGATAGCCGAGTCTCTTGTTTTGGCAGCTGGGAATGGAATCGTTTGGAGATTTGGCAACTTCATAAAATCAAGAGGATCTGTTTGGGAGATATTTGAAAAACAAAAAGCGAGGGGCGAGCCATTTACCATTACTGATCCAAGATGTACCAGATTTGTCATTGACATAAATGACGTCTGTGATTATGTTCTATCAGATGTTAAAAACGGCTTTATCTATCGGCCAAAAAAACTAAAAACTATGACTGTTATGGAAATAGCACAATCAATAGACCCGAATCATCCTTACCTAATTACAGGATTAAGAAATGAGGAAAAAATTTCCGATGGTTTTTCTGATGATGTTCAAAGTGATTCAAAAGTTGCTTAATTTTAATCAAACAATTTTGTATTTACAGAAATACAAAAAAGAACTGCAAAACACAGTTCTTTTTTATTTGGAGCGGGTAACGGGAATTATGCTCTCGACTATAGCTTTGCTATCACGTCTCGTTTGTCCGGAGTTGGCATCCAAACTGCCTTTATGGCAGTTTGTCTGACGTTCACTGCATTATTTTTGCTCACACGCAAAAATAATTAGTTCTCTTCCAACTTGTTCGATTCCCTTTTTTCAACTCATAACAAAAACAGACCTTTTTGAAGGTCTGTTTTTGTTATGAGCGGGTAACGGGAATCGAACCCGTATCTCTGCCTTGGCAAGGCAATGTAATAGCCATTATACGATACCCGCAAATTATTAAATACTAATCTATCTTAAATATTTTTATAATAAATGTCAATATTCTAAAAATACCTAAAAAGGTGCCCCGAGAGGGACTCGAACCCTCACTCCGTCGCCGGAGGCAGATTTTAAGTCTGCTGCGTCTACCATTCCGCCATCAGGGCTTATTAATCTTAATTAATAAGCTTTTTAATTAAAACAAAAGTGGAGATGAGGAGAGTCGAACTCCTGTCCAGCAAGAAATTGAATAGCCGTCTACCAAACATAGCCTAAGTTAATTTACGAACAATAATTTTAAAAACCCAGGCAAAACAAATTAAAGTCGATCGTAATTAAGCTTAAATTTCAACCCTTACGACAAAAATTGAAATTGAAATAGCAGTCTCGTTAATAACACCACTTAACCCGATCCGAGACAATCGGAAGTGATGGTTGCGGCACTAATTAGGCGGCAACAAAAGCCGGAACCTTCCAAGCGAAGGCTGGCTTGCCAGTATTGGCGTTTATAGTTTTGGCTAATTTTAAGGCACACTGCCAGTGCCGTTTGGCAGGATAGACAATTTGACCTTGTTGTCAAAGCCAATCCATCCCCATTTAAAAATAAAATGATTATTTATTTGTTAAGGTTCTTTTCATTTGTCGGTCTAAATCTTTGCGCTTAATATCTTCTCGTTTGTCGTATTTCTTTTTACCGCGCGCAACCGCAAACTCTAATTTTATATAATCTTTAACAGTATATAGTTTAGTAGCCACTAAAGTCAAGCCCTTTTCCTGAGCTTTACCAACCAAATGAGCTATTTCTTTTTTATTAAGTAATAGCTGTCTTGAGCGCTTATTGTCGTATTTCTCTTGATTAGCGCATTTATAAGGTGAAATAACAGCGTTAGTTAAATAAAATTGCGGTTTCAAAATACCACCCTTAAGAGTAACAAAGGACGACTTTAAACTAACCTGCCCTAATTTAGCAGATTTTACTTCCGGCCCGGTTAAAACCAAACCAGCTTGAAAAGTTTCTAAAAGCTCATAATCAAAGCGAGCTTTCTTGTTGACTGCTAAAACAGACATAAATTTAAGGGTTAGTGATTACAGATTAACATAAATTAAGAATTTGTCAAAGTTTTTTACTTTATTTACTTAATATTAGCCCAAATATACCTAAGATAGCCTATATCTCTTGACAAATTAGCATAAATATGCTATACTTTTACATTACTTTTAAAATTGTTCCTATTAATTCGGGAAAGAAAACAAAGGGATAGCATGTTAATCGTTAACTGGTTACGACTCGTTTACGCCTGCGGCTATTTCTATCAAGGTTGAGGTTTATATCTATATAGATCTATATAACCAATCACCTTACTCTCTCTTTTCCGTATTAATACGAATAATTCGTAAAACTGTTATTTAAAAATATATTAGGAGTTTATCATGTCTAACCCCAATCCATTCGGACAAATTATCCGTTTACTGCTTGACGCTATTGAATCCGCTCTACAAAACATTCGATCCCACCAAAAGAAACTCCGCAGTAATTAAAACAAAAGAGGAAAGTCAACAAATGACAATCATCTTTTTTCTTTTGCAAAAAATTTTTAGTCGAAATGATTTTGTGCTATAATTGAGTGGATGAAAAATTGGAAAAAACATATTTGGCTTTTTTTAATCATCATTTCGACCGGAGTGCTGATTTTGTATTGGCTTTATGATAATTATCGAGTCCGACGTTTAGAAATTCTTTCATCCGAACAAGAAAGTATCCAAAACCAATATGCCTCGGTTATCAATTCATATCGTTTGGTTTCACAAACGGTTTATGACGAAGTTTTAAATAGCAAATCAGTTGTTCAAAATTTGGAAAGAGCATCATCGGCTAACGCTAATGAAAAAGTAAAAATTAGAAGTGAAATCAGCAAAGAACTTCAGCCTGTTTATAATCGTTTGATCAAGAAAAATTTTAAACAACTTAATTTGTTTTTAGCCGACACCACAAGCTTTATTAATATGTATAAACCATCTGACGTCGGTGAAAGCGCCGGTTATAGCCGCGCCTCTATCGCTCAGGCAGCTGCCAGTAAGCAGTATGTTGATGGTTTTGAAGAAGGCAAGACCTTTAACGGCTATCGTTATATTTTTCCGTTATTTACGGAAAAAGAAAAATTTGCCGGCTTGGCCGAAGTAAGTGTTTCTTTCGGAACTTTGCAGAAAGAAATGAACAGTCTCTTTCCTTATGCCGCGCAATTTTTATTAAAGAAAAATGTGGTTCAAGACTCTGTCTTTTCCGGCGATGTTAGAAATTTCAGCATCAGCACAATTAACAAGGATTATTTTTATGAGAAAGAGCCGGAGATGTCAAAAAGAGTTGATTTAATTTCTTTTGATACGATTGAAAGAATTAATCGACTTTTAAAAACCAAGGCAGAACAAAAAATGGCTGACTCCAACTTATTTTCCGATGACCTTAATGTAAATTCAATCAGCTATATTGTTACTTTAATTCCTATCAGCAATATCGAGGGCAAACAGGTCGCTTATTTAGCGGCTTATCGTCAATCCGACTCCATTTATTTTCTTAAAAACGATTTTTATACCCGGGTTATTTTTTTAGTCGCCTTACTCATTATTATAGTCTTACTAACTTTTTATATTTATGATCGCCAACGCCGGTTATTGGAAATAGGCGAGCGTTTACAAATTATTACTACCTCAATGAGCGAGGGCATTATTTATGCTGATAAGGATAAGCGCGTTGTTTTTTATAACCCAGCTGCTGAAAATATAACCGGTTATCCGTTAAAAGAAGCAATTGGTCATAAATTGATTAGTTTTATGCGTTTAACCGACGAAATGGGAAAACGGAGTCGTTTAGATATCGTTAATAATGTTTTTAAAACCGGCCAGCGGCAATCTGAAAATAAGGATATTTTTGTAATCCAAAAAGACGGCGACCGCATCCCCTTGGCTTTAACCGCCACGCCGTTGATGCTTGGTTCGGAGAAAGGTTGTTTGTTGGTTTTTAGAGATATAACGGTTGAGCGTGATATTGATAAAGCAAAAACCGAATTTGTTTCTTTAGCCAGTCATCAATTAAAAACACCTTTATCAGCTATCAACTGGTATACTGAAATGCTGATGGATGGAGATGTCGGGGTCTTAAATGATCATCAAAAAGATTTTGTAAAAGAAATTTTGGCTGGTAATCAACGCATGGTAAAATTAGTCAATTCATTGTTGAATGTTTCCCGTATTGATATGGGCACATTATCAGTTATTCCAGAATTAGTCGATTTAAAAGAGATGGTTAAGTCAGTGGTTAGTGAACAAGAATTTTCTTACAAAGCTAAAAATCAAAAATTAGATCTAAAGATTGACGAAACTTTGCCGCAAATTAATTTAGATCCTAATTTAATGCGTATTGTTATCCAGAATTTAATTTCTAACGCTATCAAATATACCAGAGAAGAAGGGCAAATTGAGGTCAAATTATTGAAGCAAGGTGTTGATGTCTATATGCAAGTAAGCGATAACGGCTATGGTATTCCAAAGAAAGAACAGCCATATATCTTCACCAAGCTGTTTAGAGCTGATAATGTTAAGTCTAAAAAAGTTGAAGGCACTGGTCTTGGTCTTTATGTGGCTAAAGCGGTTATCGAAGCCTTTGGCGGTAAAATTTGGTTTGAATCGATTGAAGATAAAGGCACAACTTTTTATTTAACCATACCATTAGCCGGAGTAAAAAAAGTTGAGGGGACTAAGGGCTTAGAATCTAATACTTAAACAAAGAGTGTCATTGTAAAACAATCTAACTATAATTTGATAAATAATAATAGTGGTTCGTTCAAAAAAACTCGCCGAACTGAGGTTCGGCGAGTTTTTTTGATTCACTCATCGCTATTATTTGTCAAAATATTATTTACCAATGCAGTGTTTTTGCCAAGTCCCAATATTGAGTATTGCCACGTTTTTTTTCCATATACCACCACTCAGCGCCCCAAAGCCAGACTTGACCGAAGCCAGTGTCAGCCGCGTATTGAAGATTTGATTTGAAGTTGTTTATAGTAAACGATTTTTTTGATTCTTGCGGGTCAAGCTGATCAAGTGTCGTATTTGGCGCCCATGGTTCAGCTTGTAACTCGGCGATAATAGCATCTTCTGACTTTAAACCGACTTGTTTGGCTTTAGAACTATAAAGATACGGTGGCCAAGGATAATGAATATAACCAAAAAAAGGACTCCAAACTGTGCGATATAATGTTGTTCCGAATTTATCACCCAAAACAGTTTCTTTTAGCCAACTAGATAGTTCGCCTGATCCAGTGATTATAATTGGTCGCTTGTCTAACGTTTTAACTGTTTTAAATTCAGAGGCTAAAAATTTGTAATCTCCAGGCGGACATTCTCCGAATGAATCAAGCAGTGGTTCGTTTTCTAACTGCCAAGCGATTATTTCGCTTCGGCCGCGATAATGTTTGATTGCGCTTCTAAGCATTCTTTCGATGCGAACTTTAATTTCTGTCTCGTTGTAGTTTTTAACCCATTCTGGCGAATGACATTCTGGCCAGCGAGGCAGGCGTCGTCCGATGGCGACAATAAATTTCACATCACGTTTATTGCCCTCATCCAAAATCCAATCATAGTCGACATAATTATAATGTCCTTCTTCGTTTTCAATGTTGTCCCAATAAATCGGCAGACGAATTGTTTTGACTTTTAAATCGTCAATCAGGGCTAAATAAGTTTCTTTCCAATCAAGTCCGATAGATGAGGCGAATTTTTTAGAATAGGTGATGCCCCAATAATTATTTTTTTCAGGCAACTTAATATTTTGTGGTGATGGCAGAGAAAATTTAAATAAGGTTAAGCTAACCAAGAACATTAAGAAAATAATTAACAGGGTTACTTTTAATTTAGAAAACATACAGCATTATGAGGTCGCCAGAACAAATAAGCTTAAGCCTATCAAAGTAATCGCAATCAATTTTTGAATAATTATAGTGGTAGAAATATTTTCTTTTATTACTTTTGGAGCGAAGATAGTTAAGGTTGCTCCTAAAATTAATAGAAAGGCGTATTGGACTCCCTGCATGGAATTGACAATAGCAGCTGATCCGAGGTAGAGAGCGTAATTTTGCAAACCAAAACCGATGGCGGCAACACTCTGATTAGCAAAAAATAGTCCGGCTTTGCCACCGTGTAGATTTTTTAATGATTTAAAAATTTCTCGTCTGCTTGCTTTATGCACTAAGAATAATAGCGCTACCAGCACAGCACCTAATCTTAACCAGATAAAAGCGCTAAAAAAACTTTGGGCAGTGTAGAGAAATTTACTGGCTGTAAAAAAAATGGCAAATAATAGACCCGCTCCGACTGCCTCAGCAATGCCTACGGCTTGATCGGCTGCGCCAAAACCGAGCCAATGAGAAACCCTTTTAATCCAGTTTTCTTTAGCCGGCAGCCAAGCAATAATCGCTGTGCCGACTATTAGGCCAGTAATTCCTAACCATTGATGAAAATTAAATCTTTCACCTAAAAAAAAGTAAGCCATAACGACGGTGAAAATCGGCACGCTTGATCCGGAAATAACCAATATTTTAGAAGCTTCGCCGGTTTTAAGAGCTTGGTATAAAAGTAAAAGTCCTAGCGGGAAAATCGCTCCGACTAAGATATTAATAAAAAACAAAGACCAACCTGGCCAAGCGCCATACCAAGGATAAGCCACAAAGACAGCCCCGCCCAATAAACTGACTAAAAAAGTATAAGTTTTACTTGAGGGTAAGACTTTATCTAATAATGCTTTGTCGGCTAAGTTGACTAAGGCCAAAATTAGATAGGCAATAATTGCCAAATAAATATAAGACATATTTAGTGGTGATCATTTAAATATTTTTCGATATTATAAGTTCCCATGTTTTCAGCTTCAAAATAACCCATAAAAGCGGCCTTAGCCAACTTGTCTTCTTTGATCATGTCATCAAGCCATTCGTGAGCGAAATCCCAATTTAACGCGTCAAGGCCGGCTCCGACTGAAATTAACCAATCACGGTTGGAAAATTCTTGCGCTCCGACCGGTTCAGTCATTATGATTGGCAAACCCAGCCCAGCATAAAAGGATAATTCTGATGGTTTGGTAATCAGTATATCGGCCTCGCGTATAGTTTTGTTAAAAACGGTAAAATAGGCGGGTTTAGTTTTTTGATATAATATCGAAACCTCGTCTTTGTCGAGGCCAAGTTTTTCAATCTCTTGTTCAAAAGTATTTTTAATATTTTCTCTTACGCCAGCTACTAAGACAAGTGAATATTTTTTTTGTTTTAAATCATTAGTAATTGATTTTAGAAATCTAATGGCAATTTCAGCTTGAGCACCAGCCCCGCCAATGGCAAAAACGATTTTTAATGGTCGGTTAAGCTTATTTTTATTAGGTTCTGGCAATTCTTCGGCCAGCAAACCAGCGTATTTATTGCGAAAACTATTATTCTTATCAAGTCTCGCCAAACGATTAGCTAAGTCTGCTCGCAAGATGGGTTTGGTTTCTCCGCCAATGTTTTCTTTTGGTAAAGGAAAACCGGTTAGAATTATGTTTTGTCTATTAACGCCATATTCAGCTAAACGGTTGGCCGCGCGCCGCGTTGAAGCGAAGTATTTAGTTTTGGATTTTTTAGGATTAATCGGCGCCCAAAAGCGACTGACGTCAGTATCACAGATAACGCAATAAATCTGATTTTTAAATTTCCAGTATTCACCGAAGTAAACTGGCACAGGGAAAGTTGCGACAATAGGCAAATTGTTTTTATTTAATTGTTTAATCAAATTACGGCCGACACCTTGTTTTATTTTTTTAAAAAAGAAATGTTGTTGCAGGGTTTTTCGTCTCAAATCTTTAACCGGATAGTAACTGGGTATTTGCTGAAAGCGATCCATTACCCAAAAAATGGCTTCGCCCAAGAGCGGTATTTTTTTTAAATAAGAAACATATTCATAAGAGCCGCGTTGCTGTTTCCAAACATTTTTTTCCCATTCAGATATGCCCTTATATTCATTGGCGTTAATAACTCCTTCAAGGCTGATGTCAACCAAGGGGTCAGCGGCGCGTTGATGCCCGTAGCCCATATCCACTGCAATCAAATTAACTTTGGTTATTTTTTTATTTTCCTCCATAATTTTTTCTTTATTATAGCACAAATTTTATTAGAATAAAAAACATTTTTATTAATAGTTTAAAACTATTATTGTTACTCCAAACCGCCAAGGGCGGAGAGGAATCGCTCTTGATGTAAAAAAGGATAATAAATCAACTAAAGTTTATTAAAAGTATTTACTGCAAAGAGGGATCTCTTTCTGCGTTCAAGATGACAACAAGGGGGGCTAGAAATAAAAAAGAGATATTTGTATTTATAAAATTGATTTTATTGCTTTTAGATGCTAATCTGAGATAAAAATAAGCATATGTCTAAATATTTGGAAGAACTTAATGATCATCAAAAAATAGCCGTCGAACATGAAGACGGCCCAATGTTGATTGTGGCCGGCGCCGGAACTGGTAAAACCAAAGTTTTAATCAATCGTTTTGCCAGATTGGTGGAAAAAGGTGTTGATCAGAATAAAATTTTAGTGGTTACTTTTACTGAAAAAGCCGCCAATGAACTAGAAGAAAGAGCTGATAAATTATTGCCGATGGGTGCGGTTAATCTTTGGATTAGGACTTTTCACGGCTTGGCTAATGATATTTTAAAAAGGCATGCTTTGGATATCGGCTTATCGCCTGATAATCGAGTTTTGAGCGAAGCCGAAGCTTGGATTTTGGTTAAAAAGAATTTAAGTCGCTTTAAATTGGATTATTATAAACCGCTCGGTAATCCCAATAAATTTATCAACGCTTTATTGAAACATTTTTCTCGGCTTAAAGATGAAAATATCAGCTCAGTAGAGTATTTGGAATATGCCGAAAATTTAAAAGCTGATGAAGATAATATTTTGTCCGGTTCCGATGAGGAAAAATTAACGGTCAGTCGAATTCGTGAGTTAGCTGAAGCTTATCATGTTTATAATCAATTGTTACTCGAGAATGGCGTGATTGATTATGCCGATATGATTTGTTTTGCTATTAAGCTTTTTAAAGAGCGACCAAATATTTTAGCCCAATATCAAAAACAATTTCAGTATATCATGGTTGATGAATTTCAGGATACTAATTTAGCCCAATATCAATTAATTAAGCTGTTGGTTAATGCTCAACAATCAGTGGTGGTGGTGGGTGATGATGATCAGGCTATTTATAAATTTCGTGGCGCTTCTTTATCTAATATTTTACAATTTAGGACTGATTATCCCGAAGCTAAAGCAGTCGTTTTAAATGATAATTATCGTAGCGGACAAAATATTTTAGATGCTGCTTACGGTTTTATTAATCATAACAATCCCAATCGTTTAGAAATTAAAGAAAATTTAGATAAGCGCTTAAAGTCTCATAATGAAAGCGTCGGTTCAGTCGAGCATTGGAGCTTGCCAGACCAAGCAGCTGAAGTTACGGCCGTGGCTAAGAAAATCATTGATCTTCAGGCCAACGGTTTGGCTGATTGGTCGGAAATCGCTGTCTTAGCGCGAGCCAACAATTCTTCGGATAGATTTGTTAGAGAATTTATGCGTCAAAATATTCCATTTGAGCATTTATCCAGAAAGGGCTTGTATTATAAGCCGATTATTTTAGACATTTGCGCTTACTTAAGATTACTTGATAATTATCATGAGTCTTCGGCTGTTTTTAGAGTTTTGGCAACCCCAGCTTTTAAAATGAGTCACGCTGACATGGTCGAACTAATTAGAGAAAATAATGCCCGCTATTATTCTTTATATGAAGGTCTTAAAGAAATAAATTCCATTACTAAAGTTTCACCCGAAGGTGTGGCCGTAGCTAATAAATTGGTAAGTTCAGTAGCTAAGCATGCGGAATTAGCTAAAACGAAATCAGCCGCAGAAATTATTGTCAGCGTGGCTAACGACATTTTTTATCCCTATTTAGATCGAGATCGTAATATCGAAGATTTTAGACTTTTGTCAGAACTTTATAAAAAAGCGCTTAAATTAGAAAATGATTTAGGCATCAGCCAAATAAGAGATTTGATGGATTATATCGATCTTGAATTAGAAGCTGGAGAATCAGGCGCCATGCCAATCGAGGCCAGTGATTTTGATACCGTAAAAATTTCCACCGTTCATTCCTCAAAAGGTTTGGAATTTAAATATGTTTTTGTGGTTGATTTGGTTGATCGTCGTTTTCCTTCAAGCGCTAAAAGCGATTTGATACCAGTGCCAGATGGTTTGGCTAAAGAAAATTTGCCTGACAAAGATATGCATCTTGAAGAAGAGCGTCGTCTTTTTTACGTAGCGATGACCAGGGCTAAAGAGGGTTTGTTTTTAACCGGCGCTCGCGATGCTGGCGGCAAAACAGAAAAAAAACCGTCTAAATTTATTGCCGAAGCAGAAGTGCCGACCTTGGTTTTTAATTTATTGACCGAGGGTACAGAATTAGACAGAGCGATTGAAAGAGTTGAGGTACCTTTTGTTTTGCAGCTGGAAAAATATTTACCCAAACACTTTTCTTTTACCGCTTTAGAAAGCTATAAGAATTGTCCGTTACAATATCAATACGCTCAAGTTTTGCGTTTGCCGATTTTAAAACAAGGCGCTAATAATTTTGGTCAGTTGTTGCATAAAGTTTTATATGAATTTTTATTGCCGCTGTTACCGGGTAGCGTTAAACAAACCGATTTGTTTGGTAACGAAATCAATCAACGCCAGGAAATTTCTTTTGAACGTTTAAAAGATATTTATGAGAAAAATTGGAGCGAACGGGGCTATGATTCAAAAGAAGATGCTTTAAAATTTTACGCTCAAGGCAAACAGTTTATCAAGTTTTTTTATGATGATTTAGTAGCCGGCAAGAATCTTAAAATCTTTGGCTTAGAGCATAATTTTAAGATGCCATTCAGCGAAGCTTTTTTAAAGGGTAGTATTGATTTCGTGGAAGAACTGCCAGACGGCAGTCTGGCTATTATGGATTATAAGAGCGGGAAGCCTAAAGATAAACTTGATTATCAGTCTAAACGTCAGTTAATTTTATACAAAATTGCTTTGGAAAACCAAACTAATAAAAAGGTTTCCAAATTAGCTTATTATTTTTTTCAGTCTGGCAATAAAGTTGAATTTGAAACTAAGCCGGCCGAAGAAGAAAAGTTGTTAGCCGAAGCGAAGGAAACCATTGAAAGTGTTAGAAGAATGGATTTTCATCCCACGCCCGGAGAAAATTGCCGCTGGTGTGATTTTCGCACTATTTGTCAGTTTAGAAAATAAAAAATATATAAATATTTTAAAATAAATACCAATAGGAAAATCGGTATTTATTTTAATTAACATTTTTGTTATAATAAAAGCATAAATTATGACTCTTAAGAATTATCTTACATTAATGATTGTCAGTACCTTAGCCGCCGCTATTTGTTTTGGTTTGGTTATTAATTTAGTTGATCCTTATAAAACTAATCAACTTGGTTTTTGGATGTTTTACGGATCATTTTTTGCCACCATCTTGGGGATAGCTTCTATTTTTGGTTTTATTTTACGATTTGTAATTTTAAGAAAAGTCTTGGCAACTAAGGCAGTCATTGTTTCTTTTAGACAAGCCTTTTTAATGTCATTTTTGGTTATCGCTGTTTTTGCTATGTTTGCTAAAGATGTTTTTAGTTGGCTTAATTTTTTATTAATGGTGATCGGTTTTTCCGCCTTAGAATTTTTTCTTTTAAGCTTAACGACCGAAAAATTAAAGTAATTATATGATTAATTTTTTTAAGAAAATTTTTGGCTTAAATTCTAAGGAGATTGATGAGGTTTTACATGCTTGTCCGGTAAGTCGCTTTCCAAATGTGGTTGTGGGAGAGATAAAAGTAATAAATAAGCATCCTAATGCTGATAAATTGCGTTTGGCAAAAGTTAATATCGGTGATAATAAAGTTTTAGATATCGTTTGCGGCGCGCCCAATATTGAAGTTGGTCAAAAAGTGCCCTGCGCGTTAATTGGGGCCAGACTGCCTAACGGGATAGAAATTAAAGAAGCTTCGATTAGAGGTGAAAAATCTTTCGGGATGCTATGCGCTGAAGATGAGCTTGGGCTTGGTTCTGATCATGCTGGTATATTGATTTTGCCTAACAACGCTAAAGTCGGAGATGAGATTGATAAATATTTAAAAAAATAATTATATGTTTTTACTTGTTCATAGTAAAGAAATTTGGTACTTGATTTTATCAATCGGTTTTTTAACGCTTATCGGTTTTTTGTGCGCTTTGCTATATAATTTTATTTTAGCTGCCAAGGATGTCCGAGAAGCAGCGGAGAGTGTTAAAAGACAAATTGACGATATTGAGCAAACCATCAAAACAATCAAAAAAAGATTAAGTTTTGGTTCTTATGCTATAATGGCTGGCAACATTTTTAAAAAAATGTCAAAAATTTTTAATGAAGATAAGGCCGGCACTCGGAAGTATGCTAAAGAAAATTTTAAGAATAAGGCTAAAAATTCAAGAAAATCAAGTGATTTTATGCAAGAAGAACTGTAGTTTATGTTTAATATTAGCTAAAAAATTATAGTTATATATTGACCAGGCGCAGCTTTAATGATACTATTTAAACTGCGCTTTTATTGTTTAAATAATGAAAAAAATAACTCAAATATTAGTTAATTTGGCGCTTTTCCTGATGAACGCTTTAAGAATAAGCTGGCTTGCTATATCAGGCTTGTTTGTGTTCGCTTACAAGCCGGTCAGGCTTATCTTAAAATTTTTTTATCATCTCTTTATTTTGCCGGTTTATCGTTTTTATTTGTTAGTTACTAAAAGGTCCGGCTTAGGAAAGGATCGAGGGCAAAAATTAGTTAAGTTTTTGTTATTAAACAAACGGTTGCTGCATATTTTGGTTGTCGGTTTATTTGTTATTATGATTTATAACAATTTGACCATGGCTAATAGTGATTTGTCCGCTGAAGATGTTGTGGGCAAAACTATGTTAGCTAAGCTTGTTTCAGATGAATTCTTGACTGCTGATGAAATGATTGAAGAAACTAGACCGACTATAAACATTGCTAAACATAATTATTTTGATAAAAGGATGGTTACTTCCGCCAAAGGAAGTATTCATACCAAAACTAATCCTGAAGAAGACATTTTGATTGATTCCGTGTTTGTGCTTGATGGAGACGACACTAATATTAGAAATACTGAAAGAACTATTCCAACCAGAACTGAAACTATTAATTATGAAGTAGCGGCTGGAGATACACTAAGCTCAATCGCCAATAAATTTGGTATTTCTATTAGTACAATTTTATGGGAAAACAGTTTGACAGCGAAAAGCTATATCCGGCCAGGTGATAAATTGGCAATTTTGCCTGTATCAGGCATTAGCCATAAGATTGTCCGCGGGGAAAGTTTGAAGTCAATTGCTAAAAAATATGGTGTTGATGAAGAAGACTTGTTAGTAATAAATAAAGTCGGCGCTAATATAAAAATTGGTAAAACGCTTATTATCCCTGGAGGACGGCCGTTGTCTGAAGGTGTTTCTATTGCCAGGACAACAACTCCGACTCGTCGCGCTGATGCTGGACGCGTCAGTACCGCTAATTTATCAGAGCCCAAAGAATCGGCCGGCAGAGT
Source organism: Patescibacteria group bacterium (assembly GCA_028704945.1). Lineage (GTDB taxonomy): Bacteria > Patescibacteriota > Patescibacteriia > Patescibacteriales > Patescibacteriaceae > 1-14-0-10-37-14. Next base: position 114,710 of record JAQWEL010000001.1, read on the forward strand.
TAGCGGCGCTAAAATGAATTGGCCGACTACTGGTTATCGCATCACTCAATATTATTCTTGGCGTCATAATGGTTTGGATATAGCTAACAAAGTCGGGACACCGATTTATGCCGCTGATGATGGTGTAGTTGAAACCGCTGGTTGGAATAGTGGTGGTTATGGCAATCAGATTGTTATTAACCATGGCGGTGGTAAAAAGACTCGTTACGCTCATTTATCCGCTTTTTCTGTTCGCGCTGGCCAAGAGGTTGAAAAGGGTCAATATATAGCTGCTATGGGTTCAACTGGTCGTTCAACTGGCCCTCATATCCACTTTGAAATTATGTTTAGTGGTCGCCGTTATAATCCTTTAAACTATGTCGCCTATTAGGTTAGTTTACTAAAGTTGGTTTTTAAAGTAAGATGTATTTTATATGATAATTAGAATAATTTTAGGTATAGTTTTTATTGCTATTGGTATCTTTTTGAACGTCAAGACAGAGTCTATGCTACAGTCTTTCGGACGGATGGCTTGGTTTGAAATGAAATTGGGAGTAGAGGGAGGTTCTCGACTTGGTTATCGTTTAATCGGTATAATTTTGATATTTTTAGGCGTCCTAATTGCTTTTGGAATGATTGATGGTTTTATTATGTGGATTTTATCTCCTTTATTAAATTATGGTGCGCCATCAGCTGCTATAACTCCTTAATATTGACAACTAACTTATTTTATATAAGATAAATTAGTCTTTGGGGATATAGCTCAGTTGGTAGAGCACCTGCTTTGCAAGCAGGGGGTCAGGAGTTCGAATCTCCTTATCTCCACCAGTTTTTATAAAATCACGAATTTTCGTGGTTTTTTTGCATTAGACTAATTATTTCTTTCCCTATATAATTAAAGTATATGAGAATATCAAAAGATCAATATTACATGAATATTGCTAAAGAAGTGGCTGGTCGCTCGACTTGTTTTCGCGCCAGACACGGGGCCGTGGTGGTTTTAAACGATCAAATAGTTGCTACTGGCTATGTTGGTTCACCTCGAAAGACCAAGGATTGTTTTGAGCGGGGAAACTGCTTACGCACGGAGTTGAATATTCCGTCTGGCCAACGCTATGAACTTTGCCGTAGTGTCCACGCCGAACAAAATGCTTTAATCAATGCCGCTCGGGCTGGCGTGAGTTTGCTGGGCGGGGTGATTTATCTTTATTCCGAAAGATTGATTGACAACAATTTTAAAATAGTCGAAGCTTTGCCTTGTTTTATCTGTAAGAAAATGATTATTAACGCCGGTATTACTGATTTAGTAAGTTTGCAAGTTGATGGTAGCCTAAAAAAATATAGTATTGAAGACTGGATTAATGATTGGCAAGAAAAAGACATTATTGATGACAAGGACCAATATGGCAAATAGCTAATTAAATATTTTAAAATATATGGAACAAGAAAAAATTAATTCAACCAATGATATTGAAAAGCCAGTTGAAAGAAAAGATGAAAAGACTCCAGAAACCTACACTGAAGAACTATCTAACCTGATTGATAAAAAATATAAAGAAAAACTTTTTAAAGCTATCAAAGCTAATTATCCTAACACTATAAAAGTGCTGGATTTTTGCAAAAGCCTATCTGATCCTTTGAAAAATGAAGATTTAGCTAATGGAGAATATTCCGTTGAAGATTTAAAGTCTAATCCGTATTATCATCTTCTTATGGGCAGCACGCCCCACCCAGGCCTGGAAATTAAGGAAAATAAATTAATTCAAGAGAAGATTAAAGATTTTATTAAAGAGTTGGCTGGTGAAAGTGAAGAAACTAAAGAAGCTTTAGCCGATGGAGAAAAAGAAGAAGATTTAAGCGATAGCGAAAATGAAGAAGAAAAATCCACTGATCAAGCGGCTTAAAATTTAATTTTATGGCAGGTAAATTTATTGTTATTGATGGGACTGACGGTTCTGGCAAAACCACCCAATTAGAAATTTTAGCCGAATATTTGCGTGGACAAGGCCATCAAATCGAAACAGTTGATTTTCCGCAATATAATACCAAGGCGGCTGGTTTGGTTGAAGAATATTTATCTGGCAAATATGGTTCGGCGCAAGAAGTCGGACCATATCGAGCCTCTATTTTTTACGCCGCCGATCGTTATGATGCCAGTTTCAAAATTAAGACTTGGCTTAATGAGGGTAAAATTATTTTAGCCAACAGATACGTTTCTTCTAATATGGGGCATCAAGGTGGTAAGATTTTAGATTCAGCCGAGAGGACTAAATTTTTTGAATGGCTTTATGATTTGGAATATAATCTGTTTGTCGTGCCTAAACCCGATGCATCTTTAATACTTCATGTTGAAGCCGAAATTGCTCAACAATTAGCTTTAAAACGAGAGCGTGAAGACTGGCAAGGGAAAATTAAAGACATTCATGAGGCTGACTTGAATCATTTAAAACAAGCCGAGAAAGCTTATTTAGAGATTTCCAAAATGCCAGGCTTTACTTTAATTGAATGCACTGAGAATGGAAATATTTTAGATCGTCCCACAATCGCCAAAAAGATTTGGCAAGAAGTAGAGAAAATTTTATTTTAAATTGAACAGAAAAATTGCAATAATAAAAGAGCCTTTTTCTCGGCTCTTTTTTTGGTTTATTTTAATACTATTAATTTTCGTAACAGACTTTCGGTTGTTTCTACTTCTGGTACAAAAAGATAATTGGTATATTCTTTGGTTTGCTTTTTGAAAGACTCGTCCGTATCGGTTATCATTTTTAATAGTTTGCTAATTTCCTTTTTTTCTGACGGATTGATGTCGTCGGCTTTTATCAGCGCTCTTAAACCGATAAATAAATCTTTGCTATGCTTTTGATAAAGTTGCAAAGGATGTTCGGCGATTATTTTGAGTAAGCTTTTTAAAACTTCGGCCAAGCTATTTTTTCCATCGCCGACAGAGGCCATATATTTTTCGAAGACCCTGTCGTAATATGATTTTTGGCAGTGGATTAATATAGTCGCCCATTCTTCTGGTGACTGAATATGGTTCGAAGTCATAATGATATCCATGAGCAGATATTTAGTCGAATTAGGTCCGCCGACAAAAGCAGCTAAAATGTTTTTGTTATTCAAGCTGGTGTGATTCTTTAAGACTTCAATTGTTCTTGATTTGTAGGTTCCGTCAAAATCGGTCGGAACTTTCAATATCAACAATAAATCTTGAACGTTGGTTGTCGTGTTATTCAGTAGCATCACAGCTGCTTGTTCTTGGGGTGGTAAGTTTATTTCCGAATATTTTCCCTCGATATAGCCATGTTTAACCATTAGTTGCAAACGATAATGGTTTGACAAGCCATTTTTTTCTTGGCCATTGTCGCTTCGCTTGGATAGAATTTCAAGAGCTTGCTGGCGTAGATTTGAATAGGCGGGACAATCGGCTGGATTTTTTTCTAAGATTAAACCCAACTCGTTGTCTGCCGGATCTTTTTTTAAGATTTTTTTAGCAGCCCTTAGGATAAGCTGGCTGTCATCGGAATGATTAATGACGAAAGCCCAATAATATCTCGCTTTTGATTTTAAAAGCATCTTTAAGATTTTTTTCTTAAGAAGACTTTCTTGAGTTTTTCCGAATAATCCTTTTAAGAATTCATCGAGCGCATCTTCGGTAAGATTTTTTTCGGCGTAAATGATTAAATCTTTAGCCAAAAAATGATGCGCAATGACAATGTCAAGTAAATGTTCGCCCGAAACGATTTTTGATTCCGAGGCCGCCTTGCTTAGTAGCTCTTGAAGATACTCTTTGGCTGTTTGGGATAGACTTTTGTCTACTATTTTCTTGTTCATGATAAGCTCCAAAGTAATGTATAATATTTTTAAAAAACTGATGTTATTTAAGTATATTTTTTGTTTTTTGTCAATAAAAATATTAATTTTTATAAAAATAGCTAATATTAAATAAAAAATAGTATTGTTAGTAAGCACTATTGACAATTATATTAAAATATGATATAATATAGAAATAATAAAAATAGCCCCTTACAATTTAAAAAGGATATATCATGAAAACCTTGGCCATTATAGTTTCGACAATAATTGCAATGACAGTTATCGCAATTATTTGCCTAACCGCACTTGTTAGCGTTGCTAATGTTACCTTTACTGAAGTAAATGTCGAAGATCTTGGCAATGGATTTCAAAAAGTCACAACCATTACCAGCGTTTATGACGATGTCAAAGAAGATTATGTTAATGACACCACCTGTGTTGTCATTGATAAAAGAACAGGTTCAAAAACCATTAATCAAATAAGCGCTGACGAACAAGTAATCGTTAATATACTTGTCGACGCAACTTCTGAAAACAGGACTAATCGCACAACGCATCGCTAATCCTGGTAAAATAAAATTTAAAATCCGCTACACAATGTCAGCGGATTTTTATTTTTATTAACTGTTAAAATCTATGCCGTACCTACTTTCAACCAATTTTACAAATTTTTTAACGTCAAGAGTCTTTAGGGTTTCCAGATCAGCTATTTCTTGATTATATTTTTTCATTGATCTTTGGTAGCCGATACCTTGTTCTTGCTTTTGACTTGGTATTAATTTTTTTGACAATCCTTCAAAAACTTCATCAATTCTTTTTTTATCACGCAATGATAAATTTTCGTAGCGAATCGGCGCTTCTGTTTCTTTTTCTGTTTTATATTTACTTTTTTCGTTCATTATATCGTCCCTGAAACGTTCAACATCAAGATCTTTAATAGCGCTATATTCTTCCATTAGTTCTTTTTGAGCTTTTAGGGCTTTTTCTAAATCTTCAGGAGTATAATTACCTTGTTCGTAGGCTTGTCTTATTGAGATTAAGGAATCTTCGTTCATGCGTCTAAAAGCGTCGTTGATTTCGTATTGCTCGTTTGGTGGAAGATCTTGAAGATATATTTTTTCTCTTTTTGCCGGATTGTTGTCGAAAGAAACTTCTTGATTTGGTTGCGCCTCATCTTTAGTTTTTTTCTTAAACCAGCCTGTAAAAAGATTTTTAACAAAATCTTTCACTTCATTGCTCGCTAGTTTGCCAACACCGGTGATTGAATTTTTTAACTCCGTTGAAGTCGCTTGGATTTCTTTTCTTGTTTTTTCTAGTTCCTTTCCGGTCTTTCCAACTTCTTCTCTAGCATCGGCTAAATTAGTGAAAAATCGGTTATCCTTTACGCTAGTTTTTGGTGGTTCGTAGGGTGTAGTTCCAAAAAAATTCATTAAATTTTCACCTAAATCCGCCTTTTTGCTATTAACAGATCTATCTTGAATAGATCTGTTAATCGGCCGTCGCTCTGTTTCTTTTAATAAGTTTTTTTCTGGTTGAACATTTTTTATGGTTGATTCAGTTGATAAGCGCGTTGGCTGTTGTTTACCATAAGCCTCCACGGCGCGTCTTCTGGTTTCGACTGAAATTTGCGCATTATTCGACCCCTTTGTTGCGTGAGAATTTTCAAAACTCATATCATTATTGATAAAATATTTTAAGTTTAGTTTAATTTAATTATAATCTTTTTAATATAGTTTTTGCAATAAAATTTAAAACGCCCATTTCCGAGCGTTTTAAGGGGTTTATTTTTTATTACCTTTGAGGTAAATATAATAGGAGTAAAAACAAGTGGTAACCATTAGCAGTATAAAGGCTGCAAACATGATTATTTTAGTCGGTGTTCCTTTAAAGAAGCCAGAGATTGCCAAGAGGAGCCCGCCTAAAAAGAACATTTTGCCGCCAAATTTGTGAGTTCTGTCCCAATTATTAGCGTTGGCTAAGGTCCAGGGCAGGCGAATGCCGAAAGTGTAATTTTGTTTTACTTTGGAAAGAGTTAGACCCATCAACATAATACCGACACCGATTAAAAAGGGCATATAAAAATCAATCGGTACTCTGATGTCCATGCCGTTTAAGCCAGTAATCAAGTACATTGCCGCCATGAATACCAATAAGCCTGATTTAAAATAATGATATTGTTTAGCAAAAATTTTAAAATTTTCTTTATTAGGATCAATGTTCGGTATAAATAAGAATAAAGCATAGAGCCCAACTGTCAGACAAGGTATAAAGAAGGCGCCAAAGGTTCTACCCGACCAACCATCAGCTTGCCCAGCTAAATTCCAGTGCACAGGGACTGTTTCCGGAAATGAATTGTAAAAGATAATTGAAGCGACAAACATAAAGGCGATAACCAAAAAAGGTATCGTTTCTGTTTTCCAAGAGATTTGTAAATAGTTTTTCATAATAGTCTTGTTTTAAATTTAATAGTATTATAACATTAAATCGTTTTTCAAACAATATGAATTTATCAGATTTTAATTACAATTTGCCGACGGAATTAATTGCTATTGAGCCAGCTAATCCAAGGGATAGCGCTAAACTTTTAGTCGTGCATAAAGAAAATAAAAATTTTGAACACAAGCTTTTTAGCGATTTGATAGATTATTTAAATCAAGGCGATGTTTTGGTTTTAAATAATTCAAAAGTTATTCCCGCTCGCTTGATAGTGGAAAGGTTAGATAAAAATAGCCAACCGACTGGTGGCAAGGGTGAAGTTTTTTTGTGTTCCAGGCAATCAAATTTAAGCAGTGGCGCTAAAGATGTTTGGCAAGTTTTAATTAAGGGCCGAACTAAGCCGGGTAGTTTATTTCATGTCGGCAAACTAATAATAGAAGCAATCAGTGATTGCGGCGATGGTACTTGGATGGCTGGTTTTAATTTAGGTGGAGAAGATTTTATGAGTGAAATAAGACGAATTGGTACTGTGCCTTTACCACCTTATATTGAAAAGCGTCGCCATGATTTGGGTAAGGCAGAGTCAGACAGTAGTGATTTGCGAGAATATCAAACTGTTTTCGCCGGAGAACAGAATAATGGTTCAGTCGCTGCGCCAACGGCTGGATTGCATTTTACTCCAGAACTTTTAGAAAAAATTAAAGCTAAGGGTATAAAGATTTGTTTTGTTACTTTACATGTTGGATTAGGAACATTTTTGCCGGTTAAAGTGGATAAGATTGAAAATCATAAAATGCATGCTGAATGGGCTGAAGTACCAACTGCTGTTATTAGCACTATTAATGAAGCTAAAAATAATAATAAGAAAATAATTGCTGTCGGCACGACTTCGGCCAGAACTATTGAAGCTTGCTTTAAGGCGATGGCTGATAAAAAAATTGAGCCAAACAATGATTTTTCCGGCTGGGTAGATATTTTTATTTATCCTGGCTACGAATGGCTGGCGCTCGACGGTTTGGTCACTAATTTTCATTTGCCAAAATCAACCTTAATGATGCTTGTTTCAGCTATGGCTGGTCGTGATAAAATTATGTCGGCTTATCAATTAGCTATTGAAAATAGTTATCGTTTTTACAGCTACGGCGATGCTATGTTAATAATTTGATATTTATAAATATATGAGTATGCTTATAATTTCCATTATCGTAGTCGCTTTAATTATTTCATTTTTTGTAATCGGCCTTGCTAATGATTTACGGAAATAAATTCAAACAAAAAACCCGCATAAAGCGGGGTTTTCTATTTTATTCGACAAAAATTTATTTTTCCGATGAAGGAAGTTAAGTTTTTGTCGTGGATCCGGCTAAGATGTGTGATGTGATAGCTTATCTAATTTAAGACCATGATGCTGCGCTAAATCTTTAAACCAATTCACATCGTAGTTTTTGGCAATTTCTAAATCATTCATTATCTTGTCAAAATCTTCTCTTTTTTCATATTGGCAATGATCTGGATGCAAGCGATGTTGTAATTTTTTATAAATTTCATCTATTTCGGATTTTTCTAAAGCCGACAATTCGTCGTAGCGGATTCTTTTATGCCCCGGTTTTTCAAGGTGATGCTTGTTTTGTTCTTCAATTTTATCAAACAAGGCATGCTGGGCAGCTTCCTCTTTTAAAATCGCTTGTTTTTCTTTAGGTGAGGAAAAAAATTTTTTTATTTTTGCCAATCTTTCTTTAACAGTTAATTTTTCTATTTTTATTTTTTTAAAAGAAGCCGTTTTGCGGACAGCTGGATGCTTGTCAATATAATCCTCTAATTCTTGTTCAGTCGCCTCGATAGACTCCTCTATCTGTTCGGGAATGACGCCTTTTTTTATTTTTAACGGCATACTTTTTGTTTAAGTTTATCTAAAGTATAAACCTTTTATAAATATTTGCAATATTTTGTTTTAGTATTGATTTTTTTATAAAAATATGCTAAAAATTGGCATTAGTTCATTTAACAATTTTTATTAAGGAGTGGTTATGTGCAAGCAGAAAAATTTTCTCGATAGCATCGGAATGGCGCTCGAAAAAATAGACTTTATTAGAAGTTTATTATTTCTCTATTCAACAAAAGTAACTGCCGCGAAAAAATGTATTAATTTTTTGGTAGTTATAAGAGATAAAGCTGATCATAACTTTAATGTTATCAGTCGATCTTTGCAGGTGGCGTTGAAGCAAGAAATTGTTACTGATTGGCAGTATGATAAAGTCGAAAATTTTATCACTGCAACGATAAAAGATTTTCCTGTTTGTTTCACTATAATAAGCGCCAGCTCTTTCTTAAGAAAGGCTCAAGACTTGGAAGATGGTAAAAATTTAAATCCAGTCCTCAGGCCGTTTATGATTGGTCCATTTTTTCCGGAAAATTTTGCTTATCGTCTGTCTAAGGCGGAGATTGTTTTTGAAAAAAAATATTCCAGTAAACAAATATCAGATTGGGTAGCTTATTTTTCGAAAAGTTACTCGCATAAGCTAAGAGAAAATATTTGCAAGGTCTGCAAGGCTAGTCTTAAAAGCAAAGTGAGTCAGTTTAAGGATTCGGCCGGAAAATCTTTGGAGAAAGCGGCGCTTTTGAGAGAAATTGGCTTTGCTTTGATTCGCTTAGCCTATGCTGAAAATTATCTGTTTTTTCCTGGCTTTGATAATTTATCATTATCAGCTGTTAGAAAGTTACAATTTTCTGATTCAAGTAAAAATTATTTTTTAACCGGTTATGATTGTTTGTCTGGCGACACCGAAAAGGTTGGAAAAATAGGTTTATTTAGCCTTAAATTTTAAATTTTGCCTCTTTTAGCGAAAAATTCGTTGAAAGAGGTATTTTGTTGCAAAATAGTTGACTCTTTAAGAAATTAATGTTAATATCGTTTTTGTTATTATATTTATAATTTGGAGCGGTAGTTTCCGCCAAAGGCGGACAGGCAGTTAGTCATTTTGCCTGTCATGTAGATAAAAAAATAAATTTGGAGCGGTAGTTCAGTTGGTTAGAACGCTTGCCTGTCACGCAAGAGGTCGCGGGTTCGAGTCCCGTTCGCTCCGCATATAAATAAAAGAAGCCTGTCCGAATGGACAGGCTTCTTTTATTTATATGTAGATAGCTGAAAGGGACTCGAACAGGTTTGAAGCAAGCTATCGCAACGAGCGTCATACAAGGCTTTGGGGAAGCCTTGTATGCCAACCCTGGACAAGTAAGGCGTTATGGCGAAGCCGTAGCCGAGCGCGGAAGTCCCGTTCGCTCCGCATCAAACAGCTTAACATTAAACATAACTTGACATATTTAAGTTTAAGGGCTAAACTTTAAATATAAATATTTGTATTTAAACATATGGACAACTTGTACAAGTCTGGGATTTTTGAACAAAGAAACCAGTACAAAAGTTTTTTGCCAAGCTTTATTAATAAAGATTTTGTTTGGTATGACAAAAAAATAAACATGCTTCTTGAAGAAGCGACTAGATGTTTGGGGGAATTGAATGCGTATTCTTCTTTGGTGCCTGATGTGAATTTTTTTATACAGATGCACGTTTTTAAAGAGGCCGTATTGTCTAGTAGAATTGAGGGCACTAAAACAAACATGGATGAAGCTTTGTCTCCAAAGGAGGAAATTGATCCCGAGAAAAGAGACGACTGGCAAGAGGTTAGAAATTATGTAAAGGCAATAAATTTTGCTATAAAAAATTTAGATAAATTACCTTTGTCAATGAGATTGATAAGGCAGACACACGGAATATTGCTTACAGGTTCTAGAGGAAAACATAAGACTCCTGGTGAAATAAGACATAGCCAAAATTGGATTGGCGGCTCTAGTTTGTCTGATGCCTTTTTTATACCCCCTCATCATGAACATTTAGATGTGTTGTTGAGCGATTTGGAAAAATTTTGGCATAACGACAGCTTAGAAATACCGAATCTAATAAAAATAGCTATTAGTCATTATCAATTTGAAACAATTCATCCTTTTTTAGATGGTAATGGCAGAATTGGTAGGTTGTTAATTACTCTTCATTTAGTAAGTCTTGGTATTTTAAAAAAACCGACATTATATTTGTCATATTTTTTTGAAAAAAATAGAGCATCATATTATGATTCATTAACTGCTGTAAGAAAGTCAAATGAAATAGAACACTGGATAAAGTTTTTTTTGACTGGTGTCATACAAACTTCAATAAACGGAATAAATACTTTTGAAAAAATAATTAAATTACGTGCGAAGTATGAAAGCGTTATCATTGAAAAATTAGGCAAGCGAAGCAAAATCGCAAGTGATTTATTGCTTTATTTATACACCGACCCAATGGTTACGGCTAGAGAAATTGAGAAGAAATTAAAAATAAGTCCACCTACCGCAAATGCACTATTAAAAGAGATGACAAAAGTGAATATTTTAAAAGAGAAAACAGGTTTTTCAAGAAATCGTGTATTTATCCTTTGGGAATATTTTAATTGTTTTGACAAGCATTAATTTTTTTGACTCAAACAATATTAACTGCCTTGCTGTATAATAAAATAAGTATTAACAATGTATGAAGATTATAATTGCCAATCCGGAAAATTTTGAAAAATTCAAAACGCACATCAAGCAAGACGGCTTCCAAAGTTTGCATGTTTTATCTGATTTTGACAGAACAATCACTTACGGAGCGGTCGATGGGTTGAAGACCCCCTCGATTATTTCTATGCTTAGAGATGGGCATCATTTATCCGAGGGTTATGCCCAAAAAGCTCATGAGTTGTTTGATAAATATCACCCAATTGAAGTTGATGAGAATATCCCGACATCGGAAAAGAAAAGACTAATGCAAGAGTGGTGGGAAGCTCACAACAAACTCCTGATCGACTCCGGATTATCTAAGGCAGACCTTAAAGACATTGTGGAAAATGGTCACATTAAATTTAGAGAAGGTGTTGCCGAATTTTTAGATTTTTTGCTGAACAAAAATATCCCGCTTATCATATTTTCGGCTAGCGGATGTGGTGATGCAATCCAACTGTATTTTGAGAAAATGGGCAAAAATTATCCCAACATTATTTATGTAACAAATAAATTTAATTGGAATGATGACGGTAAAGCTGTTTCAATGAAAGGGCTGATTATTCATTCGATGAATAAGGATGAAACAGTTTTGAAGAATATACCTGAAGTTTATAAGTTAATCAAAGACAGAAAAAATGTTTTATTACTGGGTGATAGCACGGGTGACTTGGGAATGGTAGAGGGATTTGATTATGATAATTTGTTAACAATCGGATTTTTGAATTTTAATTATAATCAGTCCAGAACGGATTATGAGAAAAAGTTTGATATCGTCCTGGAAGGCGATGAAGATATTAGTTTTATTAATGACCTACTGAAAGATATAGCTTAATTATTTGAAATGTTATTCTAGCTAGCTCACAAAAATAAAAAACCGCATCTGTTGTAGATACGGTTTTTGTTAAATTAATTATGGATTTGTTAATCCAAAACTTTACTTTTAGCAATGTAAGGACAACGTTTATTGAACAGCTCGTAAAGCCGTTTAAGCGTTACGGCGTATTTAGCCAGCTTGACCAGCAGGATGACAGGAGAGAAGATTATTTTTAAGATAAGTAAGAAAGAGGTTTTGATATTTTCTTCCTTTTTGGCGAGTTTTTCAGCTTCCTGGGTAGCTTTTTTTATCGCTTTTTGAAGGCTCATTCCTCCAAGAATAAGTTTAACAACATGTTCTCTTAAATTGTAATGTAAATCATAAAAACCATTGTCATTACACCGATTAACCAATTTTAACCGTTTTAGTTCTGTATAATTGTTTTCGTTTAAATTAGAAACAATCAGCCGGCTTAACTGCTGCCGATAATATTTATTATACACAAAACCAGTTATTCGATCAGCTATTTCCTTAATATCTTCGATGACCTCTGCTTTTTTTATGCTATCCAGTTCGATAAGCCATTTATTGGTCTTGATTAATTTAATTAGATCAAGCGAAAAAAGATCCATCTCGGAAAAACCATTGTAGTAGATACTTGTCTTTGGATTTATCTTGTAGAAACTTTTTTTTGTGTTTCGTGAAAGAACCAGCGACATTATGATGGTAAGTATTATTAAACATGATAAGACTACCATGTTCAATAAAGCGTCTTCTGTTTTGGATAAATAATAAAAATATATTCCAAATAAAAGTAATATCAATAAACTCGTCGTTATAAGAATAAGTTTTTCAAAAATCTTATAGCAAGTTTCTAATTTATTGTTGTTTATTTCTTTTTTAATTTTTGTTAGGCGCCTTGTTTTTGTAGTCGGTTCTTTTACTTTATGTTTGAGCCAAAGATAATAAATGACTAATGGAACAAGAATAATAGCGAGCAATGACAACGGGAGAATGGAAGCGCTTACAAAATTAACTATTATTTGCCAACAAAACGAAATAACTTCACCGACAAATAAACCAATTGTTACGAGAACGTGCCAAATTTTTTCTCTGAATTCGTAAACTATTAGACCGAGGCCGCCATAGCGCAATAATCGGGAAATTGATTTACTGCCTTTAGGAAGATAGTCAAAATCTATTCTGTAAAGGGGATTCTCTTTTTGGTTAGGGCTAAAGGTTATAAGGTTGTAGAATATTATCCAAACAAGCCAGATTACGCCACCAAAACCAAGCCAGCTGTATGCGTATGGTATCAGTATATAGCGAATAATTAGTATCACTGATGCTATTAATGTTCCAATACCAACGCCTTTCAGAAATTCTTTATGACGTGAAGGCCAATTTTTAACACGCCTTATTGCCTCAGTAAAAATTTTAGTAGCAAACATTTTTTCTAAAGCACGCAATAATAATTTGCCGGCTTCGAGAATAATGTTGCCTAATATTTTCAATATGGCCATGGTTAGCCAAAGCGGAGTCAGCAATCCCGGAAGCAATGATATTTTGGTAAATACGTCAATTTCGGGCCAGCTATTTTCGGATAACTGATAGATACCATTAGCCGCTAAGATTGGAGAAATTATCCAAAAAAGAAGATGAATCAGAAAGGTGTACCAAAATCCGGGGCAAATATGATCTTTCAACTCAACTTTACGATTCGGTCTGAAAGCGTAATTGCTTCTGGCGAGCCGATACATTTTCCAGTATTTGCCGTCTTCTTGGTTGACCACGAAATCATCCGCATGATTTTTGACTGACAAGAATCTTAGCGGGCTGAATTCAATGATTTTGTAATCGTCATTTTCGCCATTTGGATAGGCGTTAAAGCCGAAATCAAGACCGAGTAAATTGTATGACATTGAGCCTTTAGATACATATCTGCGTTTGTCTGAAGTGGCTTCATACGACAGTTTTTCATAGCTGACGCCACGGAAAACTTTATCAAACCAGGTAAACACTCGCGGAATTTTTCTACAGGAAAAATCATTGAAGTTGTCTTGTATGGCGCATAGTTGCTTTTCCGACATCCTTCTTAAGCAAGCTTCATAGCTGTCGAAGTTGATATTCTCTTTCCAGAGTAGCTTGCGCCAAACCGTAGTCGGCAATGATTCGATGGTTAATACTTTATTGATGTAACTGTTGCTTGAGTCGGTTTCTAATTGGCTGATAAGCTCTTTTTTGTAGCTTAAGCTATAGCTAGTCGGTCTAAATTTATTTCTGATAAATTCCCATAGAACCAAAGCCTCGGCTATGTCTCGTTTTTGATGATTTCCCATGAAACCCTCGTAACGAAAAGTTAGACTGTTTATTTTTTTTGGCAAACAATGTTTGAGATATTCTTGCCAAGAGTCATTAAAGCTTTGGTTTTTTTGGCTATCAACGTTAGCCGTTGTTTTTTGCCGAGATTCATTTTCATGACCATAGTCAACTTCAAGGTGCTTTTCTGACTGCGGTATAGAAAACAGCTCCTTTTTTAATGCTTGTCGAGAATTTCTTTTTTGTCTTCTCGCTTCTCTTGTAAATCTACCCATGATAGGCTCCTGATAATTAGTAAATAATAATTCGGAAAATCTATAATTAATTTTTATTTTCAAGGAACAAAGATTGATTAAAATAGCATAAGTTGTTGAAAATGTCAAGGTTATTTATAAGCATAGTATTTTTAATATTTTTGTATATAATTAGCTAATATTAAGTAAAAAATTGATTTATTAGTAAGATTTTAACAAAAATAAGGCTATAATGATTTTTAATAAATATGATATACTTTATTAATAACATAGTTTAATAAATATTTATGGGTAATTTTAAGAAAAATTACAGCGGATTAAGCAGTAAACAGGCGCAGGAATATTTAATCAGCCAAGGGCCTAATGAATTGCCTGATGCTGGGCATAAAAACTTTTTTAATTTATTAAAAGAGGTGTTACGCGAGCCAATGATTTTTTTATTGTTAGCTTGCGGTTCATTATACTTTGTTTTAGGTGACAAGACAGAAGCCGCAGCTTTGTTGGGTTCAGTGCTGTTGATTATCGCTTTGACTATTTACCAAGAGAATAAAACCGAAAAAACTTTAGAGGCTTTAAAGGATTTGTCGAGCCCTAAAGCTTTGGTTATTCGCGACAGTCGGCAGTTGAAAATTCCAGGCCGTGAAGTTGTTCAAGATGACATTATTTTATTATCTGAAGGGGATAGAATACCAGCTGACGCAATCGTCTTAGAAGAAACTAACTTTAGTGTAGATGAATCTTTGCTGACCGGTGAGTCAATGGCAGTTAATAAAGATTCATGGTTAGGTCAAAATTTACCAGCTGAAGATTTAGACAATAAAAATACTTATTATGTTTTTTCCGGCACCTTAGTCGTTAAAGGTCAAGCCATAGCGCGAGTTGTTAAAACCGGTATTAAAACGGAAATGGGAAAGATTGGAGTTTCTTTAGCCGCGGTTGAAATAGAAAAAACTTTTATTCAAAAACAAATTGATTTTATCGTTAAAAATTTCGCTTTAGTCGGTTTAATCGGCTGCACCATCATTTTTTTAATTTTTGCCTTAGTGAGAGGTGAGTGGTTGCAGGGATTATTGGCTGGCTTAACTTTGGCTATCGGCATATTGCCAGAAGAATTTCCAGTTGTACTGACAGTCTTTTTAGCTTTGGGAGCCTGGCGTATTTCTAAAAAACAAGTATTGGCGCGGCGAGTAACTGCGGTTGAGATGCTGGGCTCGACCACTATCTTATGCTCTGATAAAACTGGTACTTTGACGCAAAATAAAATGACAGTTGCCAGCTTAGCCTTAGACGGACAGTTATATGATATGTCTGATAAAAGCAAAATTTTGCCAACAGCCATGAGTGAAATTGTAGAGTACGCTTTATTAGCTAGTCCTGACAATCCTTTTGACCCAATGGAAAAATCAATTAAGCGCTTGGCCAAAAAGATTTTAATTGATACGAATCAGCTGCATGATAATTGGGAATTTTTAAAAGAATATCAATTGCAAGATGAATTAATGGCCATGTCTCGAGTTTGGCATCTTGATAATAGTGAAGATTTGATTGCGGCTGCCAAGGGCGCGCCGGAAGCGATTATTAATTTATGCCATCTGCCAGCCGAACGGGAAAAATTAATAATGAAAGATGTCATGACTATGGCGATGTCGGGACAGCGTGTAATCGGTGTGGCTAAAGCTAAGTTGAAAAGCAATATCTTGTCTGATAATCAACATGATTACGATTTTGAATTTGTTGGTCTGCTTGGTTTGGAAGATCCAATCAGGCCGGAAGTCCCACAAGCGATTGCCGAATGTTATCAGGCAGGTATCAGGGTTATTATGATTACGGGCGATTATCCACAAACAGCGCTACATATCGCCAAAGAGTTAGGCTTAAAAAATAATAGCCAAGCCATTACCGGCGAGGAATTGTCTAAAATGACAGTGGCTCAGCTAAAGAAAAAAATCGACACAGTCAATGTTTTTGCGCGGGTGGTGCCTGAACAGAAATTAAAGATAATCCAAGCCTTAAAAGAATTAAACGAAGTGGTGGCTATGACCGGTGATGGCGTTAATGATGCCCCAGCTTTAAAAGCGGCGCATGTTGGTATTGCCATGGGTGGCCGCGGCACTGATGTGGCGCGTGAAGCCGCCGCCTTAGTCTTGATTGATGATAATTTTGCTTCAATTGTCAGCGCCGTGCGTATGGGTCGGCGAGTTTATGATAATTTAAAAAAAGCTATGGGTTATATTTTGGTGGTGCATTTGCCAATCATTGCTTTGTCGGTTGTGCCCGTGCTCTTAGGCGCCCCCTTAGCTTTGTTGCCTTTGCATATCGTATTTTTAGAACTGATTATTGACCCAGCTTGCAGTATTTCTTTCGAAACTGAACCGGAAGAATCTAATATTATGAATCGTCCGCCTCGCTTAATCACTCAGAAAATTTTTGATAAAAAAACCTTGGTTAGAACTTTAATCAGAGGAATCATGGCTTCAATCGTTGTGGTCGCTATTTATCTTTGGGGCGAGGCTCATTGGCCGTTAGCAGACGCAAGGTTAGTTACTTTTGGTTCGTTGGTTTTGATGAATGTTGCCTATATTTTGATTAGCCGTTCCGAAGAAAAGATTTTTTTGAAAGTAATCCCAATACCAAATGCAGCCTCTTGGCTAATAGTGGTTTTTTCTTGCTTATTACTAATAATCGTTATGTCAGTTGATAGTTTGGTTAAAATTTTTAGTTTTACTAAGCTCGAACTTTGGCATTTGAGTTTGATGGTATTAGCCTTTTTATCTGCTGTATTGGTTGGCGAAATTACTAAATTTATTTTTATTAAGAAAAAGAACAATTAATTTTAATGCTATCTTTTGACAAAAGCAGGAAACAATGATATTAAATAAGCTATTATGAATAAAGAAGTAGTCCAAAAAGTAATTGCCGCCGCTGGTATTTGTTCCCGACGTGAGGCTGAAGAACTGTTAAAGCGTGGTAAAGTCATGGTTAACGGTTATTTGGCTAAACCAGGAGAACGCGTTGTCGCCGGTGATAAAATAAAAGTTAATGGCAAAATGCTGAACACAGCGCCTGATTTAGTTTATTTGATGTTAAATAAACCAGTCGGTTATGTTTGTACTAGCCGGCAATTTGAAGGCGAAAAAAATATTTTTTCTTTAATTAAACGACCAGAAAGATTAGTGGTTGTTGGTCGTTTGGATAAAATGAGTCGTGGTTTAGTGATTTTGACTAATGACGGAGAGATGGTAAATAAATTGACTCATCCAAGTTTTGAAGTTTTTAAAACTTATTTAGTCAAATTAAAAACAGAACCAGACACAGAAAAAAGAAAAAGAATAATTAAAAATTTTAAAGGCGGGATTGACATTGAAGAAGCTGGCTTAGCCTTGGCTCATGATATTACTTACGAGCAAGAAGGTGTTTTTAGAATCGAATTAGCCCAAGGTATGAAAAGACAGATTAGACGTATGTTTGAAAAGCTCGGTTTAGAAGTAGTGGATTTGATGCGTGAAAGTATCGGGCCAATTGAGCTTGGCGAATTACCGGAAGGCAAGTGGCGCGAGTTAGATAAAGTTGAAATAAACTTGATTAAAAATTTGGAATAAAATAAACCCTCGATTTTCGAGGGTTTTGTCTAATTCAGAGTTGCTTGGCTGAAGCGTGGTTTGATTAAATCCAAATAATTATCTGCCGCCACCATCAGGCCGATTAATTCTTCTAACTTTAACGCATTAATCATAGCGTATTTTTCATTAATAAAGTCAGCTGCTTTTTTTTCTTCAATATACTGATCAATATTTGCTATAGCAATATTTTGTCTTTTTTCTATAGCCTCAATTGCTTTTTTTATGATAATAATAATTCCTTTAAAACTTTCTTTAAACAAGATAAAGTTTTGATTAGCCATTGCTAATTCCATACATAAATCAACGTGTGCCTTGGGAATTTCAGTGTAATCTTTTTCTTTCAGATAATCAAAGATTTTTTTTCTTAATTTTTTAGGATATATTGAGGTTATTACTTCCAAGATATCGGTTAATACTTTATTGGAAAAATTATTTTTAACAAAGGCAATCATTTTAAATACGTTAGTAATTTGCTGATAGATTTGTCGGATAAAGTTTACATGGTTTGAAATAGCATTAAGATCATGCATGATTTTTGTTGCGGATTGCGAAGTTAAGTTTGTTTTTGTTGTTTTATTGATTTTCCTTTCTTCTCTTCTGAAGCAACTTTCAATTGAGCCGAAAAAAGTCAAATATTGTTTGTTTTTACCTGTTTTTAGCTCTAGCCCGCCTTCTAAAAACTTGAGCCAATAATTTATTTCTATAATCTTATCTTGAATTGAGCTTTCCATTGCAAGTCTCCAATAGTTTGTAAGGTACTAAATTTTACCTATTAATAACATTAAATTTGGTAATTTGTCAAGTTTATTAATTATAAATAAGCACTTATAATATAAGTAAAATTATATGAATAAATTAGAACAACCAAAAAGTCCGGAAAACAAAGAAAGCCACAATGAAAGACTTAGCAAGATAACCGAGAAAATTTCTCAAGAAATTAATTCTTTTGCTAAGGAAAAAATAGTCGGGTCTGATGGGGCTTTAAAAATGGACAGATTTAGTCAAATTAATGGCGGACATTTGTCTAAAGATGATTTAACTAAACATCGTGAAAATATTAAAAATCGAGAAGTGGAATGGTCTGGCGTGGAAAATCCAGTTGTTTTGGAGAATCTTAAAAAAGAATTTAATTTATACGGACTCAAAGGAGATGATTTGAAAGGTAAAGCAATTGAAAAATGGCGTAAAAAAAAAGAGAATTCTAAACCAGTTCAATTAGAAAGAGCGGTTAATGTTTTGTTTTATAAGATGCTTAAGGAGAAATATCTGGTTGTCCGCTCGTCTAAGCACGATGATTACACTAATGGTGTAGATAATTTACTGATTAACAAGGAGACCGGCGAAACAGTCTGTGCCTTTGATGAAGTGCGTGGAGAACAAAAACATGGTCGGTTAGAAGATAAGGATCATAAAATTGTTGCTAAAGCCGAAGCGGGCGGATCAAACATCGATTACGGTCTTGGTTTTGAAAGCAATGAGCAAGGCGAGAAAAAGTTAGTTAAAAAAAGCTTAACCGGCTTGCCAATGTTTTATCTATCTTTATCTTCAGAACAACTGGATGATTTATTGAAAAATGTTGACGATAATTTAGACAATAAAACCGATAAAGAGAACGAATATTTTAAATTATTTGTTACTGAAATGACGGAGCAAGCTGACAAACTTTTAAGTCATGATTTAAAAAATAAAGAATTGAAAGCTAAGATTCAGTCGTTTAGACATGAATTTTCGGAATTAATCGCTTAGAATTTAATTTTAATAAAAATTATTTGTTATGAAAAATTATTTAGAGATAGTTAGAAAAATATTAGCTGACGGCGAACAAAAAAATAATCGCACCGGCATTGATGCAAAAACAATAGCCGGCGCCATGTTTGAACATGATATGGCAAAAGGCTTTCCCTTGCTAACTACCAAAAAAATGCCTTTCAAGCTGATTGCCACCGAATTAGAATTTTTTATTAAAGGCTTGAGCGATAAAGATTGGCTTAAAGCCAGAAATTGCCACATTTGGGATGAGTGGGCTAACCCGAAAAAAGTTCCCTACGGTCACGATGAAACCACTAAAAATAAAATGATGGCTGAGCGAGATTTAGGCGCCATTTATGGATTTCAATGGCGGCATTTTAACGCGCCTTATGAAAATTATGATACTGATTATAGTGGACAAGGTATCGATCAATTAAAAAAAGTTGTCGACACTTTAAAAACCAATCCTAATGATCGCCGGATGATTGTTATGGCTTGGAATCCTATCCAGCTTGGCGAGATGGCTTTGCCGCCCTGCCATTATGGTTTTCAATTAACAGTAGTTAATGGCAAATTGAATCTTCTTTGGAATCAGCGTTCAGTCGACACAATGCTCGGCCTGCCTTTCAATATTGCCAGTTATGCTCTATTGTTACATCTGCTCGCGCGGGAAGCTAATTTAGTCGAGGGACGTTTAATCGGTTTTTTAGCTGATACTCATATTTATGTCAATCATCTGGAAGGCGCTCAAGAACAAATAACTCGTGATTATGATAAATATGTTTTGCCAAAAATAGAAACCAATAATTTTACTTCTATATTTGATTGGCAAGCCAGCGACACGATTTTGTCAGGTTATGAAAGTTATCCTAAAATAGATTTTCCTATCGCTGTTTAAATTTTAAAATAAATATATGAAAGTAATCTTAATGATGGCCATGACGGCTGACGGTAAAATCGCTAAAAATTCTGATCATAAAGCTAATTGGACGTCTAAGGCTGATAAAGAAATTTTTGTCCAAAAAACCAAGGAGGCTGGTGTGATTATTATGGGTCTCAAGACTTATCAGACTATCGGACGTCCTTTGTCTGAGCGCTTGAATGTCGTTATGGCACGGCCTGACGAAGTTGGCGAAAGTCTTCCGGGCGAGCTTGAATATTCTTCTCAATCGCCGATTGATATTTTAGAAGATTTAGCCAAACGTGATTTCAAAGAAGTTGTTTTGGGCGGTGGCACTACAATTAATAGCCTATTTTTAAAAGAAAATTTAATAGATGAGCTGTGGTTGACTATCGAGCCGAAATTGTTTGGCTCAGGCTTATCTTTGTTTGCTGAAACCGAAGTTGATTTAAATTTGGAATTAATAGATTTTTCAAGGATCGGCACAGATTCTGTTTTGTTGAAATATAAAATAATCAAGTAAAATAAGCCGATTTATCGTCTATACATTTTTATTTTTTTGTGATATGTTTGCTTGAAAAGCACTTTAATAATATATTTTTAACTTTATAAAAACGGAGGCATAATGGCAGCCAACCAGTGTTTAATTTGTCTTTTGCTTGGCAAAAAAGAAGATGACAGATGCCGAGAAAAATCTCAACATCATCCGTTTCCCCAGAGGTATTTTGGAAATAACGGAGAAAATAAGTTCACTATATCGTTTGGAGCGAAACATCATATTGACATTGAAAAAGCAATTAGAACAACGGAGAAGAAAATACTCAGTGAACAACGGGATGCCGGAAAAAAAATCAAGACTCTTGGCAGTAGCGCTGAATTAGAAAAGATTATAAATCAAGAGTTTGATTTTGATTTTTTCTATAATTTTATGACCAACTATATTGGCCAAATCGTTAGCGAAAAGAATCCGAAAGAAAGACGGGCAATCAGAAAGAGATTGAAAATAGCTTATAATATAAACGTGGGCTTAGACAAAGAAAGACCAGCCCAGGAATACGGCAAAGCTATTTTAAACGCTTTAATCTTGGAAGCCAAAGAACATTGTTATAATTGGCAAACTAATGATGATGAACCAAAATTTTCGATTGCTACTTTTAAAAAGTATATGAGAAAGGAATACGCTAAAACAAAAGAAATTAACCTTAACAAACAGCTTCCTAAAAAAGAAAGCGACTACGTAAATAGAGATCGGCGGACGGTGTTACAAACGTAAATTTGTAAAGTTGAATTAATTATCAGGGGAATATGCTTAATCGTAATCTCCTGATTTTATTTTAGTTACTTTTAAAATTTTGTGTTATAATATTACATATAATTAGCCAAAAACTATTGACTTGATGGTTAATTTAGTTTAACATTAAATAAATTTATAGTCGAAGTTAATTTTGGCTAATTTTAAACATAAAAAACATGAACCTAACCGAATTAGCCCGCATTTTAAGGGTTACTCCTAATGAATTGAAGGACCATCTCCCGGCAATGGGTTTTGATATTGGCCAAAAAGCTATTAAAATCGATAATCATACCTCTAAAAAAATTATTTCTCTTTGGCCTAATTATATTAGGCGCAAAGAGCGTGAAGACCGTCAACGCCGTCGAGAAACACTTACTAATAATAACGAATCAAAGGAAAAGAAAAAGATTGCAATTGGCAAGTTTGTTGTAGTTAGAGACTTTGCTGTGTTGGCAGGTTTGCCAGTTAATAGGTTAGTAACTGAATTGATGAAGAATGGAATTTTTGCCTCGTTAAATGAAAAAATTGATTTTGATACTGCAATGATTGTCGGCGCTGATTTAGGTTTGGAAATCGTGCCAGAGGAGATTAGTGAAGAAGAAAATTCAAAAGTTGATGATTCGGAAAAAATTAAGCAAGCCATCGGCAAAGAGGCTGATTGTGATTTATGTCTTCGTCCGCCGGTCATTGTCGTTATGGGTCACGTTGACCATGGCAAAACCATGTTGTTGGACGCAGTCCGTAATACCAATGTAATCGCTGGTGAAGCCGGCGGTATAACACAGCATATCGGAGCTTACCAGGTCATGCGTAAGAATAAATTTTTAACTTTTATTGATACTCCTGGCCATGAAGCGTTTACCGCAATGCGTAATCGTGGCGCTAAAGTGGCTGATATCGCTATCCTGGTGGTAGCGGCCGATGATGGCGTAAAACCGCAAACCGTTGAAGCTTTTCGTATTATCCAAGCGGCTAATATTCCTTATATCGTAGCGATTAATAAGATTGATAAAGATGAAGCTAATATCGACCGAGTCAAACAAGAATTAGCTAATCAATTAAATATTTTAGTAGAGGGTTGGGGAGGTAATATTATTGCTGTGCCAATTTCTGCTAAGAACGGAACCAATATTGAGGAATTGCTCGATATGCTGATTTTGGTTTCTGATGTCGATCAAACCAGTCTAAGGGCAAACCCTGATGGTCAAGCTATCGGCACGATTATTGAGTCTAATATGGATAAATCCGAGGGTATTGTCGCTACTTTGTTGGTGCAAAATGGCACTTTACGGGTCGGCGACGAGTTAATGTATAACGGGATTGATTACGGACGCGCTCGCGGTTTAAAAAATTATTTAGGCCAGAATGTTAGTGAAGTCGGACCATCTACGCCTGTTAAAATTATCGGTTTTAAAACCCAGCCTGAAGTTGGTGATATTATTGAAGTTGGCCGCGGTGAAAAAATTAAAAATAAAAAAGCTCATAAAGCCCCAATCAGCTCATCTGAAAATTCAACTCAAAGTAATGATGAATCTTCAGAAGAAAACCATGAAAACAAAATTATCATTATGCTTAAGGGTGATACTTTGGGCACAGTTGAGGCGATTGAAAATAGCTTAGGCAAAATTGATACCCAAGGTGTCAAGGTCAAAATTGTTGCCAAAGGTCTTGGTAATGTTACTGAAGGCGATGTTTCCAGAGCAGAGGCTGTCGGCGCCAAGCTGTTAGGCTTTAGTGTTAAAGCATCTCCCAAGGCGATGGAAATGGCTCGTGAGAAAAAAGTTTCCATGAAAATTTATAAAATTATTTACGAATTGATTAATGACATTAAGGCTGAAATACAAGAATTGGTTAAGCCGGAAATAGTTCGAGTCGATTTAGGAAAAGTTAAAATTTTAGCCATTTTCCGTTCCGATAAAAAGAGCCAGATTTTAGGCGGTAAGGTAATTTCGGGCGTAATCAGGTCTAACACTTTGGCCGAATTAGTCCGTCACGGAGAAATTATTGAGGAAGGGAAAATAATTTCTTTGAAAACAGGCAAAGAAGAAGTCAAGGAAGTTGAAAATGGCACCGAGTGCGGATTCTTGTTTGAATCAAGAACTCCAGCTGAAAAAGATGATGTCCTGAATGTTTATCAGGAGGATAAAATTTATAAAAAAATTAAATAGCCTGCCATGGAAAAAAATGATCAAGCCAGATTAAAAGAGATTGTCCATCGGCAGTTAGCCGAATCAGTTAGCAGGCATCTTAGAGCTGATGGGTTTTTAATAACGGTTGTTGATGTTGAGTTAAGTCCGGACGGCAATCGCGTTAAAGCTTATGTCAGCGTTTTGCCGGATAAATTATATGGCACAGCCTTAGAAGCGCTGCGACAGTTATCTCCGGTTTTACGGAGCGAATTAGTTAAGAAAACAAGACTAAGGGCCGCGCCAAAAATAAATTGGCGTATCGACTCGACAGAGCGAGAGGCTGCCAAGTTAGAAGAAGTTTTTAAAGAAATAGAAGAATAAGACCGGAGGGTATCCGGTTTTATTTTACCGAATTTAGCTATAGTTTTTTGTATGTCAATTGAACAGCTTTACCTAAAAACAATCAGTATTATTTTAGCAGCTAAAAAAATTTGTTTAGTCTGTCACGAGAATCCGGATGGAGATGCTTGGGGCAGCTTGTCGGCAATGGCTGAAGTTTTAAACCGGCTTGGTAAAGATTGGCAAGGTTTTTGTGTTGACGCGCCCAGTAAAAATTTTTTTATTTTGAAAAATATTGATTTAGTGACTAATAATAAAGAAGCAATTGATTGGTCTAAGATTGATTTATTAATCAGTCTTGATTGCGCCACCGCAGCAAGAACAGGCTTAAAAGATATTATTTTGACCAAGCGTGCCGATTTGAAGTTTATCGAGATTGATCATCACCCCAACATTGAAAATATCGCTGATTTTTCTTTGCGTTTTCCCTATGCCGCCTCAACCTGCGAAATTTTATTTAATCTGTTCAAGATTGCCAATTGGAAAATAAATTCAAGTATTGCTAATAGTCTTTTAATTGGTTTGTCAGCTGATACCGGTAATTTTTTGTATAAAACTACTGATGGCGCAACAATGAGAATGGCAGCCGAATTGTTAAGTTTGGGCGGTCGGCTTGATTTCGCCTTGAATAAGACTTGGCGGACTAAAAGTTTAGTTTCGGCCAAGCTTTGGGGCAAGGCCATGGCCAGGCTTGTTTTGAACCAGAGATACAATATCGCTTATAGTGTTTTGTTGCCGGAAGATTTTTTGGAAAATAATGCTAGTGTAGAAGATTTGGATGACTTGGCTGGTTTTTTATCCGGCATTCCCAATGTTAAAGCCTTTTTGCTTTTAAAAGAAGTAGAACCTGGTATTATCAAAGGCTCTTGGCGTTCAAACGATTCATCAATTGATGTGGGACGTTTTGCTAGAGCAATGGGTGGTGGCGGGCACGCTGTAGCGGCTGGGTTTACTGTTAATGGCACCCTTAAAAAAATTAAAAATGAGTGGCGGATAATTAAGAACTAACTGCAATTGATTTTTTTGGTAAAAATGTTAAAATAAAAGCTAATATGCCTATCCTACAATTAGCAAATTCTTCCGGCGAATCTAAGCCTCTGGCCATGACCGTTGGAGCTAAGAAAATTTTTCAAGCTGTTTATTGGGACCAATCAGGCTCAAGCGTCGATGATGACGCCCCCCGTATTCATGTTTCCGATATGGTCTCTAAAATGGCTTTTTATTATGAGAAATTGAGAAATTCGGTTGACTATCGCGAAGAGTCTTTAATGCGTAAAGAAGCCATTGTCCGTATCTTAAGGAGATTGATTATAATAGAAAATGCCTTAGTCGGAGCAAGTATTGAACCGGAAAAAGTTTCTAAAAATTTATTGATAGAGCTTATTCGAGCTGCTTATTTGCAAAATAATAAATTGCCTGAGGAAAAAATTACCGAGTTAGCTGTTATTATTAATAAATATTTAGTCTTAAGAGCAGAAATTTTTGAACGCTTAGACCAAGGCAAACAATCATTTAGTTTTGTAATTAATTCTCAAAAACAAGCGCAGAGCAAGAAAAAGAAAGAGGATTTAGATGATAAAAGCGCGGTTAATAACTGGATTATCGGTTTAGCTGCCAGCGAAATAGAAGAAAATTTAAGTTATAATCAGGCCACGGATACAACTGTCTCAGTTATGTATGACGTGCTCTTAAGAAATGTTAAATTGCCGCCAGAATTGCCTTATGAAAGAGATTTGTCCATCCAGATTTATTTAGGGATTTTGCGCAACTATCTTAATTTAGATGATGATGAAATATTGTCTTATGTACTATTCAAATATTTTAATGAAGATTGGAATGACCCAACCGCTGAAACCATTGATCGCATTGTTGATCGTCTTGACGAGCTTAAGTCAGCGATTGACAGTCAGTTAGAACACCCATTAACGCCTCAGCTTAATCGCATCGTTCACCAATATACGGTTTATTTTACAGTTATCCATGAAGTCATCTCTTCCGACCCTAAAAAGATTTATGAAGAGATTTCCACTAATTACAAAAGCTTCATGCGGCGCATTCAGACAATGATTGATAAAAAAACGACTTCTGCTAAGAAAAAACTTTGGAAAAATGCGGTTAGGAGCATTATCTATATTTTCTTAACCAAATCAGTTTTAGTTGTTTTATTGGAAGTGCCAGCTAATCGTTATTTTGGTGAAGTAGCTAGTCCGGTAGCTTTGTCGATTAATGTTTTTTTTCCAGCGCTTATTTTATTCATGTCGGTTGCTTTTACCCGTTTGCCTGGGCAAAAAAATGCTGACAAGATTATGTCGGGCGTAGAAGAAGTGATGTTTGCTGACAAAGTCCGTAAACAGCCGATTGTCCTTAAAACTCCCAGCAAAAGAAATTCGGTCATGAGTTTTATTTTTACTGTCATTTACGTCGCTACCTTTGTGTTAGTGTTTGGCGCTATAATTAAAGGCTTAAGAATTATAAATTTTTCTTGGGTCAGCATCATAATTTTCCTGTTTTTCTTAGCCTTTGTTTCCTTTTTTGTTATTCGTATCCGTCGCGGCCCTAAATATTGGGTAGTAATCGATTCAAGGGAAAATATTTTTACCTTGCTTTGGAGTTTTGTTAGTGTGCCGATCGCTTCAACCGGTAAATTTTTATCTGGTAAATTTCAGAAAATTAACGTTTTTATCTTTATTCTCGACTTTATAATCGAAGCGCCATTTAAAGTCTTAGTAACTGTAACCGAAGAATGGACAAAGTATCTTAAGGAGCGTCGCGACAATCTTAGTTAAAAAAATAGACATCAAGCATTGTTTGTTCTGTTAGAAATTTTAGAAATAGTATGACTAAATATTATATTACCACCACCTTACCTTATGTTAATTCCGAGCCGCATATCGGTTTTGCTTTAGAAATAATCCGCGCCGATGTTATTGCTCGTTGGCAGAGATTAAAAGGTAATGAAGTTTTTTTTAATACCGGTGTTGATGAACATGGTTTAAAAATATTCCGCAAAGCCGAAGAATTAGGTATTAGTACCCAGGCTTATTGCGATGAAATGGCTGCTAAGTTTTCCGAATTAAAATCATCTTTAAATTTAAGTTATGATAATTTTATCAGAACTACGGATGAACATCACCTGAAGGCAGTCCAGGAGTTTTGGCGTTTAAGTTTAACTAATGGCGATATTTATAAAAAAAATTATCAAGTTAAATATTGCGTTGGTTGCGAGCTGGAAAAAACAGAATCGGAATTGATTGACAATCATTGCCCCGATCACCCTAATCAAGAATTGGAAATAATTGATGAGGAGAATTATTTTTTTCGTTTTTCAAAATATCAAGCTGATTTATTAAAGTTATATCAGGATAACGCGGCTTTTGTCGTGCCAAGCACCAAGCTAAATGAGATAACTAAATTTGTTGAAAGAGGCTTAGATGATTTTTCTATTTCCAGATTAAAAGAAAAAATGCCTTGGGGAGTGCCAGTGCCTAACGATGAAAATCATGTAATGTATGTCTGGTTTGATGCCTTGGTTAACTATATATCCTGTTTAGGTTGGCCTGATAATCAAGAAAAATTTAATAGTTTTTGGCCGGGTATTCAAATTTGTGGCAAAGATAATTTACGCCAACAGGCAGCTATGTGGCCAGCAATGCTTTTATCGGTCGGTTTAAAACCGTCCAAACAAGTCGTTATTGATGGTTTTATAACCTCTGGGGGGCAGAAAATGTCCAAGAGTCTTGGTAATGTCATTAATCCGATGGCTATCGTCAAAGAATATGGCACCGACGCTTTGCGCTATTATTTATTATCGCAAATGAATTCTTTTGATGATTCTGATTTCACGATTGAAAAATTTCAAGCTGTTTATCAAGCCGATTTAGCTAATGGGCTTGGCAACTTAGCCGCGCGCATTTCTAATTTGCTTGAAAAAAATGAAATTAAAATAACTCCAGAGCTTGAAATCAATTCAGACATTTTTAAAAAGATTGATTTAAAAATGAAAGAATATTTATTTAGTGATATAATGAAAGAGCTGTGGTTATTGCTGAAAAACGCCGATGAAAGATTATCCGCTGATCGTCCTTGGAAAATGGAAAATAAGGAAGCTATTAAACAGTGTCTTGAGCCATTAGCAAGAAATATGTTGTTGGTTGGCCGTGTGTTAACTGTTTTTATGCCGGCAACGGGCGAAAAAATCGTCAATCAATTCAACCAACAGCAGGTTAATAAAGCAGAACCTCTTTTTCCGAGATTGGTTTAAAGCTATGTTTATCAAAATTTTAATTATTGCCCCCATCGTTTTAGTTATCGCCACCGGACTTTTTTTGTTCGGTAACAATATGCGTTGTGTTTACGCCGAGGGAAAAAATTGTCCAGGTTTGTGTAAAAAAATTAACATTAGTTGTGAAGGAAAAATGTTTACCGAGCGCTGTGAAGCTGGCAACACTGTTTGCCAATCGCCTGAAATCTCAGAATACCAGCAGATGATTAAAGATTGGTTGGCTTCTTTCAAAAAATAATTTTTTATTTAGATTTTAATAGTTTTAACAAATGATTTTTTCTTTACCAGTATCATTTTCAATAGTTGATATTGTTTTGCTTTTAATTTTAGCCGGTTTTGTTTTTTACGGGCTTTTTTTCGGGTTGATAAAGACAGCTGGTTCCTTGATAGCAATTATAATTGGCTTTTTGGCGGCTAGCCGTCTTTATTTGATGTTATTTTCTTTAGCTAAGCCTTTAGCTTTTGGTCATGACAATATTGGTAAATTGGTTGCTTTTGCCCTTATTTTTACTATTGTTGATCGGTTGGTTTGTTTGGGCTTTGCATTATTGGATAAAGCTTTTCACATGCTTTCGATAGTGCCATTTTTAAAAACAATTAACCGTTTAGGTGGGGCATTTTTAGGTTTTATCGAAGGCGGTCTAACGCTTGGTTTGAGTTTATTTGTTATTAGTCGTTATCTGCCTGGCGGAGGTTGGCTGGTTGATCAGCTAAAAGATAGTCAACTGGTGCCATTTTTATTGAAATTTTCCAATTATTTAACACCTCTCTTACCTGATATTTTGAAAAAGATACAATCCGTTTTGTAATATGAAAAAATTTGTTTTTACTGATTACTCAGCTTTAGAGAATTCAGAAGAAACGATTGCTGAAATCGCTAATTTAATTAAACAAGGCTGCGTCGGAGCAATCCCGACAGACACTGTTTATGGTTTTGTTTGTTTAGCTAAAAATTCGTCCGCCGCTGAAAGGATTATCAATTTGAAAGGCAGAGAGAGCGATAAGCCGTTTTTGATTTTAGCCAATGATTGGAAGACGATAGCTGAATTAGTCGATTTAACAACATTAAACAAAGTAGCTTTTAATGACTATTGGCCTGGAAACAATACTTTAATTATGCAGTCTAAACAAAGTATTCCGTTCGTGTCTAATTTCGGCACCGTGGCTATTCGTTGGCCAGCTAATAATTTTTTAGATAAGTTAATCAATAAAATCGGTGAACCGCTTATTTCCACCAGCCTTAATCAAAGTGGAGAAGAATTGATTAAAGATAGTTTGTTGGCCGAGAATATTTTTCCAACATTGAATTTTTTGGTTAGCGTGGGAGAGTTAATAGTTAGTCCTTCATCAATATATGATTTGACTGATTTTAGTAATATCAGAAAAGTTAGATAGTTAATGTTTTATGAAATTGATTGATACTCATTGCCATATGAATTTGCCTAATTACTGCGACGATGTCGACGCGGTAATTCATCGCGCGTTAGAGGCGGATGTTGATATGATTATTGCTAGTACAGATTATAAAACATCAAAAAAAGCTTTAGATATTGCTAATAGATATGAGCGTGGCGTTAATGTAGCAGTCGGCATCCATCCAGGTAGCTTAGAAGAAAGAGTTGAAAATATCGGAGGACAGGATGTTATTATTGCTGGGGAGAAATTTAACGCTGAGATGTTTCAACAATTAGCTAAATTTCCTAAAGTGGTAGCTATCGGTGAAATCGGACTCGATTATTATCGACTTGAAGGTGAACAGGCAGTTAAAGATCAAATTAAAAAAAGGCAAAAATTAGTTTTGTGGGCTCAAATGGAATTAGCGGTTATGCTTAATCTTCCGGTAATTATTCATTGTCGTCAGGCCCATGATGATTTATTGAATTTAATTTATGATTTCCGCAAAGAGTTTCGTCCATTTTTATCAGAAACGAAACCTTGGGGAGTAATCCATTGTTTTTCCGGAGACGAAAATTTAGCTTGGCGTTATTTTAATTTGGGTTTTACCATTTCCTTTACCGGCTTAATAACGTTTAGTGGACAATGGGATAGCTTAATACGCAAAATGCCGTCAGATCGCTTGTTATTAGAAACCGATGCACCATTTTTAACGCCAGAGCCATATCGTGGCAAAAGAAATGAACCAATTTTAGTTAAACACGTAGCTGATCGAATTGCGGAATTACGCGGACAATCAGTAGAACGAATTGCCGCCATTACCACTGAAAATGCTAAACGTTTATTTAGTTTATAAAATTTGTTATAATATAAGAAATAATTTATATGTCTGATATAACAAAAGTAATTGTTTTATTATTAATGTTTTTTTTGGCTAATTTTTTAGTAGCCGATAAAGTTTTAGCTTACGCTGATTGTAATGAAATTGGAGCATCTTGGAATCAAGAAGCTCAAGATGTTTTTATTCAGAGTGGTTGTATTAATCAGGTTGATAGTAGCCCAGCTTGGGAATGCGATTGTTTTACCGGTTCTCAGGCCAACATTTGGGTTGTTAAAGATTTAAATTGCACCAGTTGTAAAAATAAAAAAACGCCTAAATGTTATCGCGCGCAAGATTGCGAAAGTTTGGGCGGTCAATGCAGGAATAATAAAAATAAAGCTCAATTAGAAAGACAAGGCTACATTGAGATTCCCTGGCATTGTAAGCAAGGCGCAAGTAATACTTGTTTTGTTACATGTGAAAAAAATAAGGAAGAGCCAGTTGAAACAGTTGAGCCAGAAGAAGAGGAACCAATAACAGAAAAGGAAGATCCAATAGTCGAGAAAGTTGATTTGCCTAAAGCGACTTCAACACCTGAAAAACCTTTAGAAAGAACCCAGGATTATATTTTGGAATATCCTGACGGTTGCTGTCAACAGATTGTCCCCCCACTTGACCAAACAAGATATAATTATGGGCTCAATCATCTTTTGCAAGTTGCTATTAATATTTATAAATGTATTTTGTGTATCGTTGGCTCATTAATGATGCTAATGATTGTTATTGGTGGCTTTACTATGATTATGGCGGCTGGCGATTCCGGCAAAATTAACGGTGGCAAACAAATTATTAAAGCCGCTGTCATTGGCGGGTTGATAGTTTTAACTAGTTATTTAATAGTTGGATTTGCTGTTAAGGCTTTTGGTGGCGCTTTTAAAAATGATACCATTTTACAAATTGATTCTGGTAAATAATTGACAAATTTATTGTTTTTAGGTAAAAATGTATTATAAGGGAAAACGGGATTACTATCTCGTTTTTTCAAACTTATGGATAAAATTAGAAATTTTTGTATCATTGCTCATATTGATCACGGTAAGTCGACTTTGGCCGATCGTCTTTTAGAATGCACAGGAACTATTGAAGCGAGAAAAATGAAGAATCAAATTTTGGATCGGATGGATCTTGAACGTGAGCGTGGCATTACTATTAAATTGACTCCGGTAACCATGAATTACCAGGGTTATATTTTAAATTTAATCGACACTCCAGGACACGTTGATTTTTCTTATGAAGTTTCCAGATCTTTGGCTGCTGTCGAAGGAGCGATTTTATTAGTTGATGCTACACAGGGCATCCAAGCCCAAACTTTAGCTAATTTATATTTGGCGATTGAGCAAGACTTAACCATTATTCCAGTTATCAATAAAATTGATTTGCCAGCTGCCGATATTGATAAGACCAAGGCTGAAATAATTAAATTGTTAGGCTGTGATGAATCGGAAATTATCTTGGCTTCTGGTAAAACCGGTGTCGGTGTGCCAGAGATTTTAGCTTCAGTCATTAAGAACGTCCCTGAGCCAACAGGTAATAGCGAATCAGTTCTACGGGCGTTGATTTTTGATTCTAATTATGACGAATACAGGGGTGTGGTTGCCTATGTCCGCGTAATTGATGGTGCTATTAAAAAAGGCGATAAGATAAAACTTATTGCTACCGCTATTAAATCAGAAGCTTTAGATGTTGGCATTTTGAATCCAGATTATTTTTCTACTCCCGAGCTCCACACTGGGCAAATCGGTTATGTCGTTACTGGTTTTCGGGACGTCAGCGAATGTCGCGTTGGTGATACGGTTACTTTATATTCTACTGATAAGAATGAAGATGCAATTGTGCCTTTAAAGGGATATAGCGAAGTTAGGCCAATGGTTTTTGCCGGCATTTTTCCGCGTGAAGGAGATAATTATGCCGAACTAAGAGAAGCAATCGCTAAATTAAAATTAAACGACGCTGCCTTGATGTATGAACCGGAACAATCTCATGCCTTAGGTTTTGGTTTTCGTTGCGGATTTTTGGGTTTGTTGCATCTGGAGATTTTTCAAGAAAGATTACATCGTGAATATAATTTAGATTTAATTGTTACTGTACCAAGTGTAGCTTACAAGGTCTTTACTAAAGGAGCGGGCGAGCCTTTGATTGTCCGCAGCCCGCAAAAATTACCCAACCCCTCTGAGATTGAACATATTGAAGAACCTTGGGTTAGTTTAGACATCATTACGCCCAAAGATTATATCGGCGGCATCATGGGCTTAGTCCAGGAGAAACGCGGTTTTTATAAAAATATTGAATATATCGATACTACTCGGGTTATTTTGCATTATGATATTCCAATGTATTCGGTCTTAACCGATTTTTATGATAAGATAAAGTCAGTTACTTCAGGCTACGCTTCGATTAATTATGAATTTTTAAATTATAAAGAAGCCGATGTAGTTAAGATGGATATTTTGGTGGCTGAAGAATTAGTTGAAGCCTTGTCTATCATAGTCTATCGCGATGAAGCTTATCGCCGCGGACGCGAAGTGGTTGAAACTTTGAAAGAAAGTTTACCAAGACAGATGTTTGTTATTAAGATACAAGCGGCTATCGGCGGTAATGTAATCGCTAGTGAAAAGATTTCCGCTTTACGTAAAGATGTGACCGCTAAATTATACGGAGGAGATGTGTCTCGTAAAAGAAAATTATTAGAGAAACAGAAGAAAGGTAAGAAGAAAATGATGGCTGCTGGTAAAGGCTCAGTTGAGATACCGTCTGATACTTTTGTTAAATTATTAAAAAAATAATATGACCATGCCCGCCAAAACTCGCAAAAAAATAGTCAAAACTTTTTGGATTTTAGTGTCTGTCTTAGTAATATTGTCAATGGTGCTAAGTATGACCCCTTTTATCTGGAAATAAGTTTTAAAAACTGCCGATTGCCTCGGCAATTTTTATTAATATTTAAATACAGCAAACAAAAAACACTAAAGTTAAGAATTATTTTTTGTTTGCCAAAGCTAAGCACTTTGTGTTACTCTAATCTACATGGAATTAACTAAACTTTGGCAAGTATATCCAAAAATATCAGAAGCCGACAAAAAATTATTAGGCGATTATTCAGATATAATCTCCCAGCTTTTGTTTAATCGAGGTATTAAAGACAGAGTGGCGGCTAAAATATTTTTTTCAGCTGATTGGCAAATTGAATCGCCCGATCCGTTTTTGTTTAAAGACATGAAGTTGGCGGTTGAATTAATCGTCAAACATGTTAAGGCTAATAATAAAATTGCTGTCGTGGGTGATTATGATGCTGATGGAGTGACTTCTTCGGCTGTTTTAAAAAGAGTGTTAACGGCTATCAAAGGTAATGTTGATGTTTGGATCCCGAATCGTTTAGGCGAAGGCTATGGCGTTTCTAAAAAAATTATTGACAATATTGTAAAATCTGGAGCTAAGCTGATTATCACCGTTGATAATGGTATCAGAGCCAAGGCCGAGGTTGCTTATGCTAAAACAAAAGGTATTGATGTTATTGTTACTGACCACCACATGGGGCCGGATGATTTAACTGACTACCCAGATGCTGTTATTATTAACCCAATTTTACCGCAAGAAAATTATCCTTTTAAATATTTAGCTGGTGTAGGCGTCGCTTTTAAGTTGATGTCGGCCTTGATTAAAACTTCAACTTTAAACGAGCAGCAAAAAGAAAGATTATTATCTCAAGTTTTAGATTTAGTAGCTATTGGCACTGTGGCCGATTGTGTTTTGTTGCTTGATGAAAATCGCTTATTAGTTAGGCAAGGTTTAATTGAGCTTAATCGTCAGCTTAAACCAGGTATCCGTTCTTTGGTAAATTCAGCTGGTTTAAAAGAAGAAATTAGTGAATGGAGTATCGGCTGGCAACTAGCGCCCAGGTTAAATGTAGCTGGCAGACTTGAACATGCTAATACTTCTTATGAGCTGTTAGTGACTGACGACCAAGCTGAAGCTGATAAATTAGCTTTAAATTTGAATAATCAAAATAGTACTCGTCAATTCGAGACAGCACGCATCGTTGAATATGCTGAACATGTAGTTGAGGCTGGTTTGAAAAATGACAAAATTATTATTTTAACTTCACCTGATTTATCCGGTATTGATGATAAATGGCTGGAGGGAGTTATTGGTTTAGTTGCTGGCAGAATTTGTGAGAAATATGGTCGCCCAACCTTGGTTATCTGTAAGAGCGAAGGCGTTATTAAGGGCTCTGGCAGAAGCATAGAATCCGTCAATATCGTTCAGTTTTTAGACAATTTTCAAGAACATTTAGCGCGTTATGGCGGGCATAAGATGGCTTGCGGGTTTACTGTTAAAAACAAAGAATCTCTTGATAATTTTGTTAGCCAGGCTAGAGAATTTGCTGAAAATAATTTTAAAATCGACGATTTGATTCCACGTTTAAAAATTGATATGGTCTTAGATCAAAATCAATTAACCGGAGCATTGGCAGATCAAATTATTAAATTAGCTCCATTTGGACAAGGCAACCCGATACCTGTGTTTGTTACTTACGGCGTTAAAGTTATGGATTTAATGCCAATGGGTTCGGAAAGCCAACACTGGAAAATGCGTTTCGGTTCAATTTGGTCAATCGCCTTTAGCGGCGCGAAAAAATGGCCAGATTTACAGCCGGGTGAAACAGTCGATATCGTTTATACTTTAGAATGGAATAAATATAATGGGTATAAAAATTTACAGTTAAAAATTATTGATTTAGTGTATGGAAAAAAAGATTAAGAAATTAATTATAAATACTGATGGCGGCTCAAGAGGAAATCCTGGTATAGCTGGTTGTGGCGCTGTCTTAAAAACAGCCGATGGAAAAGTTGTTAGTGAGATTAGCTATTATATGGGTAAAGCCACTAATAATCAGGCTGAATATATGGCGATTGTTAAGGCGATTGAAAAGGCGTTTGAACTCGAAGCCGAAGAATTAGAATTTTTATTAGACAGCGAATTAGCCGTTAAGCAG
Source organism: Patescibacteria group bacterium (assembly GCA_028704945.1). Classification (GTDB taxonomy): domain Bacteria; phylum Patescibacteriota; class Patescibacteriia; order Patescibacteriales; family Patescibacteriaceae; genus 1-14-0-10-37-14. Next base: position 150,545 of record JAQWEL010000001.1, read on the forward strand.
TTGAATCGAGAATATAAAGTTAGAAACAAAGACCTTGAAAAGTTGTTTGTTTTAGTTTATAATAAAACATTAAAATTTAAGAAAGTAAGCTTTAAACACGTTAGACGAGAATTTAATAAAGAAGCTGATAAGCTGGCTAATGACGCCATGGATAGAAAAAGAAATTAGGATACGTAGCTCCCGCCTGCATAAGCTGTGCGCTTAGCACCGCGGGCAGGCAGTTGGTTACTTGCCTACCGGCAGGCAAGGAGCGCACCGTTCACATCGGTGAGGTCACAGGGGAGTTTATCCGCCTGGGGCGGAAATCCTGTCGTAGTTAAAATAAGGATACGTAGCTCAGTTGGTTAGAGCGCACCGTTCACATCGGTGAGGTCACAGGTTCGAATCCTGTCGTGTCCACCAAAATAAACCGCGTTAGCGGTTTTTTTGTGGACACAAAGCAAGCCAACTGCTTGGCTTGCGTCAGGATGAGAAAGTCGGAGCGATATACGAGTTTACGAGTATCGCGAGACCGGGCTAGGGTGCTTGCTTTTCGCCAAGTAAAACGAAGGCGAAAAGCTTAGCAACCGGAGCCGAATCCTGTCGTGTCCACCAAAATAAACCGTTTTTTGGGGCGATTATCATGATTAAGGCTATTTATTGACAAAATTATGATAATGTGATATGATATTAATCATAATTTTGTACATAAATAACTTGTTTTATATTTTGGAGTTTGTAATGGAAAAGAGCCCTTCTATTGTCTCAGTAGTGGCAATATTTGAAAATGTTCTTATTGAAGTACCTGGCCTAAATGCGAGGTGGAGAGCCGGTCTTGTTAATACGGTAACCAAAAATGTTCAACATTTCAACAACCTCGAAGAAGCTTTTCACTATAAAGCTTCGGGTAATAACGCTGTATTTTTACAACTCGGACAAGTTGTTGGGAAGAAGATAATTCTTAACAAATTTTTCTATATTTCCGAGGAAAAAATTGGTAAAAAAATTACCGCCACCATTGAGGTTCAATCGAAATACGTACCCGACAAAGGCGAGTTTATCTACTTGAACATCAAGCCAACCGACACCAAACCGGAATATGAATTAAAAATTCACGGATTGAATGATTCCAAAGGTATTCGATACAATATACCGGGCACAACTTCTTGTATTGATATTATACCCTTGGAAAAGGCTAACAAATAAATTTGAAGCCGAAAAACAATAAAAGCCACTCTGATTATATTAGAGCGGCTTTTTTCTTTGTTTTTAGAGTTTATTGATTGTTTTTTTATTGACAAATATATAAATATGTATTATAAGAAATATAGTTGTTTTATAATACGAGGATATAGAAGTGGAAACTTCAAAAGACACAGTCGTTGTTGTTCATGGTCACAGTAACAAAGGTTATTCGTTAAGCCTTGATTTAAAACGTCGTTGTGATAAAGCTGCTGAATTATTTAAACATAACAAGAGCATAAAAGGTATTATTTGTACTGGCGGTTTAATGAAACGGGAACAGGATGGTATTAAAAATTCTGCCGCGGCAAAAGAATATTTTATTAATCGGTATCAAATACCGGCCGAGCTTATTTGGGAATCGGAAGCTAAAACAACAATTGATGACGTTCTTAATGTTTTAAAGATTTACAAATCAACCAAATCGGATAAGGTAATTGCTATTACTTCAAGCTACCATGCTTTTCGGACTAAGTTGATTTGGCGTTTGATTGGCAAAAAAAGTGTCAGATTAGTGCCAGTAGAATCTACTATTAGCATTAAAAAAGTAATAGTAGAGGCAATTGGCGTGTGTGTTGTTTTTTGTTGGTCAATTGGTTTTACTTGGCCAGAATTAAAATTCCGCAAAATATCACGGACAGTGTCCGATTAATTTAATGCAAGGCGTAATCTGTAACTGATTACGCCTTTTGTATTTGAATTACTAAGACTATCAGTTTATAATAGAAGTATTAAAATATTAAATTATGAAAAAACTATTATTCAGCCTATTTTTTATTGTCGGTCTTTTGATTGGTGGCGTTGTTAGGGCAGAAAATATTAAGTTGTTTAAGACTGACATCGAAGTTAACCCAGATTCCTCTATTAATGTAGTCGAATCTATTAATTATGATTTTGGCAGCGAACAAAAGCATGGTATTTTTAGAGATATTAAAATCGAGCAAAAAATTGACGCCACCTCAAGTTATCGGTTTGGTTTTGCTTTGTTGTCGGTAACTGATGTTGCTGGTCAAAAATATGATTATACTACTGAAAGAGCTGGTGATTATATGAAGGTCAAGATTGGCGATGCTGACAAGCTTGTTACTGGACAAAAAGATTACATCATTAAATATAAAATTAACGGCGCGATTAATAATTTTTCTGATCACGATGAATTATATTGGAACGCAACTGGTGACGAATGGGAAGTGCCGATAGAGCAGGCTTCGGCCAGTGTCAGAGTGGCCGGCACCGCTATCAATAAGACGGCTTGTTATTTTGGCACCGCTGGTTCAATTGCCAGTTGCGTTGATAGTATTAATAAGACAGCTGGAGTTTTTAGCCAAAGTAATTTGGCTGCTAAACAAGGTATGACTATTGTGGCTGGCTGGCCTAAAGATTTTGTTACCATTACTAACAGGCAAGACTATATTATTGATAAGGTAGTTCAAACGAAATTCGCCACAATGTTTTCAGAAACTTTTATCGGAGCTTCTTTTTTGTTTTTTTTGTTTCTAATTATTATGCTCTCGGGAGGACTGGATACTAAAAGTAAAAATCCAATTGTCGCTCAATATTCAGCTCCATCCAGCATCCGGCCATCTGAAGCCAGGTTTTTTATCAATCGATTAGGTTTTACATTTTCGGCCGAAATAATATCATTGGCGGTCGGTGGTTATTTAAAGATAGAACGCATTCCTAAGATGTTAGGTATGAGTGATTATAATTTGATTAAATTAAAAGATGTTGACGGCGATGATTATCAAGCTAAGTTATCGCGATTAATTTTTGAGGGTAGTAATGAAGTAAAATTAACCAAACTGCGCAGCACTTCTTTTAGTAATAAATTAATGGAGATAAACCGTGATGTTACGCGTAATTTAAAAAAAGCTGGCTATTTAAGCAAAGATATAAATAAAAAAGCTTGGAATTTTTTTATTGTTATGATGATAATATTTTTATTTGTAATTTCTTCTATAATTTTTATCAATCAACTTAATTTAACACTAAGCTTAATTGTTTTAGCAGTTTTTGCGATAGTTATCGCGATTTTAACTTTAGTCTTCTTTTTTTGCAATAAATTGACAGAAACTGGCGCGGATATGAAAAATTATATGCAAGGGCTAAAGCTATATCTAACCGTGGCTGAAAAAGACAGATTGGAATTTCATAATGCCCCGGAAAAAAATCCAGCTAAGTTTGAAGAATTATTGCCCTATGCGATTGCTTTGGGCGTGGAGAAAAAATGGACTAAGCAGTTTGATGGGATTTTAAGGCAAAATCCAAGCTGGTATAGTGATCCAACTATGACCGCTTTCAATGTTGTTGTTTTCTCTAAAGCGATGTCTAGTTTCTCAACAGCCGTAAGTTCAGTTTCGGCAGCCGCTGGCGGTTCTGGTTTTTCTGGTGGTTCAGCTGGTGGTGGCGGTGGTGGCGGAGGGGGAGGCAGCTGGTAAAATTTAAATATGATAAAAGGCCTGATAACAAAGGTCTTTTTTGTATTTAGCTTGACAAAATTAGTTTAATGTTGCATTCTTTTATATTAAAGTTCTTTAAAAATTAATTTATTCAACAAATCACAGGGGGATTATTATGCGATTATTTTTCGCATTTATTATTGGCTTATTGTTAATAATGAGCTTAGAGGCTATCGCTGAACAAAAAATAATGTTTTCTTCGTCTACGCCAATAGAGGCGAAGAAAGATGCGTCAATTTCTATTTTATGTTTAACCAAGAACAGAATTAATCTCGAAGGCAGATTTGATAAAAAGCAAAAAATGGTTAAATATGTATATGAAAAAAAGGTTCCGTCTAAGGAAAATCCTGGCTGGTTTAGTACTGTAACTTGTACAACAATGGTTGACGAAAATTATGTTAGTATTAACATTCGGCCTGTCTTAAGAAAGATGGGGATGAAACTGCGATCAAGAAAAAGCAACGAATTTAAGATAGAAAAACTTGAAGACGAAGGTGGTAAGATTAATTGGTTGCTATTTATTAATGGAGCACCAAATGTTATCTGGTTGCCTGAGTTAGTTAAAAAACGCGGTAATAAAAAAATTTCAGCCGAAGCAACTTTATTAGAAATGCCTAACAGTATTTCTTTAGACAGTTTAGAAATTAAGCGCAATGAAATCGGTTTAACTTATATTCAAGGTTCATACAAATTTTTTACAACTAATAGTGGTAGTATTAAAAAAGATATTAGCACGAGTAGCGGTGAGATCGCTTACGTTGCCGACACTTTATTTGGCCGAAAGATTTGGCGATTAATGATTGACAGTACCGAGGATTGGTTGATTGAACACAAAACAAGTGTTAAAAAATTGGGTAGATTTTTAGGAACACTATCAACAAAAGATAGTTCTTGGCAAAATAATTTAATTTGGCCGCCTGGAAAAGATAAAGGATTTTGTTTTTTTGACGGTAGATTTTTTAATATAGTTTGGCCCAACAGCAGATTGAGCGAATATTTTGTCGGTAATTTGGTTGATGAAGATTTGTTCATCATATGCGAGGGGCAAAAAATTGGTAAATCACCCTTGGTTTTAATGTATCAAGATAGTATCGAGAGAGCTATTATTTGGCTTAGGTCTAATTATGTTTTAAGCCCAACTGATCGTTTTATTTATTCCCGCGATTCTTCTAATGGTGTTCATGTTGATTTTGAAAGTAAGAAAATATCTTTTGTTGACTCAGGCAATTTTTCACCAATTAATTTAAATCCTAAAAAAATTAAAGATATTGGTGTTAAAAAGTTGAGTGAAATTTCCGAGCTACCTTCTTTGGAATTAAAGACCATTGCTTTTGAGGCTGATGAAGAGGTTGTTTTGGTTGATTACGAGGAAACAAAAGGCAAAGTTACCAAAAAAATGGTTTGGGTAGACAGGAGACTGATTACGGAGTATTATGGTTTGCCGATATTTTCTGGTAAAGATTCAGTTTTTGTCTTTAAGAAGAATGATAAGGTTGTCGTGCCCTCAAAAGATTTATCGAAAAAGACGGTTTACTACATACCTGGCAACAAGACAGAGATTTCAGCTGAAGTTAAGCTAATAGACAAATGTTTTAAAGTTTTACAGATTGGCTATGATGTTTATGGTGAACAAAAATACGATTGGGTTTGGTTCGACAAACAGGACGAAAAAAACGAAAATATTACGATTGGTTTAGGCGAATACATGGGCCGAGTTAAATTAGATTTTGGCACAGCCGCTGGTAAGAAGGATTTGGACACCAGCTTGATGATTTTTGTTAATTGGAAGTATGTTTCAATTTTTTCTTTTGATAAATTCAAACACTCACAATATTTTTTGGAAGATTTAGTCAGTGATTCATTGTTAAATAAATTAGAAGAAGTTGAGGATAAAAATTTATCAGATTTTAGAATTAGAATAGGAACTTATTCCAGAACTAAAGTCGACAAGAAAAAATGTTTTTTTGAAATAGCTTACATTAAGAAAGAGGATTTTATTTTTTACAACAGATTTGATTTAGACGATAAAAGCTTTATTAATTTTTTAAGTTATTTTTATTAAAAATCTAAAACCGAGAGTTCGTAATGACTCCGGTTTTTTATTATTTATTTTTTTAAATTATGATATACTTTTTTATATGCCTAAGAAATTTATTAAAAAAGTCGAAGACTTTATTTGTGAACACTGCGGTTGCAAGGTTAAAGGTTCCGGCTTTACTAATCATTGTCCAAAATGTTTGTGGTCAAAACATGTTGATATCAATCCGGGCGATCGAATAAATACTTGCGGTGGCTTAATGGAACCGGTTGGCGGCAAGATTAAAGATGGTGTTTGGCGTATAATACATCGTTGTCAGAAGTGTTTAACTGTAAAAGAAAATAAGCTTTGGCCAGAAGATGATTTTGAGGAATTTACCAAAATTGTCGTTAAAGGTAATAAAACCGGTAGTAATTAAGTAGATTTATTTAGTTAATTGGGTTGTTTTTTATCTAATATTAGGTAAAAAACAATTTTTTTTACTTGACAAAAAATGATTATAAGAGTATAGTTAAATCGTTTTTAAAATTTTGTCAGTTGATAAGGCAAGCGGATGGCTGCTTGCTGGCAATTCTAGTTAGCCAATTGATAACCGGGATTATCAGTAAGAGGAAAGTCCGGACTTCACAAACAAAGCAGTGGGTAACGCCCACCAAGAGCAATCTTAGGGAAAGTGCCACAGAGACAATACTATCCGCTATCGGCGGAGAAAGGTGAAAAGTTGGTTGAGGTTGGCGGTGAAAAATTTGCTGTCTGCCACAATCTTCGGCTCCCGGCGACGGGATGTCCGCGGTAAACCCTGCTTGAAGCAAGAGCAAACTATCTATCTTATGATAGATAATGAAAAGTGGCTCGCCAGACCGTCAGAGTAATTTGACGGCTAGACAGATGGCCATCGTCCATTTCGCCAAAAGCGGGACGGATACAGAATCCGGCTTATAGCTTGCCTTATCAGTTGATAAAATGAATCTAATTTTTTAATTTTTTATGAAAAAGTCAGAATTATTTTTGAATATTATATTTTTACCAGTTGATTTCGTGCTGTTGGTTTTAGCCGGCATCTCGGCTTACAATTTGAGATTCACCGCAGCCAGCGATTTGATAAGGATAGTTTATCAAGTCCCTTATGAGCATTATCTTAACGGAATTTTAATGCTATCAGCCTCTTTAATAGCCTTGTTTGTGATTTTCGGACTTTATAAAATAAAAGGGGAAAGAAAATTATCAGAAGAACTGAGGCGCTCTACCATGGCTTGTTCGCTTGGTTTTGTTTCAGTCATCTTATATATATTTTTTATTCGTGAAATGTTCTCTTCACGATTTATAGTTTTAGTCGGTTGGTTATTAGCGATTTTATATTTAGGTTTAGCTCGAATTGTTTTATATTTAGTTAAAAAGTTTTTTTATCGCGCCGGCGTCGGTGTTAGACAAGTGGTCTTTGTCGGTAACTCCAAGTCAGCCGAGATTTTAATTCACGAATTTTCGGTTAACCGTAGTTTGGGTTATCGCGTGGTCAAACGTTTTGATAATTTTAACACCGAGGAAGCTGAGGAGTTAGAAAAAATTATCAGCTACAATCGAATAGACGAAATTATCCAGGCCGACCCTAATTTATCAAAAGCCGAGGTTTTAAAACTTTATAATTTTGCTGATGAAAATCATATTGTTTTTAAATATGCTGCTGATTTATTAGACACCAAGGTTCTACGGGTAGAGGTTGGCGATATTGCCGGTATCCCAGTGGTTGAAGTAAAGAAAACTCCTTTAGAAGGTTGGGGTAGAGTAATGAAAAGACTGCTTGATATTATCGGCTCAACAGTGTTGATTATTTTAACCAGTCCGATAATGTTAGTTACCGCTATTGGCATCAAGCTGGATTCTAAGGGAACAATCTTTTTTTCCAGATTGCCAGACGGTTCTCCAACGACACGCATCGGTCAAAATGGCCAGCCGTTCCATTATTTTAAATTTCGTTCTATGTTGCCTGATATGCATAATCTGCGTTACACCGAATTGGCTGATCGCAATTTACGTGGCGAAGGTCCGATGGTTAAGATAAAAGATGATCCCAGAGTAACCAGAGTTGGTAAATTTATTCGTCGTTTTTCCATTGATGAGTTGCCAGAATTTTTCTTGGTATTTATCGGCTCAATGAGCTTGGTTGGTCCTCGTCCTCATTTGCCTGAGGAAGTTGCCAAATATGAACGTCACCATAAAAAGGTTTTGACTATCAAGCCGGGTATAACTGGTTTAGCTCAAGTGTCTGGTCGGAGCGATATTTCTTTTGAAGATGAAGTCAAACTCGACACTTATTATATTGAAAATTGGTCTATCTTAAGGGATATTATAATTTTATTAAAGACTCCTTTAGCTGTTTTTAAATCCAGAAAGGCCGAATAGTATTATAGTTTTTTAAAAGAAAATGGTAATGAATGGATTGAATTTATATAGACTGACTTATATTTGCAATTATAAGTTTAATTGTCTAAACTTGATATATATAAATATATTATGAAAGTTGCATTAATTCATGATCATTTAGCTCAAGATGGGGGTGCTGAAAAGGTTTTAAAAGTGCTGGCGGAAATGTTTCCTGAAGCGCCGATTTATACCTTGCTTTATGAACCGTCTAATGCGGCTAAATATTTCAAAAATCGCATCATTAATACTTCTATTATCCAAAGAACTCCCTTTGGCGTTTCGCACTACAAATGGTTTATGCCCTTTATGCCGATGGCGGTTGAATTTTTTAATTTGTCGCAATATGATTTGGTTATTTCCGATACTTCCAGTTTTGCTAAAGGCGTAATTACTTCACAAAAAACGCCGCATCTTTGTTATTGCCATACCCCGACTCGTTATCTATGGAGCGATACTCATTCCTATGTTGATGAACTTAAATACAATAAATACATTAAAAAAATAATCGGACTGTCGCTTAATAATTTAAGAGTTTGGGATAGGGCGGCCGCCGATCGAGTTGATTTTTTTGTCGCTAACTCAAAGTTTATAGCTAAAAGAATTAAAAAATATTATCGTCGCGAATCAGACATTATTTATCCACCGGTTGAAGTGGATCGTTTTAATGTGGTTGAGAATAAAGAAGATTATTATTTAGCTGGTGGCAGGTTGGTGCCGTATAAGAGGTTTGATTTATTAATCAGCGCTTTTAAGAAAACCGGCCGTAATTTAAAAATCTTTGGTGATGGTCCAGACTATGATCGATTAGTCCAATTAGCTGGTGCAGCCGACAATATTGAATTTTTGGGTCGGGTTAGCGATGAAGCTAAAGCACGCATTTACGGCAATGCGAAAGCTTTTTTAAATCCGCAAGAAGAAGATTTTGGCATCACTATGGTAGAAGCGCATGCTTGTGGCACACCGGTTATCGCCCTTGCTTCTGGCGGAGCTTTGGAGATCGTAGTTGATCAAGAAACCGGTTTATTTTTTGAAAATCAAACCGTTGATGCTGTAAATAAAACTGTCGATATTTTTGAAAAACAAGTTTTTGATGTTCATAAAATAAGAGCTAGAGCTGAAGAGTTCAGTATCGAATCGTTTAAAGAAAAAATGACTAAAAAAATAACTCAAGTTCTTGAAGAATATAAGAATTGGTAAATTATGGCTAAAATTGCCGTAGACGCCAGGGTTTTAATGGATGAAAATTGGTCTGGTGTCGGAGAGTATGTGTATAATCTGGTTGATAACCTGTTGAAAGCTGATACTAAGAATGAGTATTGGCTTTTTTATAATTCTGCTAAAAATTTGACTGGTAAATTGCCAGATTTTAATAATGTCCAGACAATCAAAACTTCGATTCCTAATAAAATCTTGAATTATGGTTTTTTTAAAATTTTAAATTGGCCGACAGTTGATGTTTTAATGAAAGAAAAATTTGATATTTTTTTAATGCCCCACATCAATTTTATTTCCTTGCCCAAAAACACAGCCAACATTTTAACTGTTCATGATATTTCTTTTTTGAGTCGGCCAGAATTTTTTTCCAAACGCAGGAATTTTTGGCATCGGATGGTTAACGTCAAACAATTGACTAATAAAGTTTCCCACATTGTGGCTATCTCTGAAAATACTAAAAATGATTTAATGGACTATTGCGCTGTGCCTGAGGATAAGATAAAGGTCATTTATTCTGGTATAGCGGATAAATATTTCCAATCGAGCGATCGGCTTAATAACTTCTGCCAAGGCAATTACATCCTTTATTTAGGAACAATTGAGCCGAGAAAAAATATTGAAAATTTAGTCAGAGCTTATGAGATTTTACGTTTTAAAAATAGCTCTTTAGCTGATTATAAATTAGTGATTGCTGGTGGTAAGGGCTGGAAGTGCGAAGCTGATTACGAAGCAATTAATAATTCTTTATTTGCTGACGATATTATTGTTACCGGCTACATCACTGACGAAGAAAAAATAGCTTTATATAATCAAGCGAAACTGTTTGTTTTTCCGAGCTTTTACGAAGGCTTTGGCTTTCCTCCATTAGAGGCCATGGCTAGCGGGGTGCCGGTGGTAGCCAGTTCCTTATCGTCGTTGCCAGAAATTGTCGGAGAAGTAGCGCTATTAGCTAACCCCTATGATGCTCATGATTTAGCCATGGCTATTGAACACGGTCTATTAGATCAAACATGGCGAGAATTTAGCCGATTAAAGGGGATTGAAATCGCCAAGCTGTTTAATTGGCAAAAGACCGCTCAAGCTTATTTACGACTATTTGAAGAAATAAAATAATCCTTGCTTATTGAAGCAGGGATTATTTAGGAGATTGTCATAGATAAAATGAATATTTCTCTAGAAGTATTTTTTTGTAAATAGTTGCTAAAGGAGTATAGTAGACTTCTTCTTTTTCTTGATTTTCTATTAATTCTAACAGCTTGATATATTCTTTAATAGAAATAGGAAAATTTTTGTTTAAGATTATTTCAGTTGTGTTAATCAGATGAAAAAAAGAGTTTATTTGGTTGACTTGTGATTCATTCAAAATAGTTTTTTTTGATTCGTAAATTTTTTTTATTTCTTTTGCAATCGGATAGGATTGACGATAGGAAGTGTTTTTTTGAATTTCAGCAACAACATTAAGCGGCGTTAATTTCTTTTCATCTAATGGATAATTTCGAGAAGTCTCATCTAATTCTTCTAATAGTTGTTCAACTTTATCCAAAGTTACCTTAACACCGGCAAAGTTTTCTTGTTTGGCTTCTGTCGCCGCACGCTTGAATTCTAAAAATTCTCGAGTTTCATTACGTTTTCTCATGATTAATCTCCAAATTTGTTTATTTTTAAATAACTGATTTAAATTTAGCAAAGATTGGTCAAAAGTCAACCTTTGATTCTAAACAAAAAACCTTCTTATTTCTTAAAGAAGGTTTTATTTGTTTTTAGGCGAGATATTATAGATAATTTTTAACATATTCAAGCTCCTCGGAAATTTCTGAAACATTATTAAAAATACTTTCGATAATTATTGGCGCAGATGAATGCCGACAACAATCAATCAATTGGTTTTGTTTGGTTTGAAATAATGGCTCTCGATAATTAATTGATCCACTAAGCTGAATTTCAGCTAAATGACCAAGATTAATTTTGATTAATCTTTCAGCTAAACGTAGATAATTATCTAAACGATAAGCATTGTTGAGATTTAACACAAAGCACCAGTCAGAGTGTTTTTCAAAAAAATTAATAAAATCATTGTTGTTATCAACAAACGGATTTTTAGGAAGATGCCCGTTTTTAATTGACCAAATAGCAGGATAGTCGCTGAAAATATTCCAGTTTTCGACTAAATTCGGCTCGACAATCATTAGATTAATGTCGACGTATTGGCAAAAATCATATAAACAATCCAAAAGACGTCTGGTCTCTTTATTGTTTTTGTAATGATGATTTAAGGGTAAACACAGTGATTTGTAGTAAAAATGTTTGATTTCAGAAGCCAAATATTTCAATTTGGATGCTTCAGCGCTATCGTGGCACACAATTTCTATGGCCTGGTTGGACGATCGTTCCAAGAGTCTTAGGCCATCCTTTGAGTATGGATTGGCTATATTAGTAAGCGATCCACTTGAAAAACCAATTGTTTTCATATCATCACCTTTTATTTTAAATGAACAAATAACTATCTTTATTATTAGCATAAGTTAAGAATAAATAAAAGCTAATAATTTTTTTGAACAGCCTTTTTGTGTAATATTAAATTAAAAATTTTAATATTTTTTAAAATCGGCTTGCTTTACTAAGTTATTTTTAAAGGTTATAATGTTTGGAAAGGGGATTATACCCTATATTTTTATGTATTTAGAGAAATTAGTCGTGCAAGGATTTAAATCTTTTGCCAATAAAAATGAACTTATTTTTCCGGGCGCTTTGAAAGAAGGCAAGCATGGTTTGACGGCTGTCGTCGGTCCTAACGGTTCAGGGAAATCTAACGTAGCGGATGCTGTTCGTTGGGCGCTCGGAGAGCAATCAATGAAGACTTTGCGTGGCAAGAAATCAGAAGATGTTATTTTTGCCGGTTCAGATAAAAAAGGCCAATTAGGTATGGCCGAGGTTTCTTTGTATTTGAATAATCATGATGGACAGTCTTCGATTGAATATTCTGACATCGTCTTAACTCGGCGTTTGTTTCGAGATGGTAATTCCGAATATTTGTTAAACAATAATCGAGTTCGCTTGCTCGATGTCCAAATGCTTTTAGCTAAAGCTAACTTTGGCCAAAAGACATATTCAGTTATCGGTCAGGGCATGGTGGAAGGTTTTTTAAACACTTCTTTAGCTGAACGCAAAGAATTTTTTGATGAAGCCACCGGTGTTAAACAATATCAAATTAAAAGAGATGATGCGTTAAATAAACTGAAGTCGAGTTTAGAAAATTTAAGCCAGTCGCAAATGCTCGTAATGGAAATTGAGCCGCGTCTCAAAACTTTATCTAAACAAATGTCTCGTTTAGAAAAGAAAGGTCAGCTGGTTTCGGAGTTAGATGATTTGTCTTTGAATTATTATGCTAAGAGTTGGCAAGATATCAATACTAAGATTAAAGATATCAAATTAAAGATGGGTGATTTAGAAGCCGCGGCTAATCATAAAAAAGAAGAGGTTGCTAATTTGGAAAAACAGTTGTCGCTCATTAATATCGAAGAAACGGTTAATGATGAATTTGATAAATATCAAGCCCAATTGGCCGAAGCTCAGAGAGAAAAAATTTCATTGGAAAAATATTTAGAGAGCTTAAAGGGTTGGCTGGAATTAAGCACTGAGGCCGTGGAGAAAAATGATTTACTATTACTAAACAACGAGCAGGAAAAATTATTAGCCGACTTAGATGTAGCTAAAGCTAATCAAAATAAGATATTTGCCGAGCCTGATCGCCGAGCTTCAATTTCCGAAATAGCTAATGAGGTTGAAAAATTAGAAAGAGATCGCTCTGGTTTGCTTAGAGAAATAAATCGTCTTGACGCCTGGATTGAGATGAAGCTTGAAGCAGCTGGTCAATTTGATTTAGCTTTTTTGCATAATCGTCATAAAGAACTTAATGAATTAGTTGAATTCTCGGAAAAAGAGATTAGTGATTTAGTTGCTAACACTGCTAAAGAAGAAGTTTTTTTAGCTAATAAATCGGCTGAAAAAGAAGGTTTGTTAAGTAGAATTAAAGAATTGAATGATGAAATTAGACAGTCGGCTAGTTTGGGTGATAAAGCAATAGTTACTGAAGTAAACAGCCGTTTGGAAAAATCTTTATTAAAATTAGAACAAGCTGAACAAGCTGATGATTTGCAATTAATCAGAGCTGCCTTAGCCGAAATACGGGAAGAATTGAAACAGGTTTTGGTTTTTTCAACTGGACGAGAAAATACTATTAAATTAGAAAAATTACGCGAAAATTTAGCTGATTATCAGCTTAAAAAAGAAAAGATTGCTAATGAATTATCAACTTGCCAGTTGAATTTAAATGTCATTAGTGAAAAGAAAAGATTGATTAACGCCAAGATTGATTCAGTTCGTCGCGAACTTAATGATATTGACGGCAAGATTAAAAAGGGCGAAGAAAAATTTGATGCTGGCTCAGCTAAAGGTGAGCGTGATGAACTAAAGAAAAAAGAAAGCGTTTTAGTTGAGCAAATTAATGCTCTGCGTAGTAAGCTTAGTGAATTGCGTTTGGCTGATGACCAAAAGCGTTTGGCTGTGACTAGTGCCAGACAACAAACCGAAAATATTGAACGCGAATTAAATAGAGTTAATAATCGTTTAAATGAAATTAAATTTTCTGTCACTAAAACTGAAATCAGGCGTGAAGAATTTGAGCGTCAGATAATTTTAAATAAGCCCGATGTTTTATTTGAAGTGGCGATTATTAATACCGAGTTATTAAATATTCAACAGCGAGTTGATGGAGCTGAAAATAAAGCTATTTTTGCTCGTCAAAAAATTAGTGAATTTAATAATGCTCAAGAAACTAAACGTAAAAAATTAATAGAATTACAAAAATTATTACAAGAAGCTTCAGCGGAAAACAATAGATTATTAGGCAATTTAAATGATTTTAACTTGAATATTGTTCGCTATGAAACTAAATTGGAAGATTTGGAGTTAGAAATTGCTGAAAATTATAATCATTTAGATAGGATTAAAAATCATTCAGTTGGTGAAAGTTTTAATCACGATGAAGCTTTTAATAAAATTAAAAATATTAAGCATCAATTAGAGTTAATCGGTTCAATCGACGAGGATGCTGAAAAAGAATATATTGAAACTAAAGAGCGTTATGATTTTTTGTCGGTTCAAGTTAATGACTTAAATGACACGATTAAAAGTTTGGAAGAAGTTATTAATGAACTGGATGAAACTATTCGTGGCCGTTTTGATAAGGAATTTAAAGTTATCGCTACTAAATTTGAAGAATACTTTAAAGTTTTGTTTAATGGCGGGGACGCTAAGATTGTAAAAGTCATGTCTGATGAGTTGAACGATGAGGATGATGATAGCGGCGAAGCCAAGGTGATTGAATCCGATAATCTGACAGCTAAAACTTTAAAGAAAATTAAAGCTTTGCAAAGGGTTAACGCGACCGGTTTAGCCGGTATTGAAATTATGGCTACGCCTCCGGGCAAGAAGATCCGTTCAATCCAGATGTTGTCTGGCGGAGAGCGGGCGTTGACTGCTATCGCTTTGATTTGCGCCATTATCAGCGCTAATCCATCTCCGTTCGTAGTTTTAGATGAAGTTGATGCCGCGCTTGATGAAGCCAACTCCGAACGCTTGGCTAAGATTTTAGACGAGTTGTCGCATAAGACTCAATTCATTGTCATTACTCATAATCGCGCGCCAATGCGTAAGGCTAGTATTTTGTATGGTGTGACGATGCAGGCTGATGGGGTGAGTAAATTGCTTAGTGTTAAGTTAGAAGAGATTGCTCAGAATAAATAATAAAGGGCCGGCTTCATTAGCTGGCTTTTTTGTTGAAAAGATTAATGGTGTAATAGTAGAGTTATTGAAAATTGGCACAAAGAAGATTTATAGCCCAATTTTATTTTTTTCGCCATTTTACTTGTTGAAAACTGTATATTTTTTATTATAATATTAGATGTACAAAACAGGATGCTAACAGCCTTGTTTTTTGTTTAATAAAATATATTTAATTTTAGCCCATTTTTTAATGATAGATCTTATTTTATTGGTGTTTTTAAACGCTATTGACACTTTTTAAATATTGGTATATTATTGCTATTGCTTATAACAAATTCAGTTATAAGCGTATTTATTGCATCGCAAAATTGAACTTTAACAAATAGATTAAGCGCTTGAGAACTTACAGGCGCTAACTCATACTTAAGTACAGCATTTACGTCTTAAGAAAACCGAATTATTGCTCGCGCAAGCAGCAGTAGTTCAATAGGAAAAGAACCTATCAAAAACATCCTTGGTTAAAACCAAGTAAAAAAATTTAAGAGAGTTTGATCCTGGCTCAGGATGAACGCTGGCGGCGTGTCTAAGGCATGCAAGTCGAGTGCGGTTCGGCCGCACGGCAAACGGGAGAGTAACGCATTGGTAATCTACCCCAAAGACGAGGATAATCCTGCGAAAGCGGGAATAATACTCGATGGTAGCCACGAACCATGTTCGTGTCTTAAAGATTTATCGCTTTGGGAGGAGCCTATGTTCCATCAGTTAGTTGGCAGAGTAAAAGCCTACCAAGACTACGACGGATACCGGGTGTGAGAGCATGACCCGGCTCACTGGAACTGAGATACTGTCCAGACTCCTACGGGAGGCTGCAGTCAAGAATATTCCTCAATGGGCGAAAGCCTGAAGGAGCGACGCCGCGTGCATGATGAAACCCCTCGGGGTGTAAAGTGCTTTTATCAGGGAAGAAACCATGACGGTACCTGATGAATAAGGGGCTGCTAATCTCGTGCCAGCAGCAGCGGTAATACGAGAGCCCCAAGCGTTATCCGGATTTATTGGGTGTAAAGCGTGCGTAGGTGGTTTGGTGTATCTTTTGTTAAATACTGAGGCTCAACCTCAGAACTGCGAAGGACATAGCCAGACTAGAGGCTAGAAGAGGCAAGTGGAATTGTTGGTGTAGGGGTTAAATCCGTTAATATCAACAGGAACGCCAAAAGCGAAGGCAGCTTGCTGGGATAGACCTGACACTAAGGCACGAAAGCGTGGGGAGCGAATGGGATTAGATACCCCAGTAGTCCACGCCGTAAACGATGGATGCTAAGCATTGGGAGTTTCGACCCTCTCAGTGCTGCCTACCTAAGCTAACGCCTTAAGCATCCCACCTGGGGAGTACGGTCGCAAGATTAAAACTCAAAGGAATAGACGGGGACCCGCACAAGCGGTGGAGCATGTGGTTTAATTCGACGATAAGCGAGGAACCTCACCAAGGTTTGCAATATAGCTGCAAGCTCTAGAAATAGAGTCGCCTTCGAGGGTGCTATACAGGTGCTGCATGGTTGCCGTCAGCTCGTGTCGTGAGATGTACCGTTAAGTCGGAAAACGAGCGCAACCCCTACCCTATGTTTCAAGTGTCATAGGGAACTGCCTACTTTAAGTAGGAGGAAGGTGGGGATGACGTCAAATCAGCATGGTCCTTACACCTTGGGCTACACACGTGCTACAATGGGAAGTACAGCGGGACGCCAAGCGGTAACGCGGAGCAAATCCTACAAAACTTCCCCCAGTTCGGATTGAGGTCTGAAATTCGACCTCATGAAGCCGGAATCGCTAGTAAACGCGTATCAGCCATGGCGCGTTGAATACGTTCTCGGGTCTTGTACTCACCGCCCGTCACACCAAGAGAGTTGGGGGCACCCGAATACTGACTTTGTCGGTAGAAGGTGAAACCAGCGATAAGGGTGAAGTCGTAACAAGGCATCCGTAGCGGAAGCTGTGGATGGATCACCTCCTTTCTAGGGAGATGTTAATTACTTTATTTTTATCAGTAATTAGCGGTCGGAAATTCAATGTAAGTGTCATTTTGATAAACTAAATTGAATTCATATGAGTTAGCGCCTGCGAGGTCTTAAGCCTTGCAAGGTATAAGAAATAGTTTATGGGACTATTTAATCGATTTATAAGTTCAGGTTTCTACCATAAAACGATTAACAACAAAAGACTGTTCCGAATTATTTATTAAGCCCAGTCTTTTTTTGTTATAAATAAGGGGCAATTAGCTCAGTTGGTTAGAGCGCAACACTGATAATGTTGAGGTCGGAGGTTCGAATCCTCCATTGCCCACTAAAATACGACAGTATTTTAAGAGGCAATGAACAATTATTATAGCGGGGTAGAGCAGTTGGCAGCTCGCCAGGCCCATAACCTGGAGGTCATCGGTTCGAATCCGATCCCCGCAACAATTACGTCATTTGATTTGTATAACTTAAAGCAGTGGAAAACAATCAGCCCATAATCCCGCTATGGCGGGATCATCGGTTCGAATCCGATCCCCGCAACAATTACGTCATTTGATTTGTATAACTTAAAGCAGTGGAAAACAATCAGCCCATAATCCCGCTATGGCGGGATCATCGGTTCGAATCCGATCCCCGCAAAATAAATACAAATAAACCATATTGGGTTTATGTAATTAAGAACGATGAAAATAAACATTACATCGGTCTAAGTGAAAATGTTTTAGTCCGTTTAGATCAGCATAATCAAGGTTTGTCTAAGTGGACAAGTAAATTTAAAAATTGGAAAATTGTTTATACCAAACAATTTGGAAATTTGACAGAGGCTAGAAAGTGGGAAAATTATCTTAAAAAGCAAAAAGGTGGTAACGGCTTTAAAAAAATAATTGGCCCATAATCCCGCTAGGGCGGGATCGTGCGTTCGAATCGCACCCCCGCAACATTGTGTGAGCCGAGGTAGCTCAGTGGTAGAGCAAAGGACTGAAAATCCTTGTGTCGTGAGTCCGATTCTCACCCTCGGCACAAATAATATAAAAAACAGCCATTAAATGGCTGTTTTTTATATTATTTAATAATTAGCGAAAAAATGATATAATTAATAAAAAGTATGAATTTAAGCAATCAAAAATTGTTGGAAATATTTTTGAGTAATAGTCATAATCCAATTTTGATTACCGACTTAGATTTTTCCATCATTGATCTTAGTGCTTCCGCTGAGAGTTTTTTTAAGCAGCAAAAAGGCATGCTGTTGCATACTAAATTTGTCGATAAATTAAGTAATGATAGTAGAAATAAAATATTAGCAATTAAGAATGAACTAATAAATAATAAGATAAAAAAGGAACTATTTTTAGATATTGAAATTAAAGATACTTTAAAGTGTAATGTATCTTTAATTTATAAAGAGATTGACGGGGTAGCTTATTTTTTAATTTTTTGGTCAAGCTCAGTTAATAATGAATATGATAAACTTAGTTTAGGAGAAAAACAAAAAAAATTATTAACGATTTTAGATTCTTTGCCAGTAGCTATATTTTTAAGAGATAATAAGGGTTTTTATATAGAATGCAATAAATCATTTTCTTATTTTTTAGGCAAGAAAAGAGAGGAAATTATTGGAAAGAATATTTTTGATATTTTTTCTAAAGAAGAAGCTGAAAAATTTTATAATAATGATTTAAAGATAATTAATGAAGGAGGGGTTGATTATTATGAGGCAGAAATCAAGACTCCTCAGGGGGTAAAAAAGATATATGTTTATAAATCATTAATAAGAGGAAGTAATAATGAAGTGATTGGCATCGTCGGCAGCTATCAAGATATTACCAACCTGAAAGAAACTGAAAATAAACTTAATCAAAGACTTAAAGAATTAAGACAGGTTAATGAAGTTTGGGAAGAGAAAAAAAACGAAATATCAAAATTAGAAAAAATTTTAGGTAGTTAAATTTATTTATGACAGAACAAAAATTGCCAACGATTATCGATGATTTACTCGCTATAATGGAAAATATTGTCGTTTTAACTGATATTGATTTTGATATTGTTAAAGCTAATGTTTTGGCTCAAAAATCATCGTTTCATGAAAATGAAAGTTTTATCGCTCAAATGAATCAAATCGATAAAGATTTTTTGCAATCCAACGCAGAGTCTATAATAAAAGGAAAAGTAGTTAATAATAAAAATATTTCTTTTTTTGATGTTAATAAAAGAGAAAGATTTTTTTCTGTTAGTATTTCCGCCATGGATATTGATAATAAAACATTTTTTTTCTTTTTTCTTCAAGATGCAACTCCCATATCACGTTTAAAGATGTTTTTAGAAAATGATTCCAACATTTTTTTAACTATTATCGAGGGCATTCCCTTGCCAATTTTTACTAGAAATGAAAAAGGTATATACATGGAATGCAATAAGACCTTGTGTGATTTTACTGGTAAAAAAAAGGAAGATATTATCGGTCATCCAATTGAAGATGTTTTTCCCCAAGACATCGCTAATATTTACCGTCAAGCCGACTTAGATTTAATGATTAGGGATCGTGTCCAAATTTATGAAACCAAATCTTTCGGAATCAAGGGCGAAAGACGGGTTATTTTCCATAAGGCTCCTTGGAAAAACGATGAAGGAGAGATTCTGGGTATAGTCGGCACATTTTTTGATATAACCGATCAGAGAAAAATCGAAGATACTTTAGTAAAAAAAATAGAAGAGCTAGAAACGATTAATAATGATATTATAGTCAAAGAAAAATATATAGCAGAATTAAAGAATAAGATAAAAAATAAAAGCTCCGTTTAGAATTACGGGGCTTTTTTGATTTTATTTTTTGGAAGTGCAGTCACTTAATTTAGCCAAGACTGATATGGCGATAAGCATCTCCGAGTCTGACAGTCTGTCATAACTTTTGATAGAACAACCCGTGTGGTTGTTGACAGCATGTCTGACATTCTTTGCGCAGAGAATATTTTTGTTATCCCATAGTAAATGGAAGTCATCTGAGTAATTTTTGGTTAAAGTTACTTTTCTTTTTTTTCCGTCAAGAGCTTGGCTTGTTTGTGAAACAATTTCAGTGATTGTTTTTTCTAAAATGCCGTTTTGTAGATTATGTTTAATAAATCTTATAAGTTGAGAGTTTAGATAGCCTTCGATTTGGGATTTTGGCAATAGAAAGTTTTTGGGATTTTGGTGTAAATTTAACAGTAACAATTGGGTGCCATCACCTTTTTTTATTGGCAATATATCTCTTGATTTATTAAAAAAATTTTCTAAGATAATGATAATGGCGGCAACGTTTTCCTGAATGAATGGTATTGAGGCCTCGATATAACCTTGTCCCTTTTTTAGTTCAATAATTTTGTTAAAACCAGTCGAGTGTCCAAAGGATTCAGCCTCTAGCCTTTTAGCTAAAGAATCATCAATCTTTATCACTAAAGATGGCTTTCCGTCGTCCCAGCTTAAGCTATAAGCAAAAGCAAAATTGTCGCAGTTTATTCCAAATAAACCAGGCATCGTTACCCCCAAAAAATATTTTATTATGTTATTAAATGAACTAAGGCTCAGTGTATTCGTTTTAATATTTAAAGTCAATGCTATAAATTTAGCTAATATTAAATAATTTTATTAGTATAGCCTATTATTTTAAAACTTGCTTTTTATAATTATTTTTGTTACTTTATAAAGTAGCTAAATTAAGCTTATTTTAAATAACGGGCTGTAGTATAGTGGTAGTACGCGTGCTTTGGGAGCATGTAGTCTGAGTTCGATTCTCAGCAGCCCGACCATTAAAATTTATAGATAACAAAATCTGTAAATAATAAATAATACTTCAGCGATTTTCTTGCGCCCATAGCGAATGCTTTGGGGCTGGAAAATATGCTTCATTATTATTTGTTATTTACAGATTTTTAGTTATTAGGAAAATTTTTTTGTCTTAAAGCCTCATAAATCACAATGGCAGTTGAAACAGAAACATTAAGGCTATCCATGCCAACTTGCATCGGAATAATAATCTGTTCGTCAGCCTTAGCTAACCATTCTTTTGATAGGCCTGAATTTTCAGTACCCATCACAATAGCCGCGCCCTTTTTGTAATTAATTTCCGTATAATTTTTTTGAGCGGTAATGGCGGTAGCATAAGCTTTGATATCATTATCTTTCAACCAGGCAATGGTTTCTTTAGTATTGGCGATAACAGTTGACACAGTAAAAATATGACCCATGGAAGCTCGAATAACATTAGGATTATAAATATCGGTTTGAGGATCGTTAATAATTACCGCATCAATTTTAGCTGCATAAGCAGTTCGCAAAATCGCCCCTAAATTTCCAGGTTTTTCAACATTTTCTAAAATAATGATTAAAGGATTTTTGGTTGTTTTAATATCAGTTAGTTTTAAAAATTTTGGTTCAGCAATTGCTAAAATACCTTCAGGATTTTCTTTGTAAGCGATTTTAGTAAAAACCGTCTGGCTGACTTCTATAAATTCTGCTGTTGTTTCCGGCAAAACTCCTTGATAAAGGTCTGGACAATAATAGATTTCAAAAATATTAAAATTAGCTTTAAGCGCTAATTCAATTTCCCGACTGCCTTCAATTATTATTTGGCTGGCTTTACGTCTTTCCCGACTTGATTGCAGTTTGATTATTTCTTTGATACGGCTATTGGCCGTACTGCTTATTTGTTTCATAATTATTTTTTCTTTATTATCTGTTAATGTTGATTATCTGTCAATTTTTGTTTTGTGTAAATTAAGATATTATAATTAATTAATCCAACTATTGCTAAAATTAAGTTTTGTGGTATAGTATTCAAATTATGGCTATTAATAAACAAAAAAAGGTTTTTGTCGGTTTATCCGGGGGCGTTGATTCATCGCTGGCGGCGGCTTTATTGTTAGAAAAAGGTTATCAGGTTGTCGGTGTTTATATGAAAAATTGGACAGAAAATATTGGCAATATGTGCTGTTCAACCGACCAGGATGCGATGGATGCCAGATTAGTGGCTAAAAAATTGGGTATACCTTTTTATGTTTGGAATTTTGAGAAAGACTATAAAGAAAAGGTAATGGGTTATTTTTTTTCGGAATATGAAAATGGGCGAACCCCTAATCCTGATGTTTTGTGCAATCGAGAAATTAAATTTAAATTATTTTTAGACAGAGCTTTAGCACTAGGCGCTGATTTTGTCGCTACTGGCCATTATGCCAGAATAAAAGAAAGTGATGGACAATTCCAGCTATTAAAAGGCTTGGATGCCAATAAAGACCAGAGCTATTTTTTATGCGCTTTAACCCAAACTGAATTAGCGAAAATAATTTTTCCAATTGGTGACTATACTAAAACCGATGTTCGCCATTTAGCTGAAAAATATAATTTACATACAGCTGCAAAAAAGGATAGTCAAGGCATTTGTTTTGTTGGTGAAATAAATATTAAGGAGTTTTTAAAAAATAATATTAAAGTTACGCCAGGTAAAGTGGTTGATACTAAAGGAAATTTATTGGGTAATCACGAGGGTTTGGCTTTTTATACGATTGGTCAACGCGAAGGTCTCTCAATGCTCTCTAATGGTCCCTGGTATGTTGTTGATAAGAATTTATACACTAACGACTTAGTAGTTAGTAAAGATGCTAACGACCCCTTGATGTGGCGTACGGAGTGTTTAGTTGACTCTGTCAGCTGGACTAATAAAAAATATGACTTGCCGCTTGATGTCGAAGTTAGTGTTCGTTATCGACATGAACCGGCTTTAGCTAAATTAATGACAGCTGAACAAGGGTTATTAAAAATTATTTTTAAAAATCCCGAAAGAGCCATAACGCCGGGTCAATTTGCTGTTTTTTACTTAGGTGAAGAATTAATCGCTTCGGCTACTATTGTTGAGGTGCTTTAATTTTAATATAAAAAGTGTTTTTAAGCATTAAGTATGCCAAAGCCAAAGAATAATAAGTACTTACAAACACCCCAAGCCGTCTTAGATTTGCATGGTTTTTTCTTAGCCGAAGCCGAAGAAGAAGTTAAATATTTTTTGGATGAAGCCATAAAGAAAAATTATCGTTTTATTAGGATTATTTCCGGTAAAGGTGAGATAATAAAGCCTTGGCTTGAAGATTATTTATTTTTTCGTAAATTAAATTGGCGACCTGCTAAGTTTTCTGATGGCGGCGAGGGAGCGTTTGACATTAGGTTATAAAGGTAATTTTAGCTAATATTAAGCATTATTTAGGCATAACGAAACTATTGCCAAAAATAAATTATTATGTTAATCTAACTTTGCTCTAACAAAATAATTTTGAGTATCTTTATTGTTTTCACTAGGCGGGTATCGTATAGTGGCTCATTATGTTAGCCTTCCAAGCTGAAGAGGCGGGTTCGATTCCCGCTACCCGCTCAGATTTTTAACGTAAAAGATAAAGTTATTTGAAATTATTTTGTAATATAAACCGTCATATGCTCTCAAAATTTGAATTTATAATTATTTTGAGAAATAAACTATGTTAACTATCAAACTTGCCCGTAAAGGGAAAAAAGGCTTGCCAATCTATCGCTTGATTATTAGCGAAAAAGGCCGCGATACCTATGGTGATTCGCTGGAAATTTTGGGTTCTTATAATCCACATGACAAAAAGTTAGAAGTAAATGCCGATCGTGTCCGTTATTGGATTTCAGTTGGTGCTCAGATGACTGGTGTTATTAATAACTTATTGATTCAAAATAAGATTATTGAAGGAAAGAAACAGCGCGTTTCCGCTCCTTCCAAGAGAATCAGAGTTAAGGCCGCTAAAGAAGTTGCTGATGCCAAGAAAAAAGCTTTAGAAGCTAAAAAAGCTGAAGCCGAGGCTAAAACCAAAGCTGCTGAAGAAGCTACTAAGGCTACCGAAGCTCCTATTGTTGAAACTCCAGCTGAAACCAAGGAATAATATTTTGCAATAAAATAAAACAAAAGCGCTTTCAAGCGCTTTTGTTTTATTTTATTTAGTGGCGATTAAATAGTAATTTTTTTCGTCTTTATATATTTTTTTAATATTGAAGCCAGCCGTTTTAATAAGATTTTCTAATTCCTTCAGTTTAAAGGCGTGATAATATCTTTGGCTACCGCTGCTTTTGCCGCCACGCCAGTCAAATAAGATGTCGCCAAAATCCATACCATTCTTTTTAAAGATAAATTTTAGGATAAAAAATTTCCAGATAAGTCGTTTAAATTTTTTATCAGGCCACATATTCCAATTAGTCATTACTAATACCCCGCCGGATTTTAATTTATTCTTAAGTTGTTTTAAGGCGTCTAATCTTAATTTTTTACTAGGAATATGATGCAAGACAGCAATGGCAAAAACAATATCAAAGTTTATTTCCTTGATAGAGTTTAAGTCTAAAATATCAGCTATAGAAAATTTACCCAGCAAATACTTTTTTGAAGCAATCTCAATTAATTCTTGGCAATTGTCAACACCAAAATAATCTATTTGCTCCATCGGTAAAATTGTTGTTAATCGTCCATTGCCACAACCAACGTCAAGCGCTTTATATTTTTTACCCGGCTCAATAATTTCAGAGATTATTTTTTTAAGTTCGGGCCAAACTGGTTTAGCGCGGTCAGCATTAAAATCAGCGGCAATTTCTGAGTAATTATTTTTAACTATTTTTAATAATTCTTTTCTAGTCTTTTCTTTCATACGGTTTTATCTTTTTTAGCCTTAGCTAAAGTAAGCTTTATCTCATTATAAGAAAAATCATCACCTAAATATTCTTTAAGCGGCTTAAGTTTTTCATAACCTATTGTTTTAATCGCTTCAATAATCTTTTTTTGTTTTTTGATTTCAACTAATTTGTTAATATCAATCGGCAGACCTTTTTCTAATAAATAAGATAGATGTTCGAAAATAGTGTTTTCGGTTAGCTCTCTTTCTTTGGCAATTTCTGTCGGCGCTAAGCCTTTTTGCCAAAGCTCTAAGGTTTCTAATTGAGTAAGTTTGGTAGATAGTTTTACAGTTTGCTTTTTGCTTTTTTCTCGAGCAATATTTTTTTTAGCTTCACCAATGTTTATATCAAGGGCAATACCGGCGCTTCTTTTTAGACAAGAATCACATTTACCGCAAGGCGTTGGATTTTCTTCACCGAAGTATTCTAAGATATAACTTTGGCGGCAGCCAGTATAGTGAACATATTCTTCCATAGCATCAAGTTTTTCATAGGCTGCCTCGGATTTTTTACCCAAGGATTCAAAATCAAGTTTTATATCTTCTCGAGGAATTCTTTTTAAAATTATTATTTCAGTTCCTTTAAACGGGGGACGATAATCAAGCGCGCCACCTTCAGCTAAAGTTTTAATTAGTCGAGAGAGCGATGATTTTTTTTCTTTAATCGTCACAGCTATTTCCTCGGGGTCAAGCTCTAAGCCTTCTTTTAAAGATTCGCCGTAAGTTTCTTCCAACTTAACCAGAAGCTCTTTTTGTTTTTTAGCTTTAGAGCCGATAATTTCAAAAGCAGTTTCATATTCAGTTAGTAATTTTAGATAAGCCTTACCATAGCTTTCTCTTGGTCGGCTGATTAAAGCGGCCTGCTCTAGGATTTTGACAGCGCTACCGATAGCCATGTCCGGCACATCGGAACCGAGCTGACGATTGATTTCAGAATAAGTGACTAATATTTTATTATCCGGATATTCTTTTAAAAGATCATAAATATCCAAGATTAAATTTGGTGGCGGGTTATCGCCTTTAATAAAAAATTCTCTTAAGTATCGATCGCGAGGACTGGCTAATAATAGACATAATGATAATTTGCCATCACGGCCAGCACGTCCGGCTTCTTGATAATAACTTTCAATTGTTCCTGGTAGTCCGTCATGAATAACAAAACGAATGTTTGATTTATCAATACCCATACCAAAAGCATTGGTAGCAACGATAATCGGCAAACGGCCAGACATAAAGTCATCTTGGATTTTTTTACGATCTTCGCTGTCCATGCCGGCGTGATAAGCGGCGGCTTCAATGCCGTTTTCATCTAAAACAGCGATTATTTCCTCAGTACGCGCGCGAGTACCAGTATAGATTATCCCTGTTGGATCAGATAATCTTAAAATAGCATCAACGATACAATTATATTTTTGTGAATCATGCACTAGACCGGCGCCGAATTGCAAGTTTGGCCGAGCAAAGCCGGTTACTATTTCATTATTTTTGGCTATGTCTAATTGTTGACAAATATCTTCTCTAACTTCAGGTGTAGCCGTAGCTGTTAAAGCGATTACTGTCGGATAATTAAGTTTAGCCAAAGCTCTTTTAAGCTGACGGTAAGATGGTCGAAAGTCGTGACCCCATTGGCTAATACAATGCGCTTCATCAACAGCGAATAAAGAGACTTTTAAACCGGTTAAGCCTTCAATAAAGTCTTGATTGTAGAATCTTTCTGGGGCAATGTAGAGTAATTTTATGTCGCCAGCCCGTACCATTTCAAGCCTTTGGCGAGCCTCATCAAGACTGATAGAACTGTTGATAAAAGTAGCTTGAATGCCAGCTTTAGCTAAAGAGTCGACTTGGTCTTTCATTAAAGCGATGAGTGGAGAAATAACAATAGTGGCTCCCGGTAACAGTAAAGAAGGCAGTTGATAGCACATTGATTTACCGCCACCAGTCGGCATAACCACTAAGACTGATTTTTGTTCCAAAACATTAGTGATAGCTTGTTCTTGCCCTTGGCGCAGAGTGCTATAACCAAAATGTTGTTTTAGCAAAGTAAGTAGTTCTTGTTTGTTATTTAGTGTAGACATTATTAAGGATTTTATTATTTGTTGTTACTAAAAATATTTTTATTGTGATTATAACAATATAAAGTATTTTGTAAGGCGAAAGCGACTGTTAAGGGTCCGATGCCACCAGGAACCGGAGTCAGCCAAGCCGCTTCTTTAGCTTCTGCTTGATCAACGTCGCCAACGGTTTTGCCAGCGGAATTTTGACTGATACCAATATCAATAATAGTGGCGCCTGGTTTGATATGTTCGTGTTTGATAAATTCTGGTTGACCAATGGCAGTAATCAAAATGTCGGCTAAGTTAGTTTTAGCTTTTAAGTGATTATCGTTTTGGTCTAAGATAGAAACTTCGGTTCCATAAGCTGTTAATATTTCTTTCAAGCCAAAGGTTAAAACACTGTCCTTGGCTACAATGGCGCAAGTAGAATTTTTTAGTTCGATTTGAGCGGTTTCAAGCGAAATTAGAGTAGCTAAAATAACTGGTGACAATAATCTGTTTGGATTATCAATATTGGTAATATTTTTTTTGTTTTCAGGAGTGAAACCGTCGATATCTTTTTCGGGATTGATGGCGGCGATAATTTTATCAGTATCTAAATGCGTTGGCAGGGGAAGCTGAACTAAAATGCCGTGAGTAGCTTGATCTTTATTTAAAAAATTAATAGCCGACAAAACTTCTTCTTCGGTGGTGTCTTCTTCTAACCTGTATAAACTGGTATCAATGCCAACTTTTTTAGCTTCTCGTTCTTTAATTTTGACATATAGCTCACTGTCTGGTTTATGACCAACCAAAATGATGGCTAAATTAGGCCTATCATCGCCCAGCGAATATACTTCTTGAGCAATAGCATTTTTTATTTCTTCGGCTAAATATTTTCCGTCTATAATTTTCATATTTTTTGTTAAATTTCCCAATAATATTAATAGAAAATTAGTATAAAGTCAAAACGACTAAGCTATGGTCAGCTTATCATAATACCGAACAAATTGCAAACTAAAAACTGTCCACAGATAATGAACAGTTTTAATATAGAATAGAAAAGATTATTTAACCGGAAATTTTTTGAGTAATTTAGTTATTTCTTCTCGAAAGACTTTTAAATCTTTTTTAGAATTTTTGCCAGTAATAATAGCTGAAATAATTTGGGCGGTGCGGATAAATTCTTTTTCTTTGAAGCCGCGAGTGGTCATGGCTGGAGTGCCGATGCGGATGCCAGAGGGATCCATCGGACTCCTGGTATCGTCAGGGATGGTAGAACGAGAAACCGTAATTCCGGCCGCAACTAATAATTCCTCAGCAATTTTTCCTGATATATTTTGTTTACTTAAGTCTAAAACCATTAAATGAGTATCGGTGCCGCCGGAGATAATATCAATGCCAAATTTTTTAAATTCTTTAGCCATTGCTTTAGAGTTGATAATGGTTGATTTGGCATAAGTCTTAAATTTTTCTTCCGAAGCGTTTTTTAGAGCTACGGCAATGCCAGCGATACTGGCCATATGAGGCCCGCCTTGGAAGCCTGGGAAGATTGATTTGTCGATAACCGAAGCTAATTCTTTTTTGCAAAGGATAATAGCTCCGCGAGGGCCGCGCAAACTTTTGTGAGTAGTAGTCATGACCACGTCAGCATAAGGGCAAGGATTTTTTAAGGCTCCGCCAGCAATTAAGCCGGCGGTATGGGAAATATCAGCCACTAAATAAGCCCCAACTGATTTGGCGATGACACTGAATTCTTTCCAATTTATTTCTCGAGCATAAGCGCTGGCGCCAGCTATGATGACTTTTGGTTTTTCAATTTCCGCCTGAGCGCGAATTTTATCCATATCTAAGC
The DNA here is from genome assembly GCA_028704945.1 of Patescibacteria group bacterium. Taxonomy (GTDB): domain Bacteria; phylum Patescibacteriota; class Patescibacteriia; order Patescibacteriales; family Patescibacteriaceae; genus 1-14-0-10-37-14. Next base: position 179,286 of record JAQWEL010000001.1, read on the forward strand.
GGCCGGTAGCTTTGTCAACTTCATAAAAAATTATTTTATAGTTTTTACCGGAGAAATTGACCGGATGTCCGTGTGAAAGGTGTCCGCCGTGAGATAATTTTAAAGCCATTAATTTTTCACCCGGCTGCATTAAGGCTAAGTAAATGGCTAAATTAGCGCCACCGCCAGATAAAGCTTGGACATTAGCGTGTTCAGCTTTAAATAATTTTTTAGCTCGATTAATCGCTAAGTTTTCTAATTGATCAACTATTTCATTGCCAGGATAGTAGCGTTTGCCTGGGTAACCTTCGGCATACTTATTAGTGAAAGGAGAACCTAAGGCTTCCAAAACATCGCGAGGCGCGTAATTTTCGGAGGCAATCAAATTTAAAGTTTCATTTTGCCGTTGAGCTTCTCGTCTGATAAGCTCACGGACAGCAGTGTCTTTTATTGGCATATAGTTTTAATTATTTTTTCATCAACATCAAAGTCTAATTCTTTAGCTTTAATGACTTCCTGGCAACCTGTTTTAGAATTTAATTTATTTAGACTTAAACCCAAATAATACCAGCTGTCTTTATTTTCTTTGTTGTTATTTATAGATTCTCGAAAGCTTTTGATAGCTAAAGCATAGCTTTTTAATTGATAATAGGCAATGCCTTGGCTATAACAAATCGCGCTTAATTCTGATGGCTGACTTTTACTGCCAAACAATTTTTTGGCAGTAGAAAAATCGTTAAGAGCTGCCTGATATTGCTTGAGATTAGCTAAAGCTAAGCCACGATTAAAAATATAAATATAATTTTTGTCAGATTTGATGACGGCTTTATTAAATGATTGCAAAGCCTCAAAATTGCGATTAAATTTAGTCATTAAAATAATTCCTTGAAGATTCCAAGCTTCAGCTAAATTTGAACCCAATGCAGTGGCTAAGCCGACATCTTCAAAAGCAAAAAAAGTATCATTTTGATCATATTCCGCTTGAGCTTTGTTTAGCAGAGCCATACCGCTAGCTGGATTATAATCCAAGACTCTTTGCCATAAGTTTAAATTATTTTTCCAAGAGGACGAAACGTCAATTGATTCATAAAACAAAGCGATGATAAAAATAATTAAAAAAATAATTTTATATAGTTTGCCTATTTTTAATTTTTGTCTATCCAAGAAAATAATTATTAGCCACCAAACGCCTAAAGCTGCTAAATAATTATAACGATCCGCTCCCGCAATAGTGATATAAGGCGCTAGTTGAATGCTTAAAGCTATGTTAATAAAAAACCAGCCTAAGCAGAAGATGATTAATTTATTTGAACGCTTTATAAAGCCGTAAATAATGGTCAAAATTGGCAAAAGCGCTTCCAGCCAAGCAAACCAGTACAAATTATCGTTGTGATCGACTGGATGTTCATAATAAGCAATAGCTCCGAATGGCCAAACGGTTTTAATTAATTGCCGTCCGGCTGAAAATAAAATTAAGCCGATTTTGTTAATTGGCGTGTAAAAAGAAAAGATTAGGGTACCAACATTTTTCCTAGCTAAAACGGCAATCTGAGCAGCGCCGGCAGATAAGACTAATAATGGTATTTTTTCTAAAAATAATTTGAGGCTTATTTTTCTTCCCTCCAAATAATCAATTAAAAACCAAAGTAATGGCAGACCAGCTGAAGATATTTTGGATAACAATGAAGCGACAAATAATAAGACAGCGAAAATGTAATATTTATTGGCTTGTTGGCGTAAATATTTTAAATAATAGATTAAACTAGCTAAGCTGAAAACGCTGGCTAAAAGAGTGCTTCTGGCGCTAATCCAAGAAACGGTTTCAATCTGTGTCGGCCAAATAGCAAATAAACCGGCTGAAGCAAGGGCGATATTTTTTTTCCTAAATAACAGCAGCGATAGATAGTAAACTAAAAAAATATTTAAGCCATGCAAGATCAAACTGTCGAGATGGTGGACTAAGGGGCTGCCTTGGCCAAATTTATATTCTAACCCGAAGGAAAGTGTGGCTAAAGGTTGATACATGCCAGCGCAATAGGATTGAAAAATTTTAGGAATAGCTGAAAGTTTAAAATCAGTCACCAAAGTATTTTTGGTGATTTGTATATCGTCATCCCATGATAAGAATTGGCCATTAATAGCCGGCAAGTTAACTGAAACGCCGGCGATAATGATAATTAATAAAAGAAGATTGTTTTTTATGAAAGTAAAAAGTTTTTTTAACATAGCTTAAGGGCAATTTTTTTTCGTTTCTTGGTCAATGGTAAAACCTAATTTTTCAGCTTGCTTAAAATCTTTACAAGCGTTAGCGACAGCATTTAGCTGTAGGGCGGTTAGACCTCGATTGTAATAATATTTTGGTTCATTTGGATTCTCTTCAATCGCTTTAATGTAATGGAAAAGAGCCATCTGATAATCTTTGTGTTCGTAATAAAATAATCCGCAAGAAGTTTGGCTAGACGCATTCAAATCTTTTCTTTTGCAGATAATTGGCATCACCGCGGCTATTTTTTCTTCATTTTGGTTTTTAGAAATCAGATAATAGTTTACTAAATAATTGTAACTCATAACGGAATTCTGGTTATTAACCGCCGCTAACCAGATACTCTCACTATTTTTCCAAATTGTTGCCTGTTTGGCTGACAGAAAGCTGACTGTCAAGATTATTATCAAACTTAATATAGCTGACAATTTTTTTCGTTTTTGTGACAGATAATCCAAGCCATAAGCCAGGAGGAATAAAAATGATAGGCAGGCTAAGTAAGTATAACGATCGGCGGCCGCATAGTTTAAACGGTGAATATGGACTAAGCTAACAGAAATAAGAATAGGAAAGCACAGCCAAACAGCTAAGACAGTTTGTTTTTTTCTGAAAAAGTAGATTGGTAAGAAGAAGGCAACAAAGGAAAGACTATATAAAATTTTTAGAGGTTCAAAAACATAATAATAAACAGGAGATAGCTGGAATGGTAGTAATATATTTTTTATTTGGAGAAAAAATGAGTAACCGTAGTTTATTATTATTTTACCAAGTTTATTAGTGGTATAAACTATTTGAAATTGCGCATCGTCAGCTGTTCTGGCTTTTATGGCAATTAATCCAAAAATAAAGGTGATAATAAAAAAAGGCAGTTTTTCTAAAATTAATTTTTTATTAATTTTTCTTTTTTTGGCATAATCGATTAAGAATAAAATGATAGGCAAAGGCAAGGCGGCGACTTTGCTAAGTAAAGAAAAAATAAATAAGATTATAGACCAGCCATACTTTTTTCGATTATTGTTTTTTAAATAATCAAGCCAGCAGAGGATTGATGCCAAGAAAAAAGATGAGCACAACAAAGTGCTTCGAGTTGATATCCAGGCGACAGTTTCAACTTGTGTCGGCCAAAGAGCAAAGAAGATAGCGGTTAAGCCAGCAATTTTTTTGTTAAAATTAAGCCTAATAAAAATGCAGTAAACTAAGATTGTATTAACAAAATGGATGATTAGGTTGTCTAAATGAAAATAAAAAGAATTGGCTCCAAAGATTTTGTATTCCAAAGCGTAGCTTATGGTGGCTAAGGGCTGATACATGCCTAAATAAAAGTTAGAAAAAATTTTTTTAATAGTAAAAAAATTGAAATTAATAACATCTTTATTGTTGTTTACTTGCTCGATGTCGTCCCAAGTTAAAAAACTGCCCTTAAGAGCAGGCCAATAAATAGAGATTGAGATTAAAATTAAGCCTAAGGCTATAAAAATAAAAAATTTGTTTTTTAAAATTTTATTTTTTATTTGTCGGTTTATTTTTTTTAACATAATCAGTGGCAATTAGAAAGATTTTTAATAGCCGTCGCTTCTTTTTGCTTGGCCGCTTCTAACCAGTTTCGACAAGCTCCGCTTTTATCGCCAGCATTAAATTTCGCTAAGCCGAGCATGGATAAAGATAGAGGATTATTATTAGCTTGATAAGCTGTTTTAAAATCAGCTATAGCTCCAGGAAAATCGCGCAAGGTTAGTTTGGCATTGCCGCGATTATGATAATAATCAGCTGGCGCCCCTTGTTTATTAAGTTTAATGGCCAGATCGAATTCTGACAAGGCTAATTTAGCTTGGCTATATTGAGCCAAAGTAGTTGCTTTGTTGTAGTGATATCTTGAATTGGTAAAATCTCTATTAATCGCTTCATCAAATAGTTTAATCGCTTGCTTGGGATTTTTAAAATAATCAACAGTTAGTAAACCTAAATTATTATAGGAATTAGCTAATTTAGGATTAAGGTAGATGGCTGTTTGAAAATCCTTAACCGCTTCTGTGATTTTATTGTCTGCCGCAAGACTATTACCTCTGTTGTCATACAGGAAGGCTGATTCAGGATTATCGCCGTAAAAATTAATAGCTGTAGTCATGACGGTGATTTCATTTTTCCAATTTGGTATAGTGAAAAAAGTAATTACAGTGAACATACTTACTGTTAAAGCAATTATAATTAAGCTAATTTTTTTGTTTAGTTTGCTTAAACCAAGTCCTATTATGCCAAATACAGCAAGATTTGATAAATATTGATAACGATCAGCAGTAATCATATTACCGATAGGTATAATTCTGATAATCAAGATTAGATTAATAAAAAACCAAAAAGCCAAAGGTAAGAGTTGGCGCGTTTTTTTACATATTATAAATCCAGCTACTATCAGTAATAACAGAGCGGCTATAAGCCAAACTTCTATCGGCAACCATGAATTTATTTTAGCTGGATAAAGATAAAAAGGACTCAAATGATAAGGCACCAAAGCTTTAATAAAATAGAAACCGAAAGAATAAAACCATAAGATAATTTTTTCTGCAACAGAATAAACCTCAACAGTGTTGGAAAAATGTTGTTCTTGATTGCGTGCCCAAATAGTAATTAAGCCCATACCGACAGAAGCTATCCATAAGGGCCATTTACTGTAAATATTTTTTAAAGTGATTTGTTTATATTTGAGCCAGTCTATTAATAATAAAAGTAGCGGTAAAATAACTGTTGAAGACTTGCTTAAATAGGCTGCTATAGCCAAGAAATAAAAAATAATGTTAGTTTTGGTAGTTTTTTTGTCTTGATAATAGATTAATAAAGCAGCTAATAAAAAACTAGTAGAAAGAACAGTGCCTAAACCCGAGATCCAAGCAACTGCCTCTACGTTGCTTGGGTGAAAAGCGAAGAGAGCAGTGATAGTTATAGCTAAGAATTTTTTGTTATTTTTGAAAAATTTTTGAGTTAAAAACCAAACTAAGGTTACATTGACTAAGTGCACTGATAATGAAAATAAATGAAAAGCAAATGGATTTTGGCCAAAGAAGTGATGTATTAATAGGTAAAAACTAGAAGTTATCGGTTGGTACATACCAATACATTGACTAGAAAAAATTTTAATTATGTTAGATAAGTTAAGATTTTGAATATCTGGATTATTAGTTATTTGAAAATAATCATCCCAATAAACAAAACCATTAAACAGACTTTGGTAATAAACCAAAAAAGTTAAACCAATAATAAAGTATAGAACTATGTTATTTTTAAGCAGCTTTCTCATAGAGGCTTAACTAAATAAGTTTTGGATAATTTGTAGCCAAGCCGGCGATAGTAATCGCGGACACCGACGCCAGAAATTATGGCTAAACGCTTGGCTTGATGATTTTTGGCAATTAATTCAGCGACCGTTAAAAGTTTCTTACCTAAACCTTGATGCTGGGTTTTACCAGCTTGACCAACAGCAACTAATTGCCCATAAACATGCAATTCACGCACAAAAGCAGTTTTTGTCTCGAATGGATTATTTTTTGATTGCTCAATTCTTAAGCGCAAAAAACCATAAAGAATTTTTTCATCTTTGTCCTCAATACTTAAAAAATATTCTTCTCCGCCAGAAGCTTGATATTTGCGGATTATCAAGAAGGCTTTGTCTTTAGATAATTTAGCGTGCTTGGCTTCGCGACAGCGAATACAGCGGCAAACCGCGCCTTGTTTTTGGACTAGCTGTCTTAAATTAGTTATTTTATTGCCAGCTAAGATTGATTCTTCTGGTATGTCTCTGATTAGTCGGATAATGCGAACAAAGGGCGGAGTATATTTTTTACAATCAAAAATCAGTTTGATTAATTCGTCGTTGGAATAGGGTTTATATAAACCCTGCTTCCACCAATCATAAAGCTCGCTCCCTTCAGTAACAACAGTTGGATAAAATTTTAACTGATCTGGATTATAATCAGAATCAATTGTCTCGGCTTCAGTTATTTTTTTTATAGCCTTGTTGGTTATTTCTTTTTTTAAAGCAAAACTTGTCTTGATTAAATTATTTTCCGGCGTAAACATTTCCTGATACATTTCTAAGTCTTTTTTAGGATTTGAACCAGGCAAAGCTGGCATAAAATGCCAAGTAGTTTTAAAACCCCAAGCTCTGATTAAAGCCATGGCTTTTTTAATATCTTTAGTGTCTGAGCCGCGTTTATTTAATTTTAATATTTCGTCATCGATCGCCTGGATGCCTAATTCAATTCGGGTCGCCCCTAAAAATCTCATTTCTTGTAATTCTTTTTCGTTAATATAATCAGGCCTGGTTTCAAGAGTTAAGCCGATGATGCGGTAAGTGGCTTTCTCATTTTTTTTCTGTTCCCTGATTAATATTTTTCGTAAATTTTCCAAGCTGTCTGTTTTAGCTGGAGCAAATTTAGCCTTATTTTTAAGATAATTATTAGCGCCAAAAAAAAGACTAGCAATATACCAGTATTGATATTTTTTGGGATAATAAGACCAGGTGCCGCCAATAACAATTAATTCTATTTTTTGGGGAGCATGACCATTAGCCTCTAGGGCTCTGAGCCGATATTGGACTTGTTTGACTGGGTCGTAGTCGCAATATATCGCTCTCATAACAGCCGGTTCATTGGGCAAGTAGCTTTGCGGAGCATTATCGGCTTTAGGACAATAAACACAATTACCTGGACATTTATAAGGTTTGATTAGCACTGCCACTGGAGCTACGCCAGACATCGTTCTGATTGCTCTTTTTCTTAAAAGTAAAAGTAAAGCCTCTTGCTCTGCTTGATTGGGCAGTTCTTTGATTATTTTAATTAACTCCGCATTTGTTGGTAGGCTTATTTTAAATTTTTTAGCAATTTGTTTTTTAGCGCGTGACAAATCAGCCGATGATTTTGGGGCAGCTTCTAATAAGGCTTTAATAATTTGGCTATCTAAAAGTTTTGTCATGTTTTTAAAAATTTGCTATAATAAATTAAAATAAAAAACTAATGCTATTTAAACACAAAATTATGACAAAAACAAGCTGGAAAAAGCTTTTTGTTGTCGTGGCAACTGTGGCAATTATTTTGCCAGGAGGGGTTTTTGCCTCTAATCAAGTGTCATCAGGCAATTCAAACGTCGTGGTCAATAAAGACCAAACGATTGACGGCAATTATTATGCCGTCGCTTCTAACGTGGAAATCAAAGGCCATGTTAAAGGAGATTTAATTTGTGCCGGAGAAACTGTTACAGTTTCCGGTAATATCGATGGTGATGTTATTTGCGCCGCCCAAATAATTGATGTGACTGGAACGGTTGGCGGCAGTGTTCGTTTGCTAGCGCGTAATGCGACTATCGCCAGCCCGGTTTTAAGGAATATTACCGTTGTAGCCGGCGCTCTTTATTTGTCACCAAAAGCTGATGTCGGTATGGACACGGTATTTTTGGCTGATAAATTTAACACTTTAGGCAACATTAATGGCAATGTTTTTGGAGCCGCTGAGCAGGTTTATTTGGGTGGTAAAATTGGCGAAAGTGTTAATCTGAAAATGAATGACAGCACCGATGATACCACTAATACCCCCTTGGTTATATTGCAAACCGCCAAGATTGATGGTGATTTAACTTATGAGGCAGTTAGTGACGCTAAGATTGAAAAACGAGAAACGATTAAAGGTCAGATTATCAAAAATGTTTCGCAGGGGAGTTGGCAGGACGGCGTCTGGGGGTCAGTTGGTTCTTTGTGGTTATGGTCAAAAATTGCGGCTGTCTTAAGCGCTATGATTATCGGTTTAATGTTTGTTATTTTCTTCCGTAAGCAAAGCGTTATTATGTCCGATAAGATGGTGGAAAGTCCGAAGAGAAATATTTTATGGGGAATTTTGATTTTAGCCTTGACCCCATTGATATGTCTTTTCTTATTAATTACTTTGATTGGTATTCCTGTGGCTATTATTTTAATGATGCTTTGGGCGATTGCTGTTATGGTGGCCAAGCCATTAGCTGCTATTATGATAGGTCACGTTATTATGGGCAGATATAAGCATAAACAGAAAACTAAAAAGAGACCAGAACCAGTTAACCCTTATACTTCAATGATGTTAGGTGTAGTTGTTACTTATGCCTTATTATCTATTCCGTTTGTCGGCATGATATTGGCTTACATTTTAGCCGCTTGGACAGTTGGTACAATCACTCTGATGTTTAGAGAATTGAGATTGAAAGAATAATTTTAAAATTAAAAAATTATAAAATAAAAGAGCAGATTAATTTCTGTTCTTTTATTTATTTACTTGATTTTGGTGATATTTTAAGATATATTGATATTACTATGAAATTAAATGAACTAACTATTAAAGAAGCGCGAGAGCTTCTGGATAATAAAAAAATTACCGCCGTTGATTTGGTTAAAGATTGTCTGGCGGCTATTAAAAAAAAGAATAAGGCGCTTAACGCCTGTCTTTTAGTTGATGAAAAAAAAGCTTTAGAAGCAGCTATGGCAGCTGACAACAGGATGGCTCAAGGCGAAATCGGACCGTTATTAGGCATACCATACTTACTCAAAGATAATATTTTGGTTGAAGGTTGGCGAACAACAGCTGCCTCAAAGATGCTTAAAAATTATATCGCTTCTTATGATGCTACGGTTGTCGCTCGCTTGAATGCAGCTGGAGCTATTTTGTTAGGCAAGACCAATTTAGATGAATTTGCTCATGGCGCTTCAACTGAAACCAGTTTTTATGGCTCTACTAAAAATCCTTGGAATACAAAGTATGCTCCCGGCGGCTCTTCGGGCGGTTCAGCCGCGGCCGTAATTGCTGATTTATGTTTATTTGCTATCGGCACTGATACTGGTGGATCAATTCGGCATCCAGCTGCTTTTTGTGGTGTGGTTGGTTTAAAGCCGACCTATGGTATCGCTTCACGTTATGGCTTAATTGCTATGACTAGCTCGACTGATGTGCCTGGACCTTTAGCTAAGACCACTGCAGACGCTTTGGAGGTCTTTGACGTTATGGCTGGTCATGATGTTAAAGACTTAACCACGTCGCCAATTGAGAAACCTAATTTTTTGGAAGATTTTAAACATTTTTCTTTAGCTGGCAAGAGGATCGGTATTGTTAAAGAATTTATGTCCGATGCTGTTGATGAAAAAATTAAAGAAAAAATCGTTGAGGCTATCAAGGTTTGTGAAAAGTTAGGCGCGACAGTGACTGAGATTGATTTAAAACATGCGCTTTATGGCGTAAGCGTCTATTATGTCATTACTCCTTCAGAAGTCAGCTCTAATTTAGCTCGTTACGACGGTATTCGCTATGGCTACAGTGATGACAAAGTTGATAATTTAGCCGAACAGTATTTATCGTCAAGAAGTAATGGTTTTGGTAGAGAAGTTAAGCGAAGGATAATGCTTGGCACTTATGCTTTGTCAGCTGGTTATTATGACGCCTATTATTTAAAAGCGCAGAAAGTTAGAACTTTAATTATTGAAGATTTTAAAAAAGCTTTTGCCAGTGTTGATTTTTTACTCGGACCGACAACTCCCAGCACCGCCTTTAAGTTAGGGGAGCAGATTAATGATCCTTTGAAGATGTATCTAGAAGACATCTTTTTAACCCCGGCTTCTTTAGCTGGTTTGCCGGCTGTTTCAGTCCCAGCGGGATTAGCTGATGGCCTGCCGATTGGATTGCAAATGATTTCCAAGCCTTTAAATGAAGGTGAATTATTAGCCGCAGCTGGAATTATCAGCGAAGCTTTAGTGGGTGGCAGATTAAGATTAAAATAAAATGAAAAAGATAGAAGACTATAAAATTGCTGTTATTATCGGCGGAATTTGTTTGGGGTTTTTAACTATTTTAGTGGCGTTTTATGCTATTACTAAATTTGATTTTTTTAAATTTAAAAATGATGGCATTTTGGAAAAACGACAAAATGCGGCTGATAAAAATTTAGAAGCCTGGCGAGAATCAAAAGAAAAAATTAAGACAGTTCGTGAAATTGGCGTGTCTGATTTCGTCTTAGGTGATAAGCATGGTAAAGTTCAGCTGGTTGTTTATTATGATTTTGATTGTCCTTTTTCAGCTCGTTTTCAAGAAGTCGTTAATAATTTGTTAAAAAAATATCCAGAAGATTTAAGAGTCGCTGTCAGGCATTTTCCGTTAGAAAGTCATCCCGGAGCAATTTTAGCGGCTAAAGCTTTTGAATGTTCTTTGTCGGCTAACAAGGGCGAAGAAATGATGAGCGAACTTTTTTCAACTCAGGCTAAAAGGATAAATGATAATAATTTTTATTACGCCTTGGCCAAAAAGATAAAGTTAGATGAAGATAAATTCAAACAGTGTTTAGATAGCAATGAGGCCGAACAAGTTGTTGTGACTGAAAAGAAAGAAGCGGAAACTTTTGGCGTTATTGGAACGCCGCATATTTTTATCGCTGGTAAAAGTTTGCCAGGCGCTTGGCAAGAAAATGATTTTACTGATTCGGATGGACAGCGTCACGAAGGTTTAATAACTATTATCGATAATGTTTTGAAGAAATAATTTAGATTTTTAATATAATATAAAAAACCCGCGATTATCATGATAGCGGGTTTTTTATTTTATGCGGTTGCACTTGGGTTAAGTATCACCATATAGCAATATTATAAGGCTTTTTTAACGATATTTATTATATATAACAAATAAGGTTTTCGTGCACTATTGATTTTTCTTAAAAAGTGACAAAAGTGACAGAGATATCAATATAAAGTTTACAGATAGGTGTAATCTTTATTTATCTTTTTCAAGTGATTTAAGCACTAAGAATGTACTTGAGAAAATAATACCAGCAAACAATGCTATTTTTTTGAATGCAAAATTATACAAATTCATATGGTCAAGTTCAGCTGGATCAATTTTCCAATCTCTAGCAACTATATCAATTGCATATTGAAATCTATACGCTTTACATAAATGATAAAGAGAAAATACAACAACTATTAAAATCATCATAGACACAAAGTATGTTTTTTTATGATTTTTTCTAAATTCAGTAATTGATTTAAAAAATAGCTTTAATTGCTTCCAATATAAATACACGAGCATTAAGACTATCAAAAACATAGATAAAATAAACTCAAATGGAGTAATGCTCATATAAATAGATTCAAAAACAAACACAGGGAAAGATACCGTAACAAATATATAAAAAGTTAATAATGTTATAAACACAGTCTTTACAGTTACATCTATCCATTTTTTATTGTATAAAATTGCATACAAACCATAAAGTATTGAAATTAAAGAAAAGACAATTGGTGCACCTATGTATTCATAATCTTGAGACTCTATTATTGAAAATAGACAAAACGAACCAATTAAAAGTAAAAACCATGAAATTCCTAAAATAATTAATCTCAAAAATTTTGTGTTTTTCATATATTTTTTATTAAATTAATGTAAAATAATTAATAAATTTTTCATCTAATTTATCTAATAAATCCTTTAAAAGGATTTTATTTAGTTCTTTTTTTATCCCACAATCTAGTTTAAGTTTAAAATTATTTATATATTTATAATATATAAATATATAAATAAATCCCAATTTTATATATATAACTTTATCGATGATAATGGCTGCGCCACTTTTTCTTGAATTAATTCATTTTCGTTTTGAAACTTGGTCTGTTTGTTTGTCGTTCGTGTCGCTTTTAGCGCTTGCATTAGTAAAGATTTTAGTGCCAATACGCCGTTCAAGACCCTCGATTAATAATTCATAAACGGCAAAATAATATACGTCGGCACCAACATAAAACATCAAAGCTAAAACAATAAGAATCGCGCTTATTTTATCTTGTTTTTACTACTAATTTTTTAATATCTTTTATAACCTGGCAAACTTATGCTTAAAAACAATAACCTCACTAGCAACAATTCACCTTCGAATCTAAAAAATTTTGTCAAATCCGGAATATTTTTGGTATATCTCTTGAAGCCCATCAGATGATCTTTTGCCGCTATGGTTGCAAGTATTTTCTCCGGTTAGTTTTTTTTAAAAAATAATTCTGAATTCTTTCAGCATCGTTTTGACGACATCAGCTAATATGAAAGATTTTGCAAATTTAAAGGCTGCAAAATTTTTTCCTTCCCAATTTTTAATTTTAACATCGTTACCAACACAATAATTACTAAAGGCCCTACAAAGATAAAATTTTTGTTTTTCAACTTCATCCTGAATTTCATACGGATGTTTATAGCCAAGCCGTCTATTTTGATTATCTTGTTTCTGCATTTCATCTTCCATGGCACAAACCAATTTAAGAACTCTTTTCACTCTATCTTCCGCCAAAGTTTTTGATGCTTGCTTACATTCTGTTAAATACTTACCATATATCATACTTACAACCTGCCCAACATTTTCGCTAGATAAATTTTCATTAAAACATCTGCAGCAACCAAAGAGAATATCAACAACTACTAATTCCTGTGCTTTATCAAAATAATCCTCTTTATCTTTTTCTCCCAAGACATTAAGTTCATCTGCTAAAACTATTAATTTACTAAAACTATTTTCTAAAAAATCAAATTGAAATTTTATTATATCAAGAATAAATTGGCCATAATAAATTTTTTGTTTAAACAAACTCATAAATTTTAATTAATAATAAACCCCGTAATATTAAAAATTACAAAGATAAGACGTAATCCATGCAGTTAAAATAGATATTGGAATACTAATTAGCCATTTAATGTTTTCTTTTTGCTGAAACCAACTTCTTTTAAAAAGCCACTCAATTTTTATTTTTTCCCAACTATTTAGATGTGCATAGCCCTCTTTACCGCCCAAAAAACTATCGTCATCACAATGATTATGAAAAAATTTAAATCTATAATTTAAATTATTAAATTCTTTTTTATAGTCATTATTATATTCGCACTCAAACCGTCTTGTTTCTGGTGGCGACTCTAATAATTCGTTTGCTGAAAATTTTTCAAAATATAGGCCCATTTTACCATTTAAGGTAATATTGATTATTTTTAGTTCTTCTCTTGCAATCCCCGGATAAATATTATAATACAATTTAATTTCCATATAATTACAAAATAGCTTTTATTTTGAGCAAAATTTAATTTGCAAACTAATAAAAAACTTATTTACAATTCAAAGCTTTTCGCCAACCGGCGTCTTTGGCTTCTTGCTCACTGCAAAACCACCCTTCACCTTTTTCGGCTTCTATGACAACCTTTTCATAACTCAAACAATTTGGCAGGTGATATATTTTTTCTCCATCTACAGAAACATTGCCTTTAATATTACAAAATATTTTCCCCAGTGGTTTGTTAGTTATATTTACAACCAACCAATAACCCCCGATTAAAGCAAGAAGCGACAGGACTATTATTAAAATCTTTTTGTTTAAAATCATCTTTTTGTTTAAAAATTTTCTCTTTTGGCTAAATTTTACATCATCAGACCGTAATGAATCCGTAATACGGTCTTTTTTGTCTAAAACAAGGGGGTCTTCAGACTCTATTTTTTCAATTTTTCCATCAATAAAATATATTTTATTTTCATATTTCACAACTTTGTAGCCAATTATAGTGTTTATTTTATAACGATATTGCCTAATATGATCCTCATTATAGTCTTTCATCATATCTAAGGCGTAGCCAATGTCGGTAACGTTTGCCGAACCATGATTACACAAAAAGACTAATGTCAGATAGGCATTTCCTGTTATAGCTAATTCCTTGTGATTTTCATCAAAAACTTTTCTTAAATCAATATCAATGATGAAGTTTTTATGTTTATAAAACATGTCTCATTTTTTCGCCTCACCGCAGTCTCTCACCAGATGATTGCGGCATTTTTAATTTATTATCTCTAATATAACACAAAAACTCGCTTTTTTCAAACGAGTTTTGTTTGTGCGGAGAGTGAGGGATTTTCCGCACTCGGCTATTCCTTTGGAATATCGCCTCGTTTGTCCAGGGTCAGCGAAAAACATTTCCCAAATGTTTTTCGGACGTTCACTGCAATATTTTTGCTCACTCGCAAAAATATTTAGTTCACTCCTGACCTGTTCGAATCCCTACCGCTTTTCTACAAATAATAAAATACAC